>NZ_JBHYZP010000002.1:387236-400736 GCF_042752355.1 Streptomyces sp. NPDC059255
CAATATATCTCCCCGGGGGGGGCTTGTGCGATGCACTGGCCCCGACACACGACTCCGTCAGGTGGCCCGAGGGGCCGCCTCTTGTTTCCCTTACGTCGGCTCTTGGAGACCGAGGGCTGTCTCCAGCCTGTCGGCGTGGAAGCAGAGGGCCGCGCTGTATGCCTCCGCGGCAGGGTGGAGACCGAAGAATTCGGCAATCGCGTCGGCGGTGGTCTCGTCGCACTCGTCGAGGAACCGCTCCAGCTCACGCAGCAGCGTGGCGAGGTTCGCGGCCTGCTGTCCTTCGACGGAGATCTGCCGGGGCAGGGTGGGGTCGGTGGTCATGTCGCATCCTGGTTCTGTTCGGTGAGCTGGACTTCGAGGTCGGCGATGCGTTTGTCGGCGAAGCGGACGTTCTCGCGGGCGGCGGCCAGCTTGCCGGTCAGCGACTTGTGCTGGGTGGACAGCTCACGGACCTGCTTCTTCAGGGCGCCGTTGTCGGTGATGATCCGGGTGATGTCTTCCTGGCTCCACTCGGTCTGGAGGTCCCGGATCTGACCGAGGAGATCGGCGATCTGCTCGCGTTGGGCCAGGATCTCGGCGTGGGCGGTCTTGAGGGCGGCCTCCGTGTTCAGGGCCCGTTCGCGCCAGGACGCCTCGATTTCCGCCTGCGCGGTGACACGGTCCTGGACGCGTCGCCCCGCGGCCTGGCTCATCGCCTCGGTGACCAGGCTGCGGGCGTCGGCATGCTCGTAGAGGAACGTGCGGGACACGTCCGTGGCCCGGGCGACGGCGGCCATGGTGATCGGCGTCCGCGCCTTGATCATCTGTTCCAGGGTGTCTTTGATCCGAGCCAGGCCGTCTTCGGTCTTTTTCCGTCGGGCTTCGAGGGCTTGGGCCGTGCGGGTGGCCGGAACCGTGGGGGCGGTCATTCGGTGTCCTCAGTGAGGTCGGGGGTGTCGTTGTGAGGTTCGTCGCCGGCGAGGTCGCTGGCCCGGAAGGCGAGGCTCCAGAGGCGGTGGAAGTAGTCCTGGGGTCGGCGAAGGTCCAGGGCGAGGGCGTCCTCGAGCAGGCCGAGGCCGGCCAGGGCCTTTTCCAGGCCGTCGATCGCGCGGGCGGTGGGCTCGAACAGTTCGTGCAGGTAGTCGGCGGTTTTGTCGTCGGGGGCGCGTTCGGCCATGGTTCGCCACTGCTCGGCCTTGCGGCGCCAGTAGAGGAGGTCGGCGCCGGACATGACGAACTTGTCGCAGTTGTGGCAGTCGAGGTTCCAGGGGCAGGCGTCGCCGCGGACCACGGGCTGGAAGGTGCAGAAGCCGCCTTCGGCAGGGGTGCTGCCGCGGGCCAGGTCCAGGGCCATCGCCTCGGCTTCGGCCTTGGTCATCTCGTCGTCGGGGACGACGAGGAGCTTGCCGGGTTCGGCGGCGCCGGGGCCGGCGACCCAGAGACGTTCCAGGAAGTCGTCGACCTCGGAGGAGGCGACCTTCGCGTAGTGCTCGGCCATCCGCTGGGAGACCTGGCCGAGGTATTTCTTGATGTGGTGCAGGCCAGCGCCGTGCTTGAGGAGGTTGGTGGCCAGAGTGTGGCGGGCCTGGTGGGGGACCCAGGCGCCGATGTCGAGGTTTTCGAGCCAGCTGCTGAAGCCGGTGTGGAAGAACGTGTACGAAATCGAGACCGTGCCCTTCGGGTTGCGGCTGGGGGACGGGGAACAGCGCCAGCCCGGCCCGCTCCTTCGGGGTGAGCGGCCGTCCGTGGCGGTCCTCGAACCGGTCCAGGGTGATCTGCTGGCGTTTCTGCAGTCGCAGGTAGAGCGTCTCGGGGATGCGGATCGCCTCGTAGAGGTTGCCGACCTTCGTCTGGTCGTGCCAGAGGAAGGGGACCCGGCGGTGAATCTCCATGCACTCAAGCCGCAGCTTCAGGACCTCCGAGCAACGGCGGCCGGTGAACACCAAGGCCTCCCAGGCGTCCCGCACTCCGTGATCGTTCGGGTCGTAGCGGCTCGCCAGGTGCTGCAGGTTCGTCGGGTCGGCCAGGGCTCGGGCAACGGGATCGGGGAACGGACGCCGGGACTTCGGCTTGGGGCTGTTGCCGGTGGGCATCGCGACGATGAACTTCCGCGAGAGCCCAATCTCCTCGGCCCCGCCGGTGTTCAGGGCCCAGCGCAGGATCGCCCGTCCGTGGTTGAGAACGAAGCGGCCGGTGTGCTCGGTGACCTTGCTGGGCTTGCCGTCGGGTCCGAGGATGATCAGCGACGTCAGGCCCTCGCGGATCCGCTTGTTGTGGTCGGCGACGAAGCGCCGCATGTGCTCCTCGCCGAGCAGGCGGGGGTCGTGTCCCCCGTTGGGGGCGGCGATTTCCAAGAACGCGCTCAGCTCGGTGCAGGCCCGACGGTCGTGGTCGAGGGGGCCCGTGCTGCGAGGGCCCTTGGGGGACTCCAGCCGGTCGGCGATGTGGTCCCAGAGGAGGTCCCGCAGCCACCGCTGCGAGACGGCGGTGAGGTCAAAGTTGCTGTGCCGCTGCGGGAAGCGGACGCCGAAGTGCTCGGTCTCGATGTAGCCGGCCTCCTTCGTCTCCCCGGGAGTGAAGTAGACGATCCGCAGCTCGGTGAGGGCCTCGTGGAGGATGAACCTCTTGCGCGAGTCCAGCTGCATGCGCTCGTCGGTCAGCGAGCCGACGCGGCGATCGCGGACCAGATTGACCAGCTGCTGGACCCACCAGGTCGGCCAGTAGGTGTGGGCGGCCCGCTGAGTATGGGCGAACAGTGCCCACTGGAACTCGGCCCGCAGCAGCGGCGGCAGCCCCTGGAGGTTGATCGTGCCGGCCCGCGAGACGGGATGCGCGCACCGGCACCAGCGGCGGAACGCGGCCTCGTCCTCGTAGAGGATCGGCACGGGCTTGCCGACCATCTCGAAGCGGTTGAACCACTTCTTCGGGCGCTCGGCGCCGCCGGGGCGGCCGTCCGCCTGGTAACGGATCTCATGCACCCAGCACAAGCCCATCGGGCTGCTGGACAGCGACTGGCAGGAGACGACGACGCAGTCGCCGTAACCGTGGAACGACTGGGTCTGCGTCGCGAGCCAGTCCTCGAAGATCAGTCCGGGCCGGGTGGCCGAGGCCTTCTTCCAGCGGCCGTTGTGGGCCAGACACAGCCTCAACTCATGGTGGCGGGCGCGGCGTTCGGGACAGATCCGGCAGACCGGGGGCTCGCCCATGCGGTCGTAGAACTTCGCGGGCTTGGCGTCCCGCAGGAAGGCGCGACGGGTGAGCTGGGAGTTCTCCCGGCTGCCGCGTTCCCATTCCATCTTGTGTGGGTGGCACAGATCGCGGGCGTTGGTGCGGGAGTGGTCGCAGCCCTCGACCCGGCAGCGCCAGCCGAACACCGGATGGTCGGCAGGCACCTTGATCAAGGTCTCGCGGAAGAGCGGCTCGACGTGCGGGCCGCCGAGCAGGGCCGTCAGCACTTCCAGGCGGTCGCGGGTCTCCCGGCGCCTGGTCGGGTCGGCGACGGAGTGCAGAGGCAGAAGGACGTCGCTCACTGCATCTCACCCCATGTGGCCATCAGCGCGGCGCCGAAGGCGGGGTCGTTGACGTCGACGTGAGCGTAGATCTCCTCGACCGTCTCGGTCGAAGCCCAGCCGCCTGCGTCCCGGACGATGACCAGGTTGCCGTCCGCCGCGTCGAGCACGGCGTTCGCCCACGTGTGCCTGAACATGTGCGGGCGGATCAGGCCCAGGCCGGCTCGGCGCCCGGCCCCGGTTGAGCATCTTGCGGGCCCCCTCCGGCGCCCAAGGCAGGCCGCGATTCCGACCGTGCTGCTGGACCAGCAGCATCCCGTGGCCGGCGCCGCGCGGGTACTCGGCCATCATGTAGTCGAAGTAGGCGTGGATCATCGCCGGGCTGACCCGCTTGATCAGCCCGCCGCGGACCACCTGGCCGTCGAACTCCCACGGCCACTTCGTCTTCGCGCGGGCGTCGGTGACCAGCCCGTCGCGGTGACAGACATGGGCGTGCGGGGCCCGGCACTCGCCGCAGGCGGCATCCTCGCGCAGATGCAGGTCGGCCAGGTGGAGGCCGCACAACTCACCGATGCGGAAGCCGCCGTCACTCAGCCACTCGACGACGACCCGGTCGCGGGCCGAGTTCACCTCCTCCAGCAGCACCTCGCGGGCGCCGTCCGGCAGCATCTTCTTGTGCCGGCGCTTCTCCTCCTTCGGCGCGAGCGGGTTCGCGTCCATGCTTCGCTTGAGGTGCCCGAGCAGAGCGCGGTCCTTGTCCCGCTGCGTCGGCATCCGCTTCAGGTTCAGCTCCTGGGCCAGCGCGGTGTTGATGCCGAGCTCGGCCAGCCGCAGGTAGAAGCCCTTCAAGCAGGCGGCCGCCCCGCGCAGAGCGGAGTTCTCATAGGGCCGCTTGCTCACCCGCCACGGGGCCCCGTAGGGCATCGGGATCTTCGCGCCGACGGCCCCCATGTACCGCTTGAGGTCGCGGAAGACCACGGTCTCGGGCGTCAGGCCCTCGTGCTCCAGCCACCGCAGGTGATCGACGAGCAAGTACGCGTACGTCCTGTCCGAGCCCTTGCCCGCGTACTGCGACAGGTACCAGTCGGCCCCGGAATGCAGCCCGCTCGACGAGTCGAAGATGGTGTACGAGCAGCGGCCGTCCCGGTGCCGCACCTTCTGCACCCTGAGCTGACCGAGCGCCAGTCTCTGTACCACGTGACCTCCATGCCGACTGTGCTGACATCGCGAACATCACAACGTCGGTCGGCAAACGAGGTCGGGATGTCCCCGGTCACGGCCCCTGGCAGACATCACGAACAGCACTCGCACAGGCCGGAAAACGCGACGAGAAGCCGGTCTCCAAGGTCGAGTGGTAGTCGGTGCTGTGGCATCTGCGGGGCGACGGCCGCGACAGCGCCCTGGTCCACGCCGCGCTGCCCGGTGTGGCTATGACCTCGGTCAGCATGGTGACGTCGATCCGGTGATTCAGCGATGGCGCTGGCTGACACGGACTTGGGATCCGGACGCGCCTGTCAGACCACGGACACGGCAATCAGCCCCGTACAAACTGGCGTACTGAGGGCCGGACGGAGAGCGTCTCACTGCTCCGGTATGAGCCGTGGCATCGGCGCCGCCCTGCCCGATCCGGCGGTCGAGGTCTGCACGGCCGGGGCCGCCGATGTCGTCCAGGCCGTGTTCACCGCCCGCCAGGGCGGCTACGCCGCGTTGCAGAGGGTCCGCGTCACCGGCGGCCCTTTCAAGGGACAGCACGGTTACGTGCAACAGCCGGGCTGGGCGGTCGACGACGACACACAGTCGGTGGACGGGCCCGCCGGCTACGTCGTTGATCTCGACGATACCGAGGGAACCCGGGACATCGGCGCCCACCAGCTCCGGCATGCCCTAAACCGCCGCTGGCCGCAGCGGAAGCGCGGGTTACTCAAAGACTGTCCGTTCGCCGTGAGTGAGCCGCTGTCCCCGCGGCTCGCGTGCGCCGAGGACCTGGAAGCGGTCCTGGCGCGGGCGACCAACCCTCAGGACGTACCAGAGGACTTGCGGCAGACGACGGCCACTGCCGTCGATCACCATCACCTCAGTATCAGCCGCGGTGCCAGCCCGGAGCCGAACGGCGTGTCCTGGCAAATCGTCCAGCACTGGTACCAACTCACCGAGCAGTACATCGACGGCCGGATCGCCGAGATGTAGGAGGTTGAGTTCAAGCAGCATCTCCACGACCCAGACCAGGTCAGCTACTTGGCGTTCAGCGAGCCGGAGGCACACGCCTTGATCTCTCGGCGCGTAGAACGCCGGTGAGCGCCGAGCCACACGGGCACATCGAGAGCACCCCGTACGTGCGCCGCTCGGGCCGGGGAGCTGCCTTGGGGAGCGAACCTGGCTCCGGGACGGGACACGGAAGCCGCGGTTCGCGCCCGAAGGCGTACCGACCGCCGGAGCGGCGCTGGCGTTTTCTTTTGAAGGACCGCCCCTTGTGGCTGACCGGCACCTGGGTGCGGTGGAGCCACGTCCAAACTGGCCGGTGGGCGCTCGTCGTCGATATGTCTGCCGGCGCCGCTCAACGAGGGGAGCGGGATGCCTGCCCAGCCGGTCCAGGGCCGAGGATTGTGGGCAGGGACCGGTGGGCGTTCCAGAGGTAGGACTCTTGAGGCTGCAGGACACCGGGCTCGGTGAGGGCCAGTTTGGGATAGCTTTCGAACAGGACACGGAGCGTGACGCGGGCGACTGTCCGGGCGAGGTCGGCGCCCAGGAACCAGGAGTGACCGTATCCGAGGGACAGGTGCTGGCTGCGGGTCGGCCGGGTGATGTCGAAAGCTGACGGGAGTCGGTGGATGTCGGGATCGCGGCCTATCGCCGCGAGGTTGGCGGTGATCAGTTCGCCGCGGAGGAAGTGTTCGCCGGTGGGTTCGTCGGTGGTGTCGTCGACGACGTATCCGACTGCCGTGTACACCACGGGCGGCTGGTGGCGCAGGGTCTCTTCGACTACGTCGTTCCAGGTTGCGGTGTGGTCGCGGACCAGGCGGAGCTGGTCCGGGTGCCGGAGGAGGTTGACGATGCCGTGGTCGAGGATGTTCGCGGTGATCTTGCTCGCGTCGAGCAGTTGCTTCATGGCGCTCAGCAGTTCCGGCTGCGAGAGACGAGTGCCCGTTTCGGCATCATGAGCTTCGATAAGTTGTGTTGTCAGGTCTTTGCCGGGTTGGGCGCGTTTCACATCGATCAGATCACCGAGCAACTGATGAACGGTCCGGCGGTTCAGAGCGGCCCTCCCTGAGCCGGTTCCGTGAGGCTGTCCGGTGGTGAGACCGTGGAAAAGGTCGCGCATGCCGGCCGTCACGCCGAGCAGCATGCCGGTCACCAAGCATGGAAGCCGCACGGCGAACCGGGCACGGAGGTCGACCGTCTCGCGCGGGTGCGGTGCGATGCCGGCGAGGAGGTTGTGCGCGAGGCGCTCGATGTCCGGAACGAACGGTGCGAGGCGTTCGGCGCTGAAGCCGGACGCGGCCAGGCGGTGCAGCCGCCGGCACTCGTCCTCGCGGTGGGCGGAAACGGATCCGATGGCGCGGCCGTGGCCCTGCGGGTTCCATACGCCGGGGCTTTCGCCGCCAAGCCCCCCGGAGCGGAGGGCGTCCGCGTGTCCGGCGACCAGAGGGTTTCCGAAGAGGCGTACAGCCAGCGCGTGGTCGGTTACCGCCCAGGCCCGCTCACCGTCGGGCAGTTGGACCGGCGCGGCGGCGCCTAGACCGAGGAGCATCTCGGCCTGTTCATGGTGATCGGTCTCCAGCGGGTGGATGGGGTGCAGGTGGCTGAACAGGGTGAGGCGGCTCTGCTTTTCCATGACAGCTCCGTGGTTTGTGCCGTTGCCGCCCGGGATGGACTCACCGGGCGTGTCCTGTCGGGATGTTCTCTGTTGTCGCTCGCACAAGCGGAGTTACGTAAAGTGATCATGTCGCCTTCCTTGGTTTCATATCGTTACGGAGACCCCCAGCCGGGGGATTCTTCAGTCCTGGAATACCCATCTCGACGACGGATCAAGCGAATCTATTAAACAGCCCGAACGGGCTGTTTAATCAGCTTCACCGCGACACCCAGATAGCTCCCCGGACGGGCACGTTTCAAGCCGTCAGGATCATTTCAGATCAACGGAGTTGTCAGCTTCAGGCGGGTGAGCCGGTCGGGTGCGATATCGAGACCGAGGAGCATTCCGGGCGCTGCTATACCGGGCAGGGTCACCTTCCAGAGCTCGGAGAGCCGCACCGGGAGGCTCGTGCGGTCGTCGGTCGCCTTGGACATGAGCTGGATTCCCACGAAGCTGCCGATCAGTGTCTTGGCCACCTCCGAAGGGGTCGCACCGGGTAGCATTTGCCCGGATTTCTGGGCCTGCGTCAACACCTGCTCCACATGCTGTGCCCACTGGTGGAACGTGGGGGCCGCGTTGATCTCCTGCGGTAGTCCGCCGTCGGTCGAGAGTCGGACACTTCCCCTGATCAGCGAGTTGTTCAGCATGAGATCCACGAAGTGGAACCCGGTGTCGATGAGCTCCTGGATCTTGGACTCCTGGGGCGGGACGGTGGCCATCGGCACCTGCTCGGTCAGCAGCGCGATGGCCAGATCCGCCTTGGAGTCGAAATGGTGGTACAGGCGGCCCTTTGTGCTTCCTGTCCGCTCATAGATGGTCTTGAGTGTTGTCGCGGCATAGCCGTGCTCATAGAAGACCTCGCCCGCGGCGGCCAGGAGGAGAGCCCGGGTGCGGATCGAGCGCTCCTGCTTCGCCCTGGTCCGGGGGAGAACTACGTCCATGAACTTCCTTTTTCGATAGCACTGTTGGCGTTGAGGGATATTCCTCGCCAGTGGCGCACTCGCGAGGAATGATGACAGTATTGCAATACCGCCTGGCGTGGCCGTACTCTTGGCGCCGCCGACGGTCCGTCGGCACTCGTTTCTGATTCGGTGAAATGGAGTCAGGTCGAGTCAATGGATGGAGAGATGATCCCGTGCCTTTGTCGCAGCGTTGGGCGCGATACGGAATCGGGGCATGCCGATTCACCACGGGGAATCTCACATGTTGGACACGGCCTTGTCGTCAGGAGGCAGGGCCGTGCCGCAGGACCGGACACGCCGGTGTCCGGGGCAGTACACGCGTTTTCAGCACCGCCGGCAGGAGCGTCGGCGTGACCGGGAGGCAGAAGTCGGGTGGGGGTGCTCCAGATATTCCGGGGCGGCAGGGCGCAGGAATCGGGGCTTGGCGTCCGCTCGGTGCGCAGGGAGGCCCGCCGCGTCGTCGGGGAGATGCCCGTCACCCGTCCGTTCGACCTCGACGCGCTGATCGCCGGGATCGGGGAGGTACGGGGGCGGACGATCAGGCTCGTGCCCATCCCCGACCGACTGCTGGGGAGCACCTCACTTCACCTGCACAGCACCTCCCGCTTCCACCGCGAGAAGATCATCTTCCGTGAACTCGGACATCTGTGGTGCGACGACGCCGACGGGATCCCCCACGAAGAACTCGGCCACGCGGCCCGGGACTTCGCCACGGAACTGGTCCGTCAGCTCATCGGACGGAACCAGGCCGCCGGCCGCCGGCGCTACGGAACGCGCAAGGAAGCCCACGCGGAGACCATCGCGGACCTCATCCACAGCACCGCCCCTCATCACGACGACGCCGAGGACGGACTCGTGCGGGCGCTCGACCAGACCCTCACCCACCCCCGCAGGAGCAGTTGGCCGTGACCGACACGACCCCCTACACCATCATCGCCCTTCTGCTGCTCCAGGCCCTGTGGAAGGTCCCCACGGCGCTCCGCGGACAGATTCCTGAGCGGTCCCTGTGGGCAGCGGTCACGACGCTCACCGTGGCCTGGTTCCTGCGGACAGACCTTGGCAGGTACCTGACCGACGGCCCCGGCGTCGTCGGCCTCGGCACGTCCCTCAAGCACAGCCTCGCCGTCATCGGCCTGACCGCACTTGCTCCGGTACGCCGCGGCCGTCGGCCGGCACGCCCACCTGGCCGGCACCGGATGCGCATCCTGCGTGGATCCGGCCCGCGTCGCGCCTGGCCGGACGACTTCTACAGACTTTAAGAACCAACTCTGGATCTTGACGCGGGTCAGTGCGTATGTTCGTCGTCCCCGGGCAGCCCGCCCGGCAGGTACGACCATGAGGAGCAGTATGCGCGCGCGACGGACCGTGTAGGTCCGGATACAGCGGCGGCGTCCGGGAGCTGTAACTCCCGGACGCCGGACGCCCAATCAACACGAAACCGTCCCGGCAAGGACGGTATCGCCACCATCACCACGCTGATCCCTTAGCTAGAGGCATGTCAGCGTGGCAATCAAAGGGGATTGTTACATGCGCCCAGCCCTGCGCAAAAGGCCCGTCCTGTCCCGCGCGGCAGCCGCACCACACACCAGCTCCCGCCTGCCTTCGGGGAGTGGCCGATGAGCAGCGATGCCCGTGAGTGGGTGTGGGAGCACAGCTCCAGCAAGGGAAACGCCCGCCTGGTCCTGCTGTCGATCGCCGACAGGGTGGCCGATGAGCAGTGCATCTCCTGGGCCTCGCTGTCCAGCCTGGCCAAGCGCACCCGCGCGTCCCTCTCCACGGTGCGCGAGGCCATCGAGCGCCTGGTCGACTCCGACGAGCTGGAACAGCTCGACGACCTCACAGGGCCCCAGGGCAGCACGGTCTACCGTCTGCCCCTCGCCGCCGTAGCCGTGGCAACAGCCGCCCGGGACCAGGACGCGGACGACACGGACGCGTCGGTGGACGAGCCCGAATCCCCTCCCGCCGTGCGGATCTCGGCTCTGCGGCGGTACGGGATCCGGCTCCGGGAGGTGCCGGTATCCCTTGAAGGGTGCCGGAAACCGGCAGTACCGGAATCCGGCAGGTCCCGGCGGAAACCGGCACCCCGGGGTACCGGAAACCGGCACGGGGGTGTACCGAAAACCGGCACACAGAACCGTAGTGAACCGGATAAGAACCGTAGGTACAGCAGTAGTGGTGCCGCCGTCACCCCGGCTGCCGATTGGGAGGTCGACCCCGACACCCACACCTGGACCCGCCAGCAAGGACACCTCGACCGCCTCGGCGAGGAGGGCTTGGCCCTGGCCGACGCGAAGTGGCGCGCCCACCGCGCCGGTCACCCGCCCCGGCCGGCCGGTGTGTGGGCTGCGGACTGGCGGTCCTGGATCGCCCGGGAGCACGCCCCCAGCCGCCCCAGGCTCCGCGCCCTTCCCGGCGGCGCCGGTGACGGCCCGGCTCCGGCGGGCGGGATGACCCGCGCCGAAGCCCACATGGCCGCCCTTCTCGCCGCTCTCGACGAGCCGACCGGAACGGAGGGCTGACCGTGGACCGCCGCGAAATCGCCGCCCTGCTCGCATACATCGGCCGGCTCGACCCCCGCACCATCCGCACCGACCAGGGCGAGGCCAGCGACCAGATCGCCCAGTGGCACGTACTGCTCGGCGACGTCCCCCCGGCCACGCCCTACGGCTGGGACGCCCGGATCGCCGCCCACCAGCACATCCGCACCTCGCCGTACCCGATCCTGCCCGCGGACATCGCGCGTCCCTGGGACAGCTACCGGCGCGAGCGCCTGGCGCGGCATACCGACCCCACCCCCCTCTCCGATCCGGACGACCAGATTGCCTGGACCGCCGAGCTGGTCGGAACCCGGCGTGCCGTCGCCACCGGCAGCGTCCAGCCCCGGGAGGACCGGGCGATCACCAGCGGTCGCGGCCGGATCGACCCGGAGCTGAAGGCGCGGCTGAAGGAGGTCGGCTCCTGCATCCCGCCGGCCGCCCGCGCTGCCCTCAGGCCCTTCCGGCCCGCCCGTGCGGCTCGCGAGGCAGCCGTGGCCCAGGGACGGCCCGACGCCTTCGCGGTGCCGTGCGAGTGGTGCAAGGCACCGGTCGGTATGCCGTGCCGCAGCCGCCGGATCGGCCCCGACGACGGCACGCGCGCAACCACTCCGCGCGCCACCCCGCACCCCGGCCGCCTCGACCTCGCCACCACCCAGCAGGCCCAGGAACCCCAGCGGCTGGAGCAGCCCACACCGGCCTGAACGGCCCCATGCCTGCGCCGGTGCACCCCGTCAAGGTGCACCGGCCCCCGCCATCCCGCTGCGGCCCCGCGCGCCCCGCGCCGCGCCGCGGCCGGTACCGAACGCCGCGTCCGCCTCCCCGGCCCCAGGCGGAGACGCGGCATGACATCGGAGACCCATGCGCCACATCACCACCCACGCCACCCCGGCCACCGGCCTGCGCGGCATCGCCGACACCAGCTGGCAGCCCCGAGGCGCCTGCCACGGCATGGACGTCGAGGACGCCGAAGCCGTGTTCTTCCCCCTGCCCCGGGACCACGAGGCCATCGCCGAAGCCAAGGAGCTCTGCGGCTGGTGCCCGGTGCGCCGCGAGTGCCTCAACTTCGCCCTGGAGAACGGCCTCAAGGAAGGCATCTGGGGCGGGCTGACCGAGGCCGAGCGGCGCCCCTGGCACGACGGACTGCCCCAGCGCCGCGACTACCGGCGCGTAGCCGCCTTCTTCAACGGACGCGACGTCCAGCTCACCGAGGCCGAGCGCCAGCTCGTCATCGACCTCGCCTACCTGCGCGGATGGCGTCCCGTCCGGCTCGCCGTAGCCCTGCAGATCAGTGTCAAGCACGCCCGCGACCTCCTCCACCAGGTCGCCAACAAGGTCTTCGACCGCGACCGCAACCTCGGCATGCCACCCAACCCGCACAAGAAGAAGAGCAAGGGCAAGCAGTCCGCCCCGGCCCCCGGAAGGCCCGCAACCGCCCGACCCACAACCACACCGCCGGCACCCCGCCCAGGGCCGCCGGCCTGCGCGGACGCCCTTGCCGGAAGGGCCGTATGACGTCCCTCGGCGCTGTCCCGGACCTGTCCGTCCTCCTCGCCGCCGGAATCCCCGCCACCGCCCTGGCCCTGGCCCTCGCGGGGTGGGCATTCCGCCGCCGGAACACGACCCCGCAGAAACGTCCCCGCAGTCCGGCGGTGAAGGTCGCCACGCTCGCCGCGCTCGGCTGCACCGCCTACAGCGCCGACACGAGCTGGCGCTTCGCCGCCGACTACCTCGACATGGCCGGCACCGCCGAACGCGCCGCCATGTTCGCCGCCGCGGAACTCGCCCTGTTCGCGACCGCGCTGATGGCCCGCCAGAACCTGGCCACCCTGGGTGCGCCAGGGCTGCCCGGGACGCTGGTCTGGGTCATCACCGGTGTGCAGATAATCCCCGCCTACGCCGAGAGCGGCCCCGTCGGCGGCACGGTCCGCGCCTTCGTCGGACCGGTCATGGCAGCGATGCTCTGGCACCTCGCCATGGGCATCGAACTGCGTCTGCACACCCCCGGCGCAGCCTCCCACGGCCTGATCGCCACCCTGGGACGGGAAGCACGCGAGCGGCTCCTCTCCCGCCTCGGCATCGCCGCCCGGGACCGCGACGCCGCCCAGATCACCCGCGACCGCGCGACCGCCCGTGCCGTCGCCCTCGCCGCACGGCTCGCCGAACGCACCCCCGCACAGCGAACCAACTGGCGCGGCCGACGCCTCACCCAGCGGCTGTCGAAAGCAATCGGCCGCGCCGTCGTCGGCACCGACCCCCTCCAGCGGGCGGAACTGCTCGACCAGCTCGCCGCCCGCCGCCACGCCCTCGACCTCGCCACGGTCCCCCTCCCCTCCCCCTGGTCCCCACACCCCGACAACGACAGGCCCGCCTCGGTCCCCGCGGTCAGGGGACCGGGGACCGCGGTCCTCATCAACGGTCCCCAGACCGGCGCCGAACCGGCCGCCGAACCGGTCCCGGGGACCGCGAGGGGACCCGTCCCCGGTCCCCAGGACCGCAGCGCGGGGACCGGGGACCGCAGCGCGGGGACCGGGGACCGTAACGCGGGGACCGGGGACCGTAACGCGGGGACCGGGGACCGTAACGCGGGGACCGGGGACCGTAACGCGGGGACCGGGGACCGTAACGCGGGGACCGGGGACCGTAACGCGGGGACCGGT
>NZ_JBHYZP010000002.1:400834-434699 GCF_042752355.1 Streptomyces sp. NPDC059255
CGCGGGGACCGGGGACCGTAACGCGGGGACCGGGGACCGTAACGCGGGGACCGGGGACCGTAACGCGGGGACCGGGGACCGTAACGCGGGGACCGATAAGGCCCTCGACAGCGGCACGGGGACCACCGCGCCTGCGGGCGAAGTCGCTGCTCACACGGGTGACTCGAACCGGGGACCGAGGAGCGCCGAGTCGGGGACCGACCCCAACGGGGACCGGGGACCGACCACCACCAACACGGGGACCGACCCCAACGGGGACCGGGGACCGACCACCACCAACACGGGGACCGACCCCAACGGGGACCGGGGACCGACCACCACCAACACGGGGACCGACCCCAACGGGGACCGGGGACCGACGGTCTCTCCGCAGGGGCGCAGGGGCGCGAAGGCCGGGGGCACGGGCAAGCGGCGTGGCGGTCGCAGCCCGCAGAGGACGCGTCCGGGGCGTGAGCCGGAGCAGTCCGTGGAGCAACTCGTCCGCCGGATCAGCCCTCATGTCCCCGCATTGCTCGTGCGGGATGGCAACGAGTCGGTCACCCGCGCCCAGTTGCGGGAGATCCTGCGGCGCGAGGGCCTGCCCGGCGGCCGGAACGACCGGCTCGGCCTCGTCCTGCGGCATGTGCGGGACGAAATGACCAGCAAGACGACAAGGAGCACCACTCGATGAAGACCTGCCGCCGCTTCACCCTGATCCACCGGCAGTTCGAGCAGGAGATCAGGTACCTGACCGCGCACTCGGCACGGCATGCCGGCCGACCCGCCGCGAAGTCCAGCGCGACATACGCGATCTCGGCGAAACAGCGGATGGCCCGGGCGCTCAGCGGCCATGTCGGCCGCTGTCCCGAGTGCGGCGGATAAGCGCAAAGACACAGCACACAGGCCCTTTCCGACCGGTGGCCCGGCCTGACGCCGGGCCACCGGCGGCCCGTTCCCGGAGGTACCGTCATCGACTCCCGTATCGCCCGCTCGTGCGGCCCGACGACCGCCGAGGCCGGCGCCTGGGCGGACGTCCTGGTCCGCCGCCGGCTCCTGCACGCCGCGGTCCTCACCCCGGGCGGCCAGTGGCTCGTCCAGCACCGCCCCGACAGCCCCGTTCTCCTCCTCGCGGGACCGGCCGGTGTGCTCGAACTGGCCGCCGCCGTCCAGCAGCGTCTCCGGACCACGGGGCATGAGGCCCGATGACGAACCCGGAGGAGGTCAGCCACGCCCCGGATCGCGAGTCGACGTTCAACTCGGTCTCGGGGCGAGCAAGTTGGGGCGGAAGCATAGCTTCCGCCGATCCCGCCCCCGAGGGGGCGGGATCGGACCTGCACCGGGGGGCGCAGGTCCATCAGGCTTCGACCGGGGGCGGATCGAAGCCAGGGCAGGAGGAGAAGCAGACTGAGCCGCGCGCCCGCCGCCAGCGCGCTCACCGTGCCCGTCAGCGACCGCGTCAACCGCCCGAGAAGAAGCGCCTGCGCCAGCCTGCGACGCGATTCAACGACGATGAGTACGCCCTGATCGAGTCCGCCGCCGCCCGGTGCAATCTGTCCGTCGCCGGGTTCCTCGCCCGTTCCGCGCTCGCCGCCGCCCGTGACCTCGACCGCACCCGTGCCGAGATCGCAGACGAACGCGAAGTGATCACAGCCCTGTTCGAAAGCCGACGTCGGCTCGGCTGGGCCGGCAGCAACCTCAACCAGGCAGTCAAGGCCCTCAACTCCGGTGCCGACGTTCCTCAGCTCGAAGCGGCCGTCGCCGCCGTACGGCGTGCCGCCGATACCGCCCACGAAGCCGCCACTCGGCTGATCGAGCGCCACGGCTCGTGATCCCCAGCGTCAATCCGTCCGGGTCGGACACCGGAGGTCTCCTCTACTACCTCTACGAGACCGGCAAGTACGAGGACCACACCGACCCGCACCTGGTCGCCTCCTTCGACGGCATGTCCCCGGACCCCGGCCGCGACCCGAACGCCACCCTCACCGACCTCCAGCAGCTCCTGGACCAGCCGGTGATGGCCCTGGCCAAGCACCGCCGTCCGGCCAAGCACGTGTGGCACACCTCTGTCCGCGCCGATCCGGGAGACCGGATCCTGTCCGACGAGGAGTGGGCCGGCATCGCCCGGCGCATCGTCGCCGCCACCGGCATCGACCCCGGCGCCGGACAGTCCGGCTGCCGCTGGGCCGCTGTACGGCACGCGGACGACCACATCCACATCGTGGCCACCCTCGTCACCGAGGACGGGCACCGTCCCGACGACTTCCGCTCCGGCACCCGCGCCCAGGCCGAGGCCCGGCTCATCGAGAAGGAACTCGGCCTCCACCAGGTCGCCCCCGGCGACGGCACTGCCGCCCAGCGGCCCACCAGCGCCGAACACCACAAAGCCAAACGTCAGGGCCGCGAGCGCACCGCGCGCGAGGAACTGCGCGAGACAGTACGGCGGGCAGTAGCCGGCGCGAGCGGCGAAGAGGAGTTCTTCGCCCGGCTCACCGCCGCCGGCCTCCTGATCCGTCAGCGCACCGCCCCTTCCGGGGACCTTCTGGGATACAAGGTCGCCCTGCCCGACGACCGGAACAAAGACGGCGAGCCGGTGTTCTACCCCGGCGCGCGCCTCGCCCCCGACCTCTCCCTGCCCCGCATCCGCGAGCGCTGGTCCGGCGACACCCAGGACCAGGACACCCAGGCCCTCCCGCCGGACGGCACCGTCCTAACCGGCCCAGGAGCCCCGGCCGCCGCCCGGCGAACAACGGCATCGGCCGCGTGGCGGGCCGTTCTCGTCATCGAGCACAGCGACGACTCGGCCGCAGCCGCCTCCATCGCGTCGGCCGGCGAGGTCCTGGACGCGCTCGCGAAAACCTCCGCCGCCCACACACGGCACGAACTACGCGACGCCGCCCGCGCCTACGAGCGCGCCTCCCGCTCCCACGTCCGCGCCGAACGCGGCCACGACCGGGCACTGCGGCAGGCCGCCCGCGACCTCATCCACGCCGGCCCCGCCCTCGACCGGGGCGAGGACGGCGCAAGCACCGCGATGGCGATCGACATGCTGTTCTTCCTCATCACCGCCACCATGCACTGGCACGCCAAGAAGGGCCACGCCCAACAGGCCGCCGCCGCCCGCCAGACCGCCGAGCACCTGCGTGCCGCCTACCGGACCGCCGCCGCCCAGCCCCTCACCGCGCTCTACCAACGCGGCCGACACCTCACCCGGCCCCAGCTCCAGCAGCAGACAACCGTACTGCGCCAGACGCTTCCGGAACTGGCCGAGAAAATCCTCACCGAGCCCGGCTGGTACGCCCTGGCCGCGACCATCACCGACGCCGAAGCCTCCGGCCATGACCCCGCCGCACTTCTGACCGATGCAGCCCGGCGCCGCGAACTCACCACCGCCGACTCGATCAGCGACGTACTGGTATGGCGGATACGGCAGATAGCCGACCTGCCCGCCGACACCCCGGACAAAGACACGCGCATGGCTCACAGAACAAGGACCCAGCCACCCGCACCCGGCCGGCACCATGGCGCGGAGAACCCAGCGAGCAATACCCGGTGATCCCCCCACCCGGTCCACAGCAGCAGTGCCAGTGCACCACCGAGACCAGAGACAACACCGCTCGCCCTCGCCCTCCAGCATGCCTGTGTGCCTGTGTGCCGCTCTGGCCCGAGCAGCGGCCGCATCCACGCTGCCCCGAAAACGGATGTTGACTTTGTGAATTGAAACCGGCAGCGGCGTAGGGCACGATCAATGACGCGCACAGGACAAGCCAAAGGGGGACGTCACGATGTTTGACCGGATACGCCGCCGGGCGGAGGAGCCCAACGACGCGCAGCGCCGGTTCTTCGAGCTGTCGGCGCGGCTGCAGGATCCGGGCTCGCCGGAGGCGGGGCAGGTGTGGGCCGAGCTGGAGCGCGGCGAGCAGGCTGGCGCGGTGGACGACTTCCCGTCGCCGGAGCTGCGGGTGCCCAGCCGTGACCAGCTCGGCGGCATGGTGATGCGCTGGCCGCAGCCGCTCGTTCTCGACGGAGAGATGGCGGCCTGCCCCGAGTGCGGGGCGTACCGGGACTGGCTCGTCCTCTCCGCTCGCGACCAGATCTGGCTGCGCTGCCGGGCCGGTCACCAGCAGTTGGAGACCCGTCTGGACACCGCCTGGTACAACCGCAACTCCGGGCCGTGGGTCTCGACGCATGCTACTTTTGAGGACTGTCTGCGGCACCTCGGACACTGACCCCCACTCCTACGACCCCCACCGGGCCCATGGGCCCGGGTACTGACCGCCCGTCACCTAGCATCAAGGGGTCAGTACAGTCATGCGCGTTCGCACCGTCACCACCATCCTGGGTATCAGTGCCGTTCTCCTCACCGTGCCCGCCTGCTCCGCCGGCACCACCGGCGTGACGCCCGGCACCGCCTCTTCCTCGGTCGGGGAGCCGGCCCGGCCCGGCCAGAATGCCGCTCCGCTGTCCTCGGCCGCGTTGAAGGCGCGTCTGCTCGACGAGCAGGACCTGGGCAGCGGCTACCTGCGCAAGCCGGAGCGTGTCACCCGGCACGACGACGTCACCGTCATCGGCTGCCCGGCCCTGAACAAGCTGGGCGGCGACGCGGCGACCGGCTCGCTCGCCTTCCCTCGCAAGGCGAAAGCCACCTTCACCTACACCGGCAGCAGCAGCTCGGAAGTATCCGAGGAGCTCTACAGCGACAGCGCGAACACACTGTCCGACAGCATCGGCCAGATATTCGATGCCATGACCGGCTGCCCCACCTATCAGGTCGTCGCGGGCAGCACCGTCATCGACCTGGCCACGCAGAAGCTGACCGCACCCCGCCGGCTCGGCGACGAGCAGTGGAGCCAGCTCCTGACATTCTCCGCCGGAGGGCAGAGCACCGTGGTGAAGCAGACCGCGATCCGCGACAGCAGCCTGCTGCTGGTCGTCTCCGGCTCCCCGGCTCTCGTCGACCGCCATCTCGACAAGGCCCTCGCCAAGGCGACAGCGGCCGGCTGACCCGCTCCCGACATACCGCTGCCCCCGACCAAGAAACTGGTCGGGGGCAGTGGCGTCGTACAACCCATCCCGCTGAACGGGCTGGCGCTCTAGACGGCCGGCGCGCGCAGGAGCCGCTCGCGGGTGGCCTCCGGCAGCACCCGGCGCAGGACCGGCACCGTCGAGCTGAGGGAGGAGGCGAACGCGGCCACCAGGTCGTGCGGGACGCTGGCGCCGAAAGACGCCACCCACAGGTGCGGGGCGCCGGGGTCGGGCTCGGACCATGCCTGCCATCCGGTCGGGCCCGCCTCACCGGACCCGGTGGTCAGGGCGCGCGGGTCGCCGTCCTGAATGAGAGGCGGCACCCCGCCGAGGTTGAAGCGCGAGGTGAACGCGGGATCCACTGCCGCGTGGGGCTGCTCGATGTCACGGAGCCAGCCGTGTGCGGCGACCGCGTCGAGGACCAGCTCGGGCCCGGCGAGCGGCACGGCAGGCTCGTCGCGGGCGTCGAGCGCGACGAGGAAGTCGGCCACGGCCTCCCCGGGGACATCCGGCGTGAAGTAGGCCGACCACGCGGCCAGCGGACTGCTCGTGTCCGCGCGGGCCGAGACCTGCCAGGCCACCGGCCGGCCCCCCAGGTGGAACGGCTCGTCCGCCAGACTCCACTGGGCCCAGCGCAGGTTGTCAGGGCTGATGTGCAGGACCGTGCTGCGCAGGACCTGACGGTCCTCCGTTGCCTCGGCCGGGTCGTGCCGCCCGCGGACAATCGTCAGGCTCGTCCAGCCCAGACCAGCGAGCGTATCGGCAACGGTGTCGTAGAGGCGTCCGTCGTCACCGGCCAGATAGCGGGGACCGACCCAGTACGCGCACGGGGCACCGTGGGGAACGGACGGGTCGAGCGGAAAGTCGGGATACAGGGCGCCTCCAAAGACTCGGTGCGGGTTCTACTGGCCGCCGGCACTGCGACGGGGACGGTGCGGCGGCGCCTGGACCGGCTTCTGCCAGGCGAGGACAACGGCGACCTCAGGCGGCAGATGACCGAACTGCGAGTCCTCATCCCGCCCCTCCGCGAGGTAGACCACCCTCTGACCGGTTTCGTCCACGGACTGCACCACCTGCGCGAGGCGATGCGCCATCGGGAAGAAGGGGTTCATCGCCTGCCGCACCGGAGCGCTCCGGTCACAGCCGGCCAACAAGTCAATGAGATCGCCGACGGTCATCTCCGTATGAGCCACGGACAGCCTCCTCGGTGCGGAGAAAACAGTGAACGGTGGAACCTGCTTGCCGCTGTCGGTGCGCACAGGGCGTCCACGATCAGGTTGACGTCATCTGCGGACCACTCGCCCAGGCTGTGTGGGGCTGGTCGCAGCCGATCCGCCACTCGCCCAGCAGGGCTTTCGACGGTGGTGAAGAAACCAGGCCAGCGAGGTCCCCAGTCACCGGGCATCAGCTCTTTGACCTGGGGATCCTTGCGGAGTTGTCTACGTTGACATGGCCTCACACGCGTTGGCCAGTCTTTCCGCGTACTTCCTTGTCTGCCCCGGGCGAACTTGTCCGTTCTCATCCATTCGAGGCGTTTACTCAACGAACCCAGCCGTTTGGGCTTTCGTTTCAGCGAACCTAGCCGCACGGGCGATCGCGCTGGGGGCACTGGGTGGCTGTACTGACTGGCGTGGATCTTGCGGGGCCATACGTCGAGTTGTCGTATATAGACGCTGCCCGGGAACGTCGGCGGCGTCCGCTGCTGGACTGCGTGACGACTCGGTTCGAGGACATGGCTCCGGTGCGTCCGTTTCGCTGGTCGAGGGGCGCGCGTCACTTCGCGGGCTGGTACTGGTCGGTTACGACCAGGCAGCACGTCGGCTTCGAGTCGTGGCAGGAGCGGGACCGGCTCTTGCTGATGGACTTCGATCCGGCGGTGGTAGGTATCTCCTCGCAGCCGTTCTGGCTGCATTGGCATGATGGCGAGCGAGAGCGCCGGCACGCCCCGGACTACTTCGTACGCCGCGCCGACGGCTCGGCCGTCGTCGTCGACGTCCGAGCGGATGACCGGATCGAGCCGAAGGATGCCGAGGCATTCGAGGTGGCACGCCTGGCCTGCGCACAGATCGGGTGGGACTTCGAGAGGGTCGGGGTGCCGGAGGCGGTGATGCTGGCGAATGTCCGGTGGTTGTCACGTTATCGGCACCCCCGCTGCTTGCAGAATGCGTCTGCGGGTCGGCTTCGGAAGGTCTTTACGACACCGGGTCCGCTGATGGCCGGGGCGGATTCCGCCGGTGACCGGTTGGCGACGCTGCCTGTGCTGTTCCATCTGCCGCACCAGCGGCTCCTGGCCTTGGACGAGCGGCTGAAGCATGCGGCGGCGAGGCCGGTGATCGTGCCAGAGACGATCGTCTGCGACCACGGCAAGGTGTTCATCTCGCACAACTTTCGTGCGTCCTGCCGTTTCTTGGGTATCACGCTTCAGCCGACGCACAAGGCGTCGCCCTTCGAAAAGGGTGCGATCGAGAGAACCCTGGGTTCGGTGGCGACGCTGTTCGCGCAGTTCGTCGCGGGTTACACCGGCCGGTCGGTGGACCGTCGTGGCCGGGGCTTGGAGCACGGGCCCTTGTGGTCGCTTCCCGAGCTGCAGGAACTGTTGGACGAGTGGGTCATCGCCGTCTGGCAGAACCGGCCGCACGACGCCCTGCGAGATCCAGACGCGTCGAAGCGGGCCTTCTCACCGAACGAGAAGTACGCGATGCTGCTGGAATCGTGCGGCTACGTTCCGGCTACGTTGAGCGGTGAGGACTACGTCGAGTTGCTGCCGGAACGGTGGCAGGCCATCAACGCCTACGGCATCCGGATCAACCACCGCACCTACGACAGCCCCGAGTTGAACCCGTTGCGCCGCCAGCATTCCGGAGTGGTGCCGAAGAAGGGCTTGTGGGAGATTCACCACGATCCCTACGACGTCTCGCGGATCTGGGTACGCGACCGCCGCCACGAGACAGACCAGTGGATCACCGTGTTCTGGAAGCACTTGCACCGCGTCGGCGTCCCATTCGGCGAAATGGCCTGGAATCACGCCCGCCAACAGGTCCCGGGCGGGAGCGAGGACCAGATCGCGGATGCGGCAGCGGCCCTACTCAAACGCGCCCACGACGGTCCCCGCAACGACAAGGGCCGTCCGGCCAAGCAGTCCCGGCGAGATCGCCGGATGGCCGCCCGTACCCGGGCGACCGTCCCGGACCGAAGGATCCCCGATCCGCAGACCGACAGCGAACCTGCGGATGAGGAGACGGACGCCTCGTTGGACAAGGTCATCCCGCTGGGTCTGTTCGACCCGCTCGCCAACCCCTGGAGGCGCCAGTGACCATCTCCAAGTCGGCGGCCTGCCGCACAGTATTACCCCAGGCTGGCACCGAGGCCAGTCGACAGTTGAACACCTTGGCCGGGTGGCGGAGGTTCGTCGACGAGCCACCCGCTCCCCCGGTCCTGTCTTCCCGGAGTGCTCTACAGCGGATGTCGGCGTCCGAGCGGGACCTCTACGACGAAGAGCGCCTTGACCATCACGCCCGCATGCTCACGGTCGCTACATCGTTTGTCGAGACAACGGCTATCTGCGGCCGTCGGCTGGTCCTGCTCAACCGCCACGCGATCAGCGCCCGCCGCGGGTTGATCGTTTCCGGCCCCGCAGGGACTGGCAAGACCATTACCATCACGCAATTAGCACGTTCACACGAACTCCTTGACCGGGCCCGGCACCCACACGTCGCGGACCGAATCCCGGTCGTCTACGTCACCGTCCCACCTGCCGCGACCGCCCGCATGATCGCGACCGAGTTCGCCCGTTTCCTGGGCCTGCCGGTGCGGGCCCGCTCGAACATGACAGACATCATTGAGGCCGTGGTCGGTGTCTGCACCGACACGCGCACCGGGCTGGTGCTGGTCGACGAACTCCACAACATCTCACTCACCAGCCGTCACGGCGCCGAAGTAGCTGACACCCTCAAGTACTTCTCCGAGCGCCTGCCCGCCACATTCGTCTATGCCGGAATCGATATCCAGGAATCCGGCCTGCTGTCCGGGACTCGAGGCGCCCAGATCGCTGGCCGGTTCACCCTGATTCCCTCCCGCCCGTTTCCCTACAACACTGAATGGAAGGGCTTGGTCGCCACCATGGAGGACACCCTGCGGCTGCAAGACCACCGCCCCGGCACACTCACCGGCCTGGACCGCTTCCTGCACGACCACACCGGCGGCATGATCGGATCCCTCTCCCACACCATCCGCGGAGCCGCGATCGACGCCATCCTCACCGGCGCCGAGAAGATCACCAAGAAGATCATTCAGGCCATTCCGCTCGACCACACCGCCCGCACCACGGCGTCGCTGGCCACGAAGACCGCTACATTCCGATGAACAGCGAACTGCCACCTCGGCTCGCACCACTGCCAGTCCGACTCCGCCCCTGCCTCGGGGAATCCACCGACTCCTATGTCCGGCGCCTGGCCCGCGCCAACCATCTCAGGCCCAGCTTCCTTCACTGCTATCTCTCCGATCCACCGCTGTGGTTCGGCAAGCCGCTTCTCGAACACCTCGCCACCGTCACCGGTCACTCACCCGAAGCGCTCGAACGCACCCTCGCCAACGCCGACTCGCCGCAGCGCAAGAACAGACCACGCCCGCGCATCCCCAGGAAGAATCCCTTCGCCTGGCGCCACGACCTGGCCCGCCGCATTGCGCAAGAGGCCCTCAAAGGCACGCAGGTCCGCTTGCTCGCGAAGCGCTACAACCTTCGCTGCTCGGACATCCGCCTTGCCCTGGAGACCGCACGCCCGGCCATCTCAGAGACGAGCCTGATGGCCAGCCCCGTCAGAGGCGAACTCGCCGACCTGGTCGAGAGCATGATCGGCAGAGGGCTCAACGGAAGGCAGATCTGGACTGAGCTCATGGACCACCACGAGTACTCGGTCACGTACGGCTCCATTCGCCACTACATCAGATACGCACGATCCCGGACGCCGAACTACCTGGGTGTAAGGGCCGAACACGTGGAGGCGGCCCGGAGAGGGCCCACCTCATGGAGCCAAGGTCAGACGCCCGATTTTGCCAACCTTCCTAGACCGGGCCCGGTTGAGGATGGCGTCGTGGAGCCGGAGATCCATCATTCACGAGAGCCTGGGTTAGCGGGCGGCGCCGAGACCGACGAGGAGGACGTCGACGACGATGCGGGCGACGCCCAGGCCCATGATCTTGGTGAGGGGTTCGCTGAAGAGGACTCGGGAGGCCAGGGCGGTCAGGGCGACGTGCTGGTGGCCCAGATTCCGTAGGCGACGCTGGCGCCGAGCCCGGTGGGCAGAACGAGGGCCAGGCAGCTGAAGGTGTCGAGGGTCACCGATGACAAGCGCGTACCAGGCGGGGCGATGCAGGGCGGCCCGCAGGGAGAGGGTGGCGGTGACTTCGAGATGGATCGCCGTGGTAGGCAGCAGCCACTTCTTCATGAGGATGTCTCGTCTTTAAGGAGGTTCTCGACAACCGCGACCAGGGGCGCGGTCGGTTTCGCAGACGGGGAAGACACCGATGGCGGCCGTGGTCCAGTAGCCGTCGGCCAACAGACGGGCGGCAGTGAGCCAGCCGCGGTCCGCTTCCGGAAGGTTCGTGGGAAGGGCGATCCATGACACGAAGCGGCGCTGCCATGTCTCGGTCAGGGCGTCGCGGTACGGGGCTCCGATCCGGCGACGGCTCCGCGACGTACCGTCCGCGGAACGTGAGTCAGTCATCCCCCCGATTCCCCCGACCCGGCCCGCACCATGCCCTCCCGCAGCCTGATCCATACGGCGAGGACCACACACGCAGCTAGACAGCCGGATGCGGTGATTAGCAGTGCCGTGTCGGCGGCCGCTTCCGAACCCACGCCGCGGGCTTGGTCGGTGACGGCCCCGGCCAATCCAACACCAAGGCCGGCGGCCACGGTGATGACCGTCTTGGTGACTCCCGACGCCTCCCCGGCCCGCTCCGGTCGGATCACCGCCTGGGTGGCGATGAGCGTCAGTGAGTTGGCCACTCCGAGGATCGCGCCGCCCACGGTGGCCACGGCTACGTACAAGGTGAAGGAGGAGGTCCGGGCGAGGCACGCCAGAACCAGCGCTCCCCCGCACAGGCAGCCCGCCATCAGCCGTACCGCAGCCCGTGGCGGTACCCGCCCGGCGAGCGGCCCGGCGAGCGCCATGGCCAGCGCGGGGGCGAGGAACGCGGTGCCCGCAAGGACGACCGAGAGGTCCCACTGGCCCTGGAGCGTCAGGGGTACGACGAACAGGAACATCACGGTGGTGGTGTTGGCCGCAGCACCGGCCAGGGTGAGCGCCATGTACGGCCCGTTGCGGAACAGACTGAGCTCTACCAGCGGATGGGCCGCCGCCCGCTCACGCCGTACGAACAGGATCAGCAGGGCTGCGGCGACGGCCACGCCCGCCAGGGCGGCGGGCCACGGCCAGCGCGGTCCGCGGTCGATGACGACGCAGAGCGCGGCAAGCGCCGCCGTGGCACCGGCCAGGCCGCTCCAGTCGACGCTGCGGGGCACACTGGTGTCGTAGCTCTCGGCGGTACGTGAGGCACAGACCGCGCCAAGTATGGCGAGTGGGACGTTGAGCCAGAACACGGCACGCCAGGACACCGACTCGGTCAGGGCACCGCCGATGAAAGGGCCGCAGGCGGTGGCGATCCCGCCGATGCCGAGGGCCCAGCCGATGGCACGGCCGCGCAGTTCGGCCGGGTAGACGTTGGTCAGCAGGGACAGCCCCACCGGCATGATCATCGCTGCCCCGGCGCCCTGGGCCACCCGGGCGCCCACGAGGACGGGCAGGGTCGAGGCGAGCGCGCAGACCAGCGAGGACGCGCCGAACACGGCAAGCCCCGCGACGAGGAGCCGCCGCCGGCCGAACAGGTCGCCGAGCCGTCCCGCCCCCAGCATCAGCGTTCCGGTGGACAGCAGGTACGCGCTGATCACCCACTGGAGGCCGTCTCCGCCCGCCTGCAGGTCCCGGCCGATCTGCGGCAGGGCGAGGTTCAGGCCGAACGAGTCGAGCTGGATACAGAACACACCCACGGACATGGCGAGGAGTGCCCATCGCCGGGTGGCGAAGGGCAGCGGCCTCGCGCCGCCGGCACCGTCCCTCAAGGTCACGCCCTTGTTCACGATTGCCCACTTCTCCTCATGGTCGGCCCCTTTGGGGACGGTCCCTACTGCCGTCGCACGGCTGTGCGGCAGCACGAGATGCTGGTGGCGAGGGGGAGGTCGCAGCCGAAGAGCGCTCCTGGACAGAGAGCGCCGCTGCGGAGAGGAGGAGGGATGAAGAAGTGGGGCCCGGATGGAGGGGCTGCCCACAGAAAGCCCGATGTGCCACGTCAGCGGGACCGCTGCGTGCATGACGCACGCAGACCCACGCCTCGACGGGCGGTCGGGACGAGATCACCGTAACTGACCCCCGGGCACTTGCCAACCCGTCCCTGTGCGGATTCGGCAAGCGGAAGAAGTCGATGGATTTGCGGAATCTGCGCTGAACTGCCGGTATATGGCGTTCCATCAGGCGCGAGGAAAGCATTCAGCCAACACGGGCAACACTGCGGACTGTGACCATCTGGTCACATTGGGGCGGCCTCCACCCCCGACGATGCAGAGTCACGCTCCGGACCTCCGCTCCGCGAACTCCCAGGTGAGCGCCACGCGTTGGGTGACCCTCGGATTGAGAGGTCTCGCGTCACGACCCCGCCGACCGCACATGGCGCGACCACACGGTCACCATCCGTACCACCCGGCCGGGCTCACGCTGCCTGCACCGACCAAGTGCCTGGTCAGTCGCCGTGAAGTGCCCGATAAACGCGGCCGCTCAGCGGGGCGGCCTGATCCCCACCTGGGGGTCTTGGCTTCCGACTCAACCTCCTGTTAGTAATTTAACGCGGCAGATGAATTTCATTCCTGCACCTCCCCCCCCATGGATCAGGCGGATTTGATGTCTTTAGATGCGCATGGGTCAGCTACTCCGATACACCGGATAGCACCCACCCGCAGGACGCGCTACAAGGCGGAGATTTCCTCGGTTTCTCCGGATTCGAGCAGGAACACTTTCGAGCAGTACGAAACATGTTTTCTCGGCGTCAGCCTAGAAAACAGCAACTTCACCACTGCCAAACTCACGAGCATGGTCAAGTGGATCTCCCGAAGGTTCGGACGATGCACGGTGCTCATCGGTGACAGCATTCACCGGCTCACCCTGGAGTCGACCGAGGGACTGCCCCCTGACCGCGCCAGGAAACGGGCGATGGAGCTCGGCCGGCGCTTTGTTGAGGCCGAGGAGAAGGTGTTCGACGAGTACCGCGAGAGCACCGACTTCACCATCCTGACCTGCGGCGAAGTACAGGCCGGTGAGAGGTATGCCGAGTTCCACAGCAAGTTGCGGGCGTTCTTCGACGAGGACGAGGCGTTCCGTTCCTCGGTCGAATCGTTCGGTCACGCCTATCACCGGAAGCGCGCTGAAGGCATCAGTGAGGACGAATGGGAAAAACGCATCCTGATTTCCAACGACTACTTTCTCGAAGAGTTCGCCATCTTCGCCTGCCTCAAAGAGCGCGGGCTGCCGGTCATGGTATATCCAGGATCGTTCAGCACCCTGTCTGAGATAGCCAAGGGAGAGCATCCGGGAGCCCCGGATGAGCTGCGTGACCTCGTCGTGGTCTCCCTCCATCTGAAAGGCCGGTGAGCATGACAGCCGAAGGTCGTAACCTGGTCCCCGAAATACGTCGGGGAAAGATCTACCAAGACGTTTACGAGAAGCGTTCGCCCGACCATCCCGCACTCAACGAAGCGCGCCTCGAAAGGGCCCGCGCCGTAGGCGGGATGCTGGACTTCGGTGGTTCCGGGGCGCGCAACCGGGCATTCCGGGACGGCGTTTTCCTCCTGGAGATTCCGGGTGAGCTCGACGTGTCGGCGGGTGACTCGTTCGCGCATCAGTTCTACGAGGGTCCGGCCGCGGCGCCGTACGGCCGGTTCCGCGACATCGGTAGCGACCGCTTCGGGGATCCGCTGCTCGGCTTCCACCAGCGGATCAACCAGATCGAGCAGTTCCTCCTCGAACGTCGGTTCTGGGCCGCCGCCTATCCGCCGGAGATCACCGCACTGGGCGAGTCGCTCACCTGGCTCTCGCGGCAGATTCTGTGTTCCGTCCTTTCCGCGGTGGGCATACCGGAGCGGGACTGGCGGCGGGCGACCGGCGGTTGCTCGCAGTGCGCGGGCTCATACCACCTGACGTTCAATCACTACCGGCCCACGCACGAGGACATCGGGCTCAGCTCTCACAAGGACGATGGGTTCCTCACCGTCCTGCGGACAACCGCCCCGGGCCTCGAAGTCAGCCGCGAGGACCACTGGGAGACCGTCCCGGCCGACCCAAACTGCTTCATCGTCAACTTCGGCCTGTCCATGGAGATCCTGACCGCGGGCAGCCGCATGCCCGTGGCCGCCATCATGCACAGGGTCGCCCGCCAACAGGGCGACCGGTCCAGCTTCGGGCACTTCAGCTCCAGCGGCTGCCTGCCCGGCGAGGACGAGGGCATCTACCGCTACGTACACGGCAGCAGCCTTGAGCGCGTCTGCGGCTCGCGCGAACTCATCGACGAGAACGACTACGAGATCTACGCCGGTACGGACGCGCCGGACGGGTCGCACACCACTACCGCCCCGGGCGGCCCCGATGAGCGACCCACCGCGAAGGGCGTGCGCCGATGACCGTCGACACCATGACCCTCCAGCGTGCCACCGTGGCGGGCGCCGGCTTGCGCTTCGACGCCGCCGACGGCCTGTCCCGGGCCCTGCGGGACGGCTGCTTCCTGCTCGCCACGCCCGCCGGGTTCGATCCCGGCCCGGGCATCACTCTGTGCCGCGAGTTCCACCGAGCACCTGACGAAGGGCCGGCGGCCACCCGGGCATACCGCGGTTTCAAGGACGTGCCGGGCGTCTACTTCGACCGGGAGCACTTCCAGACCGAGCACGTACTCATCGACGGCCCCGGGCGGACCCTGCACTTCCCGCGTGAACTCCTCGCCATGGCCTTGCAGATGAGTGCTCTCACGCTCCTTGTGCTGCGTGACGCCATGACCGAGTTGGGCATCGCGCCCGCGCTGTGGAGCGAGATCACCGGTGGCGCCGTCGACGGCCTCGGCACCCACTGGTTCGCGGCGAATCACTACCGATCGGAGCGCGCCAAGCTGGGCTGCGCCCCGCACAAGGACACCGGATTCGTAACCGTGCTCTACAACGAGGAACCCGGCCTGGAAGCGTCCGTCGACGGCGTCTGGGTGCCCGTCGACCCCGTGCCCGGTCACTTCGTGGTGAACTTCGGCGGGGCCTTCGAACTGCTCACCGCAGCCCTCGACCACCCGGTGCGGGCTATTTTGCACCAGGTGCGGCAGTGCGCCCCGGTCCCGGGCGCCGCGGACCGCTTCTCCTTCGCGGCCTTCGCCAACCCGCCCGCCACAGGCGACCTCTACCAGGTATACGAAGACGGCTCTGCCGCGCCCGTGCGCAGCTCCGAAGATTTCCTGCGCGAGTTCAACGAGCAGACCTGGTCCGATCGGCACAGCGACTTTGGCATCGCCAAAGCCGCCGGCGCGAGCGAAGGCGGTACGTCATGAGTGTCTCGGCTGACCGCCTCGGCGCCCCACGCCAGGGCAGGACCGTTGCCCTGCCGCAGGCCCCCGGCGTGCCCTTCCCCGAAATCGTCGCCCACCACGACGGACCCAGCCGGCTACACGGCCACGCCCCGGCGTTCCACGAGGCGACCGTGGTGCGCGGGGAGCCCGCCTCGCACTACTTCCGAGCCTCCGGCATCAGCGCCTGTGCCGAGGAGAACGGCGGCCTGTGCACGTTCTGGATGGGCCGAAAACTCGCCGTCTATCAGATCACCAACGAGTCGCTCGTCGGCGACGACATCCTCGCGCCCTCCACCGATGCCAACCGCGAGTTGTTCGGCGACTTCATGGGCACCTTGCCCCACGACCACCCGGACCGCCCAGGAAAGCGGGCCGTGATCGAACGCTCACTCGGCAACGCCAAGTTCGTCGAGCGCCTGGCACCCGCCGTTCGGCGGCACACGGCCGACCACCTCGGTCGCGCGGCTGGCCGGCCCGTCCCGCTCGACGACTTCACGCTGTCCCTGACGGCGTACGTAGACAGCATGATCCCCGGCGTCCTCGACCTTACCCAGCGGCCGCTGCCCGAGTACCTGCACTCCGCCGAGTACGGCCGTGTGGTGCGCGGCTTCTTCGACCTCGCCTCCGACGTCATCAGCAACGACAACCCGGCGGCGATGCACGAGTTCGACGTCATCGTGCCGTTCGTGCGAGACCTCCTGACGGACAACTTCGACTCCCTGGCCAACGCGCCCGAATCCAACATGATTCGGCGTCACTTCGCGTTGTGGGAACTGCCCTTCACCCGGCAGTCCGTGGCCGCGCTCGACGCCGCGCGGATCAAGGAATTGGGCACGGTCATCGTCGCCACGTACGACACGACGGCACTCAGCCTGATGTGGGCAATCGGCTATGTAGAGGCCACGCCCCGGGTCAAGGACACCGTCGTGACGGAGGCCAGGCGCGGAACAGGGACAGAGGCCAGGACGGGGTGCCCGTACACGGACCCGCTTCCGCACGCAGGCGCTACCCCGACCGTGATCGACCTCGTGGTCCTGGAGGCCGTACGCCTCGGCGGCAGCAATCCCAGTGCCCTGTGGCGCCGTACGACCGAGTCGTTCGCCCTGCGCCACCGGGGCGTCTCGGTGACCGTTCCACCGGGCACCATGATGTGGCTGGACCGGCGGCAGGCCAACCGCGACCCCGCCGTCTTCCCCGAGCCGAGCCGCTTCAGCCCGGCCAACATCAAGGCCATCTTCCGCTCCGACCGAGAGACGGTCTCCTCGCTGCTCTCCCGCGGCCGCTACGAGATCAACTCGTTCAGTATGGTCAACGCCGACCGGAACCCTCGCAAGTGCCCCGGCCGGCTCTTCTCGGTGCGGATGCAGTCCGTGATCCTGACAGAACTGTACGGCCGCTACACGGTCGCCACGCAGGGCACCGACCTCCAACTGAAGCATCACGCGTCCATGCCGCGCCCGGCACGGCCGGGAAACATCACAATCCGCCCCGACCCCGGCACGCCGCGCGACACCGCAACCCCGAGGGAGCCGAATCCATGACCACCGCCAACTCCCGTACCGTCCGGGCCCACTTCCACCCCACCACCGCCCGGGCCCCGGTCAGCCTGCCGCCCATGCCCGGCGAGCAGCAGGCTCAGGCCGCCTACTCGCCGGTGGGCCTCGAACGCTCCTGGTTCGACGGGGACGATTTGCACTTCGAGCGCAAGGGAGGCTTCGACCGAGCCCTGGCCATGGGTTTCTTCCTGCTGCGCATACCCGACGGCCTCGACACCGGCCCCGGGGACCAGTTCGCCGCGCACTTCCACGAGGCCCCGGCCGGTGACGACCTGGACCCCTACCGGGGCTACCGCCACGCCGACGTCCCCGGCACCTACCAGGGCTACTTCGACCGCGAGCACGACCAGTGGGAGAACTTCTACATCGAGAGGGCGAACTGGGCACTGCTGCCGCCCAAGGTCACCGAAACCGGTCACCGGATGACCGGCCTCGGCGTCGCCGTCCTGCGCGCGGTACTGCGGCACGTGAAGGTACCGCAGCACCTGTGGAGCGAAGTGTCCGGCGGCCTTTCCGACAACGGTGGCCACCAGATGCTCGCCTTCAACCACTTCCGTTCACAGAAGGAGACCCGCGGCTGCAAGTTCCACCGTGACTCCGGGTGGGTGACCGTACTCCGCTCCTTCGAGCCGGGCCTCCTCGCGCTCATCGACGGACAGCTGGGCGCCGTCAACCCCGAGCCGGGCCACTTCATCGTGAACTTCGGCAGCTCGCTCGAGGTGCTCACCTCCGCCCTGCCGCAGCCCGTGCGCGCGAACGTGCACGGCGTGGTCTCCACCGAGCGCTCGGCGGGCCAGGCCGACCGCATCTCGTACGTGACGTTCCTGGACTCCGCCCTCGACGGCACCGTCTACCGGCTCGACAACGGCACAGCTCACCCAGTGCAGTCGGTCGCAGACTTCGCCGCCCAGGAGGTGGGCCGGACCTATGACGACGACGGCGCGCTGTAGCCGGGGCACGCACACGGCACCGGTGGAAACCGACCAGGACGGGAGTCGCACCATGACGGACACTGCGCAGGCACAGCGGGACGAGCAGGAGGAGACCCACCTCATCCTCCCCGCGGCCGAGGTCGACGCGGGCGCCCTGCGGTTCGCCACCGCGGACGACACCGAACGGGCACTTTGCATCGGCGCGTTCAACGTGGCCATCCCCGCGGATCTCGACGTGCGCGCCGGACTCGACTTCTGCCGCACCTTCTACAAGCCGGGGACCGGTGATCCGGCCGACCGCCACCGAGGCCACCGCGAACACGGCCACCCGACCTCCAAACTGGGCTACGAGGACCGGCCCGACCAGGTCGAGCAGCTCCAACTGGAGAGCTTCCTGTGGCAGAAGTACCTGCCCAACGAGGTCACCGCGGTGCTGCGGCGCATGCGGCAGCTGACCCTGGACGTCCTCTACGGCGTGTTCGACGCGGCGGGGGTGCCCGAGGCCGACCGCGACCTCATCACCGGCGGCGCCCCGCAGGACACGGGCCTGTGTTACACGACGGTCAACCATTACCGTGCGGGCCTGAGCGACCGCGCCGGGATCGTCGAGCACTCCGACAGCGGGTTCATCACCACGATCTGCACCGACCAGCCCGGCTACGAAATCCTCCACGAAGGCCGCTGGCTGCCGGTGCGCGAGCGCCCCGGCCACTTCACCGTCAACCTCGGCGACGCCTTCCGGGTACTGACCAGGAAGCTGCCCAGGCCGGTGACCGCCGTCTACCACCGTGTGCCGGAACTGCGCCCGGACGCGGGCGTCCCGGACCGCTCCTCGTTCACGGTCTACATGGGGCCCCGCTACGACATGCCGCTCTACCAGTACGACACCGAGGGGGGACTGCGTGAATACCAGAGCTTCCGCGCCTTCTCCGTGGAGAAGGCGGGCAAGCTCGGCTACGACTTCCACTCCCGCATATGAGCACGGCGGCGGGACATCCGCGTGCCATCGCACTGCAGGGCTGGCAGCTGGCCGAACTGCACGACGGGGAGCTGCGCTTCACCACCGAGGACGGCCTCAGGCGCGCCCTCAAGGACGGCTTCTTCTACGTGCGGCAGCCCGCCGACACGGACCTGTCAGCGGGGGACCGCTTCGCCCGTTCCTTCTACCTCCCGACCGAGGACCCGGCAAGCCCCGCCGAGCAGCCGGATCCGTACCAGGGCTTTCGCCGCTGGACTGCCGAGCAACTCGGCCGCCACCAGGGCTACTTCTGCCGTGATGCCGACCAGACCGAACAGTTCTTCCTGGAAAGTGCCTGGTGGGACCAGATCTATCCGGCCGCGCTCGCCCGACAGGCCGAGCGCATGCGTGACTTCGCGCTCGACATCCAGCGCGCTGTGCTCGCCCGCCTCGACCTGCCTCGCGCACTCTGGGACAAGGCCACCGGACACAGCCTGACCCCGCACGGCACACACACCCTGACCTTCAACCACTTCCGCCCGGAAGTGGCCGCGCGCGGCCTGAACGTCCACAAGGACTCCGGCTGGGTGACGGTTCTGCGCTCCACCGAGCGCGGACTTGAGGTGGACCGGGACGGCGAGTGGCACCCCATCGACCCGGTCCCAGGCACCTTCATCGTGAACTTCGGCTGCGCGATGGAGATCCTGACCCGGCGGACCACCACACCGGTGGCCGCGGTGGCCCACCGCGTGGTGCGCCAGCCGCCGAGCGGCGGGGCCAAACCTGACCGCTTCTCGTACGCGCTATTCGCCGACAGCAGTCTCGACGAGAGCGTCTGTCCCGGCCTGTTCGCCTACGAGCCGGGCAGCGGCCTTCACCTCCAGTCGGAGTTCGGGACCTTCCTCAACGACATCCTCGACAACACCTACCGGGAGGACACGAACGGGCTGTACTGATACGGCGCCGCCCGGCGGCAGGCAGGCCATGGACCCGTCGGTGAACAAGCAGCTGCTTTCCAATTGCACTGCCGCAGCTCAAAGCTGTACCAGCGCGTCACTTGTTCACCGACGGCCCCAGGAAGCCTCAGGTAGCAGAGTTGCCGGCCGCAAGAGGGTTGGCAGATAGCGGACAGTCTGCCCTCAAGTTGGTCGTCTCACCGAACCTAGTCGCCCTGTTCAGAGCCTCGTAATCGACTGGATTCGCTGAGAGCGGTCACGAACTTGCCCGGTCTCAACGAGCCGAGTCGCCGCCGTTCGTCTCAACGAATCCAGTCGCCGCAGGCCGGAGGATCAGTGCTGCGGGCTCGCCCCAGCGAGGCTGCCCAACCTTCCATGACCCCGACTACATCACGAAGAAGCCCCGCGTACAGCATTCCTGCGCGATCCACGGACACGTTCGGCCCGCTCAATCTGATGCCCACCCTGGCCGACAGCGGGCCGAGGGTGGCGGCAGACACAATGCCCCGACCGCGATCCCGATCCCGCTAGAAAGCGACCTACTCCTACACGAACGGGGTTGATGGCGATTCTTTTCGGGAAGCCTAGTATCGGATAAATGCAGCCCTTGACTTTGCCGGAAGCCGCTTAGCGGTAGGTCCAGAGGTTGGTCACGTCGATGGCATCGGTGTCGATACGGAAGGCGAGGCCGTGGTGATCGCTGGCCCCGGCGGGCTCGTCCAGGAGCTGGTAGTCCGAGACGGCGTTGGCCAGGGGGCCGGTGACCCATGCCTGGTCGATGCGGTCGTCGGTGGCGGTGGGCCGCAGTAGCGTGTTGTTTCGGGTCTGCTCGAAGAGGTGCCAGGCGACGTCGACATAGCCGTTCTGGGCGAGCTTTCGGGTGACGTCACGGTTCGGTTTCAGAGGCTGGCCGGGGATGAAGTCTCCAGCGGGCAATTGGGTCCGGGAGCCGAGGTTGTAGGGCCTCATCTCGGCGAAGTCGGGCAGTGGGTGGGCCGCCGAGGCGGGGGCATAGTTGACGTCGCCGGCCAGGACGGCGAAGGGCCCGTACTTGTAGCCGCGGGTCGCGGCGTAATTCGCTTCGATTACGGCCTGCTCGGCGGAGAAGGGGGTGAAGTGGACAGGGAGAAAGCTCAGCTTCGCCGGCAGTCCGGGAATGTCAAAGCTCGTGACGGCCAAGCCGTGCAGGGCTTCCTTGCCGAAGTCCGGATTGTGGCGTGCCCAGGGGCCGAGGACTTCGCGACGGTAGAGGAGCCCGGTACCGTAGCCGCTGCGAGAGGGTGCGAGCGGGGCTGCATCAAGTCCCAAATCCGTCATGGCGCGGGCCAGATGCTTGTTTCCGAAGCGGTGCCAGTCGACAACTTCGCACAACATCACGACGTCGACCTGGCTGGCTCCTACCCGGTCGGCCGCGCCGTTGAGCCGCCGGGCCAGCTGCGGCCATCGGTCTTCTGGGTTTCCGTCTCCGTCTGCGAGCCCGCCGTGTCCAAGATTCTGAACAGCTACCGTCAGCTGCATTCCTGTTGCCTCTCTGAGTGATGTATTGCTGAGTCGATCCGTGTGGGTGGTGGCGGCGGTGTGCCAGCTGCGGGACGGCACCCCGCCGCTCGCTCTGTTGCAAGGCGCAACACACCCTTCGATGCGATGAGTTCGGCCGGAAGTTCGGAGATCCGACGTCGGTGTAGCGGGAGTTGTCCCGGGAGGGCATTGAGCGACGTCTCCACCGAACGCTTCTCGCTGTTCGTCTCTGCTGATGGTGGACGTCAGCGGCTGGGGCGCGTGCCCGGTCCCGGTCCCGCAGCGGGGGGAGGCTGGGCAGCGGGCCGATCGGCGGGCGGCGTACCGGTCGGCGTCGCGAGGTAGAGGTGGGAGCGGGTGTTGCAAGGCACCTCGTTCACGGTACGGATCAGTGGAGCAGTGGAAATCATCGAGGCGGTGAGAGCCGCGACGAGGGCGGTGGGCGTGCCGGTGGTGAAGCGGGCCTGCCACTGGGGTTCGCTCGGGTGGCCGCCCCAGACTCGCCAGGCGGGTTCGTGGGAACGGGTGACGGCGTAGCGGTGGACTACTCCGGCGAGGTCGTCGGGGGAGAGGAAGCTCTGGGTGCCGTCGGTCTTGACGTGGTGGCGCCAGCCAGAGGCGAACAGCGACGCGTACGCCTCGTGCGGCGCCGTCATGTCCTCGAACAGCCCGTCGCGGTCGCTGTGGAGGTCTTCGTGGTAGAGGTCGAGGAGTTCGGTGTGGACGTCGTGGAGCAGTTCGACCGGGGTGGTGGCGTCGAAGGTGATCTGCCATGTGGCGTGCCCGAAGGGCAGACCGCCGTGGCGGTTGGCCTCTGTGGTCCACGCTCCCTTGCGGGACTTGTCGGGTTCGGGGGTGAAGCTGCTCCACAGGCGCATGCAGGGGCTGGTGGTGAAGGCTGTTCCCTTCTCGGACTGGTACACCCTCCAGTCCTCGTCGAAGGGGAAGGGCCAGGCTGCGCTGGGGCTGGTGGGGCCGGGGCCTGCCAAGTGGCGGGGAAGGACCTTCACTTTCTGGGCTGGGTCGAGATTCTGGAAGCGGTCGGGCGACACGGAGAGAAGGCTCCTGCGGGGAGAGGGGCCCCTGCCCGAGGAGGGCACGGAAGTAGGGGCCAGAATTCAGTGGGCGCGGCTGCCGCTGCGGGCCGGCGGGGCGGGAATCCTGTGGGCGGTCCGGTGCGGGGTGATGTCTGAGGCGGACGGCTTCCACACGCCGGGGAACCAGACGGTGCAGTAGCGCTCGATGGCCTCGTGCAGTCCGGTGGTGACGGCGCCTTCCCACGGCCGGCCCGGGCGTTGGTACGTGTCGAAGGTGCCGTACTGCTTGGTGTTCGGGCGGGTGTTGCGGGCTTCGTCCCGGCGGTGGAAAGTGCCGTGGTCGACGAAGCTGAGCGCCACCGCATCGATCTCGCCCCGGTCCGCGTGGACGACTGCTATTCGCAGGCCGCTGTAGGTGTCAGCCCAGATGGTGGACGTGAAGTCGATCCGCAGCCGCAGCGGCCCGCCCGGAACCGGGGTGGCGAAGTAGGTGTTGCCCACGACCGTGCTGTCAGTGAAGGGGAGGCACAGTTCGGCGAAGAACTCGGTGGCCTGCAGGGACAAGAAGCGTCTCCGGTCGAGGTCGGGAAGGGGCTATCGGCGCGGTCCGGGCAGGGCCGGGCGGCTGTTGGTGCTCCAGCGCGGCACGCTATGGGCGGGAAGCGCCGCCGGGCGTCGTGACGCGGCAACGCGCTGTATGTCGAGCGGGGTGGGCACGGGTGATTGCGGCGGGAGGATCGGGGCGAGCTGGGCACTCTTGGTGTAGCTGAAGGTTTCCTCGCGCCATCGAGGAAGCGGGGCCGGGTCGGAGACGCATGCGGTGAGGGCGGCGAGCAGGGCGACGGGTGTGTTGGTACTGGCGGTGGCGTACCAGACGGGGCGGTTGATGGAGGTGCCGGCCCACAGGTGCCAGCGGGCCGTGCGGCTGGTCAACTCGCCTTCCGGATCCAGAGGTCCAGTGGTGATCTCCAGTGCGGCAAGCCGGTCGGCGGGCCGGATCGTGAAGACGTCCGGCTCGGGTTTGTCCAGTTCCCAGCCGCGGTGGAGGAGCGGTGTGACCACGAGGAACGGTTCGCGCTCCTCGTCCAGCGGCTCCGGCGTCGCGAGGTACGCCTCGGGGCCCTGCTCGTAGGCTGTGGCGAGCGCGGTGGTGAAGGCGCGGACGAACTCTGTGGGGGTGTCGCTGTTGAAGCAGACGCCCCAGGCCGGCGCGTTGAACAGTTCGTGGTGGGCTTTGTAGGCGTTGATGCGCCACAGCCCGTCGTCCTCGGCCTCGGGTAGATAGCCCAGGCGCACGCGCCGGTCGGGGGCGTTGACGTAGGCGTTGCCGAGATCGTCGTGCGACAGTTCCCAGCCGAGGTCAAGGAGGGGCGCGAGGGCGGGGTCGCCGATGGCGGTGCTGCGAGCGAGGTAGCGCGGGGAGACGTGGACGTCCCCGTCGATGATGAGACGGTCGTCGTCAAGGGTCATGTGGATCCAGGAGGTCAGGCCATGACGGCGGGCTCGACACGGGCGTGGAGGCGGTCGAGGGCCATGGCGGCACGGGTGTCCGCGCTGATGGCGTTGGGGCCGGTGGTGATGAGGTAGCCGATCCGGGCGGTGAACAGGTGTCCGCCGTCGGCCGGGAGGAGGAGGGGGTCGCCGGGGTGACGGTGGAAGTGGATCCGCTCCAGCCAGGGCGGGCGGGGGCCGTCGAAGTCGAGGTGGGTGAGGGTGCCGGAGGTTTCGGGGTAGAGCAGGCGGATCGCGGCGGCCGAGGACCGGGTGGGGGCAAGGTCGGGTGTGCGGTCGCAGGCGATGTCGGCGGCGGTGCGCGCCAGGTCGATGCCGGTGGCGAGGTGGACCAGGTGGCTGATCATGTCGCCGGCGATACGGCCGTTGACCTCGATGAGGCGGGGGCGGCCGTCGACCAGGCGCATCTCGATGTGGCTGACGCTGTCGGTGATCCCGAGCGCGTGGATCGCGGCCCTCGCCGTAGGGGCCACCGTAGCGAGGAGCGGGTCGTCGGCATCGACGGTGTGTGCCAGTTGCTCGAAATACGGCGGGGCACTGATGGATTTGCGGGTGACCGCAACAACCGTGGTCTCGCCCCGGTAGGTGACGCACTCGACGGAGACCTCAGGCCCGTCGAGATACTCCTCCACCAGAATCCCCGCACTCTCCTGCCCCTGTCGGGCGGCCCGGTCTGCGAACGCGTATGCGGCGAGGAGTTGTTCGGGGGTGTCGGCGCGGCTCACGCCGACACTGGCGGCCCGGCCGGCGGGCTTGAGGACGACCGGATAGCCGATCTGCTCCGCCGCGGTTGTGGCTTCCCGCAGGCTGTCCACGCTGGTCGAGGCGGCGGAGGGAACGCCGTGGCGGGCGAACAGGCTGCGGGCGGTGGCCTTGTTACGGCATGCCTGCATCACTTCGGGCGCGGTGGTCGGCAGGTCGAGTTGGCGGGCGAGGCGGGCGACGGGGACGAGGTACCACTCGGTCCACGTGAACACCCCGGCGATGTCGTAGCGTTCGGCCAGTGCCCGGCCTGCGGCGGACAGCGCCGCCAGGTCGCTCGGGTCGGCCACGACGATGCAGTCCCGGATGTAGGGGACTTCCCAGGAGGGTTCCTCGCTGGTGATGAGGAGGACGTCGTAGGCGGCGGCCACGGACTGCAGGCAGGAGGCTCGGTACGCCTCGGCTTCCATGTCGGCCGCAGCGACGACCAGGACAACGGGACGGTCGGACAAGAGACAGGCTCCTCGGATATTGGGGGAACGGTGAATGACGGCGAGGGTCAATGGGTGCGTCGGCGGCGGACCTCGATCACGGAGGTCCACTGGGGGTGTTCGGCGAGCAGCCGACGGGCATAGGCCCGGTGTAGTTGTTGTTCAGGCCCTTCACGCCGTGCGGGTGGGCGCCAGCGCAGGGCCTCGAACAGGGCGTTCATCCCGACCCGCTGCGCATCCCTGGGCGAGCCGTTGCCCGACGAGCTGCACCAGGGCGCGGTAACCCCAGGGGTGTTGCATGTCGAAAGCCTGCAACTGTTCGGTGATCGTCGGCCGTAGGTCCTGGAACGGGAGGGCGAGGCCGGGCAGCCCGTCCTGCGTGGTGGGCGGCATGAGCGGGGCAGAGTCCCCTCGTGACGAGGTCAGGCAGGCCGGGTCGTCAGGGCCGGAAGGGTGCGCAGCCGGATGAAGGCGGTGGAGAGGCCGATGGCCTGCAGGATCGCGGCGGCGGTGATGGCGTGCCCGAGCTGGGCGGGAGGGAGGATAGCGACGAGGAGGCCGGCGGTGGGATAGGGCAGCAGGAGCAGCAGGATCGTGACGGCGAGGGTGCTGCCGAAGGCGTGGGGTGGGATGAGGTGGGAGCGCAGGGTGCGCAGGACAACGGCGAGGCCGCCTTCGCCGGCCATGAGGACGGCGATCAGCAGGACGTAGCCGTGGTAAGTGCTGGTGTGAGCGAGGGCGAGGGTCGCGCCGGCAGCGGTGGCGGCGGCCACGGCGCCGACCGGCCACAGGCCCCAGCGGTCAATGGCGCTTCTGCAGGCGGTGATGGCGAGGAGTGAAGCGAAGGCCGCAGCGGACCAGATCAGTCCGGCATCCGTGCTGGAGCGGCCGAGTTCGGTGACCACGATCACCGGCATCGCCGCCTGCAGCAGAGCGACCGCTCCGTTGGAGACCATCAGACCGGCGACCAGCCAGGCCAGGGCCGGCAGCGAACGCAGCGTCACCCACCCCGCACGCAGACCGCCTCCCTTCCGCAACGCGACGTCGGCCGGTGCGGGATGCTCGCGGGGGCCGAGGGCAGCGGCGAGCAGGGAGAAGACGGCCAGCACCCCGAGCATCGCGGCGGGACCGGTGTGTTCCAGCAGCAGACCGGAGAGGGCCGGTCCGGCGAGCATGGCGCTCTGGTCGATCCCCAGCAGAACGGACTGCACACGGTGCGCGCCAGTTCCTGCTGCCCGGCTGGCCGCGCCGCCGGCCGTCTCCGCCGCCACGTAACTGAACTCGGTGAGCACCCCGGTCAATGCCGCGAGCAGCATCACCGTGACCGTCGCCGCCTGCGTTCCCTCGTCAAGGCCCGCCAGAAAGGCGGCGGCGAGCAGGACGACCCCAGCCCTCGCGAGACACGCCGCGCGGAAGACACGAGCGGCCCCAAAGCGGTCGACGAGAGCACCGGCCACGGTGAAGGCGCCGATACGCGGGATCCAGGCCAGCGCGAAGGCGAGCCCGGTCAGCGACGCGGACCCGGTGGTGGCCAGGACGAGCAGGGGGATGCCGTAGCTCGTCATCGTGAAGGCCGCGGCATCCGCCCCACGTGGCAGATAGACCCCGCGCACCAGGCTGATGGGCGTGTCCAGGCCAGTTCTCACGCGGCGGCACCGTACGTGTCACGGCCCGGCCGGGGCTGGTGCGCGTCGATCCATTCAGCCAGCAGGCACCGGACGTGTCCGGGTCCGGCATCGGCATGCGTCGGATCGTGGAGCAGGGCGAAGGTGTGGCGTATCCGTCCGGCGAAATCGCTCTGTGGCGCAGGGTAGTTGTGTCGTCGGGCCCAGCGGGCGGTCGCGTCGTAGACGTCGGCGAGGTTCTGGCCCGCGGCGGTGAGTCCGAGGCCGTCGTAGGTGCGGTCGAGGAGTCCGAGGGTGTCCGCCAACATGGTGGCCTGCCGGATCTGGTGGGTGGAGAGATCGCCGAGGATGCGGGCCAGGCCGCGGTCGGGGATGGCGCCGTGGTCGTCGATCTCGCTGACCAGCCGGATCAGGCCCGGAGACGACAGCACGGCGCCGGCTCGCTGGAGCTGCCGGCCGGAGGTGGGGGTGGTGGTCATCGGCGGGCTCCGCCGGTCGGCAGGGCAGTCTTCGGGCGGGGCGGGCCGGCGTGGGAGAACAGCTCTCCTCTGTTCCAGACGGGCCCCGGGCGCGGTGCGGGCGGGGACGTGGGAATAGCGGGCGCGGGTGTGCGGGCCTGGTGGCTGGCCCACGGGAGGGAGCCGGGAGCAGTGCTGGGGTCCGGCCGGCCCCAGAGGGGGTGGTGGGGGGCGTGGTCCATCGGCCGTCCGGCGGCCCACATGGACAGTGCGCCGAAGACGGGTCCCAGTGCGGCGCCGGAGGGTGAGAGGCGGTAGGGCTGGCCGGAGCCGTTGCTCACCACGAGGCCGTCGTCGATGAGCTGGCGCAGGGGCGGGTAGATGTTGGTCCAGGTGCCGTCGGGGATGACCAGGTGGGCCAGCGCCCGTGCGCTCACCTCGTCCCGGGTCTTCAGCACCCACAGGATGGCGGGGGCCTGTCGGCGGGTGAGGAGGGTGAGGCTGTCCTCGACCTGCTCGATCACGGACAGCGGGACCTTGGGCTTTTCCAGGTATGTCTCGGCCCAGTTGGCGATCACCGGCAGCACCGGCAGCAGTTGCCGGCCGCGCTCAGTGAGGCTGTAGGCGACGTGGCGGGGGCTGTACTCGGTCCGCTCGACCAGTCCGGCATCGCACAGGGACTGGATCTTGGGGTGAAGCTGACCGCTCTGGAGATGGGGCAGCTTGGCCGCGATCTGGTTGTAGCGCTGCGGGGGCTCGTTGAGAGCCAGCAGGATCCGCACATTCCACCGCGGGGTGGCCATGTGGAGGACTTCGGTGACCCGGGCGATATCCGCCTCGGTCTCCGGGGACAGACCGGTGGTGGCCAAGATAGGGACTCCTGGAAAAGGTAGGGGCCGGGACGGGACCGGGAGGCGTCAGCGGCTCGGCGCGGCAGGCACGGCCGGTGCAGGAACAGCGGCGGGCGCCGGCGCGGGGCCGGAGGGTGTCTCCGGCGCGGGGGTGCGGACGAGGCTCTGCAGAACCGCCTGGATGGTGGCGCTCTGGGTGTCGCGGACGGCCACGGACTCGGCCAGGCGTTGGGCGCAGTCGAGGATGTGCAACACCTCGGCCGCGCCTGTCTCCCGCTCGGGATGGACCAGTTGCTGAAGCCGTTCGCGGTGGACCGTGATCCGCTGCTCGGCGAAGGCGAGGGTGTGGTGGCCGCCGAGAAGGGCGGCGAGCATGCCGGGCGGCTGGTCCTGGATGTGGGCTTCGAGCTCGTGCAGCGGGGCGCCGTACAGTTCCTCGATCCGTGCGGCGATCTGGACGGACGACGGGTGGATCAATGGACGGGGGCTTTCACGGTCGGTGGGAGCGGGCTGCCCCGGCACGGGGTGCCGGGGCAGCCGGGGGCAAGGTGGTCGTGATCTTTCGCCGGGTCACGGGGACGGGCCGGGCCTGAGCACCGGGTGTGGGCAGCGTGCGCAGCAGGGTGTCCAGGGCGGTGGTGTAGCTGTCGCGGGCGTCGAGGGCTGCCTGCAGCCACAGGGTGTCCATCCGCAGCCGGTCCGCGGACAGGTCGTCCATCTCCCGCTCGGGCGCCATGAACGCGTAGATGCGGTCCCGGATGTGGGTGACCTGTTCCTCGGTGAGGGCGAGGAACGAGCGCAGTTCCAGCGCTCGGGTCAGCACCGCCGGCGCGTCCGTGCCGACGGCCGTTTCATACAGGTCGGCGACCGGGGCGCCGAAGACCTCCTGCAGACGACCGTCCCGCGTGCAGGGTCTGTCCCGTACGCTCACCTCAAGACCCCCCGACGCTGCACTGCCGCTGCCGGTACGCTCGCCCGTGGGGCCGGCGCCGGGGTGGCGGGCACCGCCGGACCGGGCCGTTCCCCAGCCAGAGTGCTCGTCTCGGCCCGGGCCTCGTCCGGGCTGCGAGTGTCCGGAGCGAGGATGCGGCGCACGGCTACGGCCCATTCGTCCCGGACGGTCACCGCTGCTTCGACGCGGCGGACGAGTGCCATCGTAGGGTCGTCGACCCCCTCGCCCGGCTGGGTCTCCAGGGCGACGAGGAGTTCGGCCTCCGCGCGTTCAAGCACCGTCTGGGAATGGACGAGAAGCGTGTGCCACGCCACGCAAGCGCTCGCGTCACGATGCGCCGCCGGCGCGGCAGCGACGGCAGCCTTCAACCGGTCCATGCTCATACCGAAGTGCGCTTCGATCCGTGTCGTGAGCACGCCCACGACATCCTCGGTGCCATCGGAAATGTCTTCGGACAAGAGGGAGACTCCTTCCCCGAGAGGGACGAGCAGGGGTGCGGGACAGGCGGCCGGGCAACCCGGCTGGTCACCCGGGCCGGGGGCCGGTCAGTTGAGGCACATGTGGACGCTCCGGAAGACGTAGGTGCCGGAGACCCAGCCCTTCACGCCGGTGGTGTTGTCCGTGATGTAGTGCCAGTTCCCGCTGGTCTTGTGGACGGTGAACTTGTGGCCGCGGTAGAGGATGCCGACACGGGTGGAGGAGGCCGACGCCTTGGAGCGGATGTTCACGGCCTGCGTGTCGATGACCCACGGACCGGGCCGGTTACACGGATCGGCCGCCACCGCGCTGTTCGGCGCCGTGGCCGGTGCGGCCGTGGCCGTGGTTGCCGAGAGGGCCGGCACAGCGAGTGCGCCGAGCAGTGCGACGGATATGGCGATTCGGTTTGAGCGCATGCGGAATAAACCTCCGTACGAGGGAATGAAAATGGGTGGTGAGCCGACTCGGGAGTTGTTGTCCCGGCGGCTGTATAAGAGTCCGGAGAATCGCCGGTTTGGCCAACCGGCGATCGTCGCCTATATTCCGCTCCGGACAGCGGAATTGAGGCTCAGCGCGAGGGGCCCGGCGGGCGCGGAACAGTGACTTTCGGCAGGGAGGCCGGAAGCGCGTGGGACACCGGGGACGTGACGGGCGGGAGCGGGCCGGCAGTGCCGCCGAGCCGGTCGTCACACCACCGGAGGGCGTCTTGGACCGTGGCGAATCCGCCCTCACGCAAGGTATGGGTCCCGGCGTCGAGGTCGGTTTCCTCGACCAGGACACGGAACGGGGACGGGGACCTCTCGTCGAGGACACGCAGAGCCACGACCGTCACCGCGTCGTCCCAGGCGTCACGGGTGTAGGAGGCCCCGAGCGCGTAGTGGTCGCCTTCCGTCATCAGGCGCTTTTCCAGAGCCCGCGTCGTCTCGTCCGCCGGTTCAGTGCCCTGCCCGGGATCGAGGCCGATCCGTTCCGCGGGGCAGCCGCGGTGGATCAGCCAGGACTGGGCCATCACCGCCAGCGGGAAACTCGTCTGCTCGAAGCCGAAGGTCTTCGCCTCAAGGTCACGGAGCAGGTGGAGGGCGACGATCTGTGGATCCCCCGGGTGGCCGTAGGTCGCCGACCGGTCGTGCAGGACGTAGTAGCTGTCCGACATGTCAGGTGTGTGGTGCTCGGCGAGCGGCATCAGCATGTCCTGGTTGATCTCGATCGCGTGCCGGAAATCCTCCCGGATCTCCTCGTCCGCAGGCTGGAACCCGTCAAGCCGGGGATTCAGTCCAGGGGGGAGCCTGAGTCCTTGCGGCAGATCTGGCCAGGTCATCGCCGTGGCTTCCTGCTGCCCGGCTCTCTCGGCGGGGATACAGCGGGTGCGGGGACGATGGTGGTGTGGGGACGGAGGCCGGCCAGGGTGGTACGGCCGTACGCCGTCAGCATGACCGGCTGGCTCGCGAAGGGGGAGTCGTCGCTGGTGTCGCGCGAGACGAGACCGGCTGCTTCGAGCCGCTCCAGGTGTTCGTAGGGGATCACGCTGCGGGAGGCGGTGATCACCAGCCTCTGGTTGGTCAGGATCTGCTGGTGGAGCACGGCTCCGCCGGCGATGCCCCGCAGCGCAGCATGATCGACGACGCCTAGCCATTCACCATCGCCCCGCGTGCTGTGGGTGGCAGCGGCCTCGATCGGCTCCAGGGCGGCGATCACCCGGGCCTCCGCCAATTCCTTTTTCGCGAGGGCTTCTTTGAGCCCGGCGACCGTAATGTCGATCCGCCGCAGCAGGGCTCGGTCGACGGGGAACTCGCCGCTGCTGAGCCGTTCGAGCACCCCGCGTTGAAAGGTGACACTCATTCCCGCCGAGGTCAGTGCGCTGTGCAACTCCACGAGGTGGGTATGCGGCTCGTCGAGGAGACCGCGGTCCGCGCGGTCCCAGAGGGTGTCGATGTCGTATCCGGTCGCGGCTTCGACACGGTGCTCCAGAGTAGAGACCACGGGCCGGACGGCTCTCGCTTTGGGATCAGGGCGCATAGCGGGTAACTCCTTAAAGTCAGCGGACAGGGTGGGCAGGGCTGATGGCCGGGCGGGGCAGGCCCGGCGGTGCTTCGGGCGGGGGGCCCGACGCGGGCTTGGAGGCGAGGAGCTGGGGCGGGCGGGAGCGGGCGGCGTGGGTGCGCGCGCTCACCGGGCGGCGGGCCATCCCGAGGCGGGCGCCGACGGTGTCGTAGATGTCGTTGCGCGCCCGGGGCCGTACGACGACGACGTGGATCTCGCTGCCGTGGGCGGAAGCCGGCGGTGCCGGGCGCAGGGCGTAGACCATGCGCCACTGCCTGCGGGAGTCGACGCTAAGCTTGCGGAGTCCGGACAGATCACCGGTGAGCTTGCTGCCGGCCAGGCCGCCCTTCACGACGTCCTGGAGCTGAGCGAGCGCGAGGTCGCGGATGTCACCGGGGGCCTGCAGCAGATCGTTGAGGGCCCGCGGGTCGAAACTGAGCGCGAAGACCGGCTCGCCCCTCACGACACCGGCCCGCCCGCCTCACGACCGCAGGGCCTCTCCTCCCCCGGCTTCGCCCTCTCCACGCGGATCGAGGACGGCGGGCCGGGAAGGACCCGGTGCGCGGGACGCTCCGGCGAGGTCATGCACGCCGACAGCGGCCCGCCCGGCGCCCGGATCGCCGCGACAGCGTGGGTGAGGAAGTCCCGGTGCCACACGAACAACCCACTCAAACCCGCTTCGGGGTCCTTGTGCTGCTGGTAGGCGAGCCACAGGGCATGGAGCCAGGCGACAACATCGTCGTGCTCCTGCCACCGCAGACACCAGGGGGACGCCGTGGTGACCTCCGCGCCGTAGACCGGCAGGAGGAAGTCGTCCACCCAGTCACCGAGCGCGTCGAGTTCGTCCTCGTACGCCTCCCCCTCCAGCTCCATGATCGGGCGCGGCTCCGGCAGAGCCGCCGGTGCGGAAGCGCCCAGCCCCGGCACACCGAACGCGGCGAACGGAGAGGGCCTCGCCGGAGGCGGAGCGGTGGCAAGGTGGTCGAGCTGCTGCGCCTGCTGAGCGGACTGCTCCATCAGCCGCCGGACACTCGCCTCAATCCCCTCAAGATCGGTATCCGGCACCCTGACCGGTGGCAGCACCCCTTCAGGCAGCAGGGGTTCCGCGGATTCGGGCATGGAAATGACTGGCCTCCTACGAGCCGTGCAAAGTCAGAGAGACGGGCACGCACCGGGGGGTGCGTCCCGCCGCTGTGCGTGTTGCGGGACGGTTCAGACGGTGAGGACCATGTCGTCCTGGGTGAGGGTGTCGCGGAGCGTCGCGGTGAGCCGTTCCGTCGCGATCTGCGCGTAGTGCTCGGTCTTCTCCACGCCGATGAAGTCACGGCCCTCCAGCAGCGCGGCGACGCCGGTGGAGCCGGATCCGGCGCAGAAGTCGAGGACCGTGCCGCCCGGCGGGGAGATCTTGACCAGGTCGCGCATCACCTCGACCGGCTTCTGCGTGATGTGCCGGCGCTTGCTGCCCGAGGGCTGCGAGGCGCTGTAGAGGCCGGGCAGGTAGACCGGGTTACGGGAGGCGTCGATCGGCCCGTTCGACGCCCAGATGATGAACTCGCAGTTCTGCGTGAACCGGCCCTTCTGGGGCCTGGCCTGCGGCTTGTGCCAGACCAGCACCCCGCGCCACAGCCAGCCGGCCGCCTGGATCGCGTCCGTCGTGACGGGCATCTGACGCCAGTCGGTGAACAGCAGCGCGGTCCCGCCACTCTTCGTCAGCCGGTGGGCCTCGGTCATGATCTGCGTCAGCCAGAACCCGTAACTGCGCTGGTCCATGTTCTCGCCGGTGAAATCGGCCAGCGTGTGCTGCGCATCGGCGGAGGTGTACTTCTGTTTCGCGGAGCGTGTCGTGCGCTCCTTCGCGGTCCGTCCGCCGGAGTTGTAGGGAGGATCGGTGACCACGGAGTCGACGCTGTCGTCCGGCAGGCCGGCCAAAACGGTGAGGGCATCACCCTGGTGGAGGGAAAACGGCAAAGAGGAACCCCGATTCGGTTGGGAAAGTGCAGGATGGAAAGACCCGTCGCGCAGAGGAATCCCCCGGGGGCCGGATAAATCTGGGCATGCAGAAGCCCAGGGCCGCAGACCGGGAAAGGGCGAGGGGTTCCTAAAACTGTAGGCTCGAATGCGCCGATGACCAAAAAGTGGGGCGTGGGGTGCC
>NZ_JBHYZP010000003.1:0-52460 GCF_042752355.1 Streptomyces sp. NPDC059255
GTCCTTTTTTGTGATAACCCCCCTCCCCACCGGGCCCCAACCCCCTGGGGGCCGGGCCTCGGGAAACGGGCCCCGCCCCCCCCTCGCGCGAGGTGGCGCCTTCACCGTTTCCCGAAGGTGATCAGCCGAAGTCGGGGGATCGTTCCTGGGCGGTCGGCAGGCTCTTGCGGACCCCCCATTCGAGCCTGACCCCGCCGAAGTGGGTGGCGGGCGCCCCGGCGGGCTCCGGTGCGGCCCTGCCGAGGACGAAACGGTCCTCCGCGCCGTCCAGGACGCCGCCGGAGGGGTCGTCCGAGCCGTCGGTGCGCACGCCGTCCCGTTCGGGCAGGAGGATGTCCCGTACGACCAGGGCGCAGAGGTAGAGCGTGCCGAGCAGATGCAGGGCGATGGCGAGCTGGTACCCCTCGGCGGGCAGCCCCTTGTGGGCGTCGCCGCTGGTCGTGTACGCGAGGTACATCCAGATCCCGAGGTAGTACATGACCTCGCAGGCCTGCCAGATGAGGAAGTCGCGCCAGCGGGGGCGGGCCAGCGCGGCGAGCGGGATCAGCCAGAGGACGTACTGCGGCGAGTAGACCTTGTTGGTGAGGATGAACGCGGCGACGACGAGGAAGGCGAGCTGGGCGAAGCGCGGCCGGCGGGGCGCGGTGAGGGCGAGGGCCCCGATGCCCGCGCAGGCCAGCACCATGAGGATCATGGCGTACGTGTTGACCGTGGTGACCTCGATCGACCTGCCGGTGCGCTGCGTGATGATCAGCCAGAAGGAGCCGAAGTCGATCTGGCGTTCCTGGCTGAAGGTGTAGAACTTCTTCCACCCTTCGGGGGCGAGCAGCATCACCGGCAGGTTCACCGCCAGCCAGGCACCGGCGGCTCCCAGGAGGGCCGTGCCGTACGCGCGGTAGCGTCCGGCGCGCCAGCACAGGACGAGCAGGGGCCCCAGGAGGAGTGCGGGGTAGAGCTTGGCGGCGGTGGCGAGTCCGATGAGGATGCCGAAGGCGAGGGCGCGGCCGCGGGACCACATGAGCATGGCGGCGGCGGTGAGGGCGACGGCCAGCAGGTCCCAGTTGATGGTGGCCGTGAGGGCGAGGGCGGGCGCCAGGGCGACGAGGAGGGCGTCCCACGGGCGGCGGCGGTGGGTGCGGGCGACGCAGACGGCGATGACCGTGGCGCAGATCATGAGCATGCCCGCGTTGACCATCCAGTACATCTGCTCGCGGTACTGGATGGAGCCGCCCGGGGTGAGCCAGGAGGCGACCTCCATGAAGAGGCCGGTCAGGACGGGGTACTCCAGGTACTGCATGTCGCCGCTGAGCCGGTCGAAGTACGGCACGAGGTTGTCGGCGAAGCCGCGTCCGAGGAAGAGGTGCGGGATGTCCGAGTAGCAGGCGTGGGTGTACTGGGAGCTGGCGCCGCGGAACCACGCCCAGTTGTAGCAGGGCATCTTCTGCACCATGCCGAGTGCGAACATGCCGATCGCCACCAGTGCGACGACGCGTACGGGGGAGAGCCGCCCGCTGCCCGGCCAGGCCCAGCGTCCGGCGGGTCCGCCGATCAGCTCGCTGCCGGCCGTGGCGATCTCGTCCCGCCGGGTGGGCGCCACGTCCGGCCGGTCCTGGTGCACGGTTGTCTCTTCTGTGCTCGGCATGGCGCCCATCCTGCCGTATACCGCTGTGGACGGGGCGAGGGCCGTCGCACCGTACGTACATGGAGCTGTACGTGTCCGGTGCGACGGCCCTCGCGGGTGTCGCGTACATGTCCCCGGCCTGTGGTGACGGCCGTGCGGTGGTGCCCCGGGGTTCGCCGGCCCCGGGGCGGATCAGCCTCTCTGGCCTGCGAAGAAGCCGGTGTCGGCGGACTCGTCGTCGCTCGGTGAGGCCGAGGGGCTCTCCTGGTTGCCGCCGCCTCCGCCTCCTCCGCCGTTGCTGTTGCCCTGATTCGTGTTGCCCTGGTTGCCGTTGCCCTGGTTGGTGTTGCCCTGGTTGGTGTTCCCCTGGTCGGCACATCCGAAGATGTTGGTGCACTCCTCGGAGTCGCCGCTCGGGCTCTCGGACGGGTCCTCGGAGGGAGTCTCGGACGGGCTCTCGGACGGGTCCGCGGACGGGCTCTCGGACGTGGTCTCGGACGGGGTCGGCTCCGGGGAGTCGGCGCCGCCTCCGTAGTAGGGGTCGCCGATGGGCTCAGGCTTGGGGAACTTCTCGACGGGCTTCCCCTTGAGGGCCTCCGTCATGTAGTCCTTCCAGATCTGGGCGGGGAACGAGTTACCGTGGATCTTGTCCTCGCCACCCGTGCCGAACATCTTCTCGAACTGACGCTTCGTGTTCGTCGCGTCGTCGTCCATCCGGTACATGTCGATGGCGGTGGAGAGCTGCGGGGTGTACCCCACGAACCAGGCCGACTTGTTGCCGTCCGTGGTACCGGTCTTGCCGGCGGCGTCGCGGTCGGGGAGCTTCGCGGTGATTCCGGTGCCCTTCTCGACCACCGACTTCAGCACGTCCGTGACGTTGTCCGCGACCGCGGCGGGGAAGGCACTGGTCGCCGTCGCCTTGTGCTGGTAGATGGTCTTGCCACCCTTCAGCACCCGGTCGACGGAGTACGGGTCGCGCTGCTTGCCGCTGGTCGCGAAGGTCGCGTAGGAGCCGGCCATCCGGATGGCGCTGGGGTCGGAGATCCCGAGCGAGAAGGACGGCACATTGGACTTGCTGAGGGAGTCCGGGCGCAGACCGGCGTTGATGGCGGCCTGGCGCACCTGGGGGATGCCGACGTCCATGCCGAGCTGCACGTAGGGCGAGTTGGCGGACTCCTGCATGGCCTCCCGCAGGTTCATGTCGCCGTAGTCTTTACCGCCGTCGTTGGTCTGGAGCCACTCCTTGTCCTCTTCGTTGGTCCAGATCGAGCCGTCGTAGTTCTTGATCTTCAGCTTGTTGTCGCCGTTGTAGATGGCCTTGTCGGGCGCGATCTTCGTCCGCTGCTCGGGGGTCTGGTCCGGGGAGAGCTTGGGGTCGCGCACGCCGTTTTCCATGGCCGCGGCCAGCACGAACGGCTTGAAGGTCGAGCCGACCTGGGCACCGGTCTGGTCGGCGTTGTTGGTGAAGTGCTTGGTCGCGTCCTCGCCGCCGTAGATCGCGACGATCTTTCCGGTGGCGGGTTCGACGGAGGCGCCGCCGAACTGGACGTGGGTGTCGGTCTCCGGACGCTCCTTGGGGTCGATCTTGGCGTCGTAGATCTTCTTGACCGACTTCTCCAGCGCTTCGACCCTCTTCTTGTTGAAGGTCGTGTGGATCTCGTAGCCACCCGCGCTGAGGTCGTCCGCCGTGACCTGGTCGTTGTTGTTGATGAAGTTCGCCTTGGCGAGGTCGACCAGGTACCCGACCTGGCCCCCGAGTTCGTCGGACTTCTTCGGCGAGTCGGGCATCGGGAACTCGGTGTACGTGGCCCGCTTGGACGCGTCGAGCCGCTTGTCCTTCACCATCCCGTTGAGGATCGACTCCCAACGGATCTTGGCGCGCCGCGTGTTGTCCTCGGCGGTGGCGGCCGGGTTGAGCTCGGTGGCGCCGGCCGGGTCGTAGAGGGTCGCGCCCTTGAGCAGCGAGGCGAGGAAGGCGCACTCGCTCGCGTCGAGGTCCTTGGCGTCCTTGCCGTAGTACGTACGGGCTGCGGCCTGGATGCCCCAGGCGCCGCGCCCGTAGTACGACGTGTTCAGGTACCCCGCCATGATCTCGTCTTTGTCCATGTCGGTGCCGACCCGCATGGCGATGAAGAGTTCCTTGAACTTACGGCTGAAGGTCTGGCTCTGGTCGCCCAGCCGGGCGTTCTTCACGTACTGCTGGGTGATGGTGGAGCCACCCTGCGTGTCGCCGCCCATGGCCATGTTGAACACGGCGCGGCCCATGCCCTTGAAGTCGACCCCGGGGTCGTCGTAGAAGGTCTTGTTCTCGGCCGAGACAACCGCGTTCTGCATGGCCTTGGGGATCTCGGTGATGTTGATGATCTGCCGGTTGACCGCGCCGTCGGCGGAGGCCATCTGCGTGCCGTCGTCCCAGTAGTAGACGTTCTTCTGGGCCTTGGACGCCTTGTTGACGTCGGGAACCTCGACCATGGCGTACGCGACGGTCCCGGCGGCCAGGACGCCACCAACGAAGGCGATGGTGAGCCCGGTGGTCTGCTTCCAGGAGGGCACCCAGCGGCGCCACCCGTACTTGTTGTGACGCGGGTAGTCGATCAGCCGCTTCTTGTACGGCTCGGCGCGGCCGTGCCCGTCGTCCCCGCGCCGGCGCCCGCCCCGCTGGGCCGCGCGTCTGGCCTCGGCGCGGCCGCTGTAGGCGGACTCCTCCTCGTACGGCTCGGCATGGGAGACCGTGGTCTCTCGTGACGGGGCTGCACGGCGACCGGACGGCTGCTGGGCCGCACGCCTGGACGCAGCACGGCCGCCACCTTGTGGCTGCGGTGGTTTGCGACGGTGCTCGCTCATCGAACGACTACTCCTCGGGCAGGCGCATACGCCTGGAAGCGGCAGTTGGGTTCCGGTCCCCCGAAATGAATACGGACCGGCCCGGCATAGGGCTCATCCGACATGCATCCGGTGAGCCGTCAGTCTGGACGCTCTGGGGCGTCGCTGGGTTCCCGGTGGTCTGCATGCCGCACAGACTACGCACGGTCAAAACCCTCCGAGAGTTGAAGTTCACCCTAAATCAGGCAAGTTGCATCATGAGAATCGGCGATGTGACGCCGTTCACTAAGGCCCCCCTTGTCCCTACCGCCTCCCCGTTCTATCGTCGGGATGTATCGAGTCGATACATCGGTACGGCATAAGAGTCCGGGACGATGTCCTGGACCGTGGAGGAGGCGAGGGTGAGCAGACGCTCGGGCATCCTTGAGTTCGCTGTCCTCGGCCTGCTCCGCGAGTCCCCCATGCACGGCTATGAGCTGCGAAAACGGCTCAACACCTCGCTGGGGATCTTCCGTGCCTTCAGTTACGGGACGCTCTATCCCTGCCTCAAGACGCTGGTCGCCAACGGTTGGTTGATCGAGGAGCCGGGCAGCGCCCCGGAGGACGCGCTCGCCGCCTCGCTCGCGGGGCGCCGGGCCAAGATCGTCTATCGGCTCACGGCCGACGGCAAGGAGCACTTCGAGGAGCTGCTGTCGCACACCGGTCCCGACGCCTGGGAGGACGAGCACTTCGCTGCTCGGTTCGCCTTCTTCGGGCAGACGGAGCGCGAGGTGCGCATGCGGGTCCTCGAAGGCCGTCGCAGCAGGCTGGAGGAGCGCCTGGAGAAGATGCGCGCCTCTCTGGCCCGTACCCGTGAGCGGCTCGACGACTACACGCTCGAGCTGCAGCGCCACGGCATGGAGTCCGTGGAGCGCGAGGTGCGCTGGCTGAACGAGCTGATCGAGAGCGAGCGGGCAGGGCGGGATCAGATGCGGTCCGGCCCCGAGGACCCCGCCGAGCCGGAAGGCACATCCGGAGAAGCTGACGGCCTGCCCCGGCACCGGGACGCCGCGTCTCCCGGGGGCACGCCCCCGGGACGTCCAGGACCGCCGGATCCGTCCGCGGACCCCACCACGTGAGGTCCTGCACCTCCGCAGGACCTCATCACGAACACTGATCACACAGGGAGCAACCGCAATGGGTTCGGTTCGCGTAGCCATCGTCGGTGTGGGCAACTGCGCCGCCTCGCTGGTGCAGGGTGTCGAGTACTACAAGGACGCCGACCCGGCGGGCAAGGTACCGGGTCTGATGCACGTCCAGTTCGGCGACTACCACGTACGGGACATCGAGTTCGTGGCCGCGTTCGACGTGGACGCGAAGAAGGTCGGCCTCGACCTCTCGGACGCCATCGGTGCCAGCGAGAACAACACCATCAAGATCTGCGACGTGCCCTCCACGGGCGTCACGGTCCAGCGCGGCCACACCCTCGACGGTCTGGGCAAGTACTACCGCCAGACGATCGAGGAGTCCCCCGAGGCCCCCGCCGACATCGTCCAGACCCTCAAGGACCAGCAGGTCGACGTCCTGGTCTGCTACCTGCCCGTGGGCTCCGAGGCCGCCGCGAAGTACTACGCGCAGTGCGCCATCGACGCCAAGGTCGCCTTCGTCAATGCCCTCCCGGTCTTCATCGCCGGCACGAAGGAGTGGGCGGACAAGTTCACCGAGGCCGGTGTCCCGATCGTCGGTGACGACATCAAGTCCCAGGTCGGCGCCACGATCACGCACCGCGTCATGGCGAAGCTCTTCGAAGACCGGGGCGTCGTCCTGGACCGCACGATGCAGCTCAACGTCGGCGGCAACATGGACTTCAAGAACATGCTGGAGCGTGAGCGCCTGGAGTCCAAGAAGATCTCCAAGACGCAGGCCGTCACCTCTCAGATCCCCGACCGCGATCTCGGCGCCGACAACGTGCACATCGGCCCGTCGGACTACGTGGCCTGGCTCGACGACCGCAAGTGGGCCTACGTCCGTCTCGAAGGCCGCGCCTTCGGCGACGTCCCGCTGAACCTGGAGTACAAGCTGGAGGTCTGGGACTCCCCGAACTCCGCGGGCGTCATCATCGACGCGGTGCGCGCCGCGAAGATCGCCAAGGACCGCGGCATCGGCGGCCCGATCCTCTCGGCTTCGTCGTACTTCATGAAGTCCCCGCCGGTGCAGTACTTCGACGACGAGGCGCGGGTGAACGTCGAGAAGTTCATCGCGGGCGAGGTGGAGCGCTGACAACCGCGCCACCCACGCCGGTCGTCGAGCGCTGACACCCGCACCGGTCTCGGCGCGCGGAGCGACCGCGGCAAGTACGGCCCCCGCGAGGACCGTACGAGAAGGGGCACCGGACCGATGGGTCCGGTGCCCCTCTCGCATGTGCCGCAGGGTCGTATGTGACGCTGGCCCACATGCCTGTCGTACGGGATCTGCGCGTACTCCTGCGTCTCGGGGACTTCCGCCGGCTGCTCGCCGTCCGGCTGCTCTCCCAGGCGGCCGACGGTGTCTTCCAGGTCGCGCTCGCCGCGTACGTCGTCTTCTCCCCCGAGAAACAGACCTCGCCCGCCGCGATCGCCTCCGCGATGGCCGTCCTGCTGCTGCCCTACTCGCTGGTCGGCCCGTTCGCCGGGGTGTTCCTCGACCGCTGGCAGCGCCGCCAGGTCTTCCTGTACGGGAACCTGCTGCGCGCCCTGCTGGCCGGGTGCACCGCCCTGCTGATCCTGGCGTCGGTGCCCGACTGGCTCTTCTACGCCTCGGCGCTCTCGGTGACCGCCGTCAACCGGTTCGTGCTCGCCGGGCTCTCGGCCGCCCTGCCCCGGGTCGTCGACGACGAGCGCCTCGTCCTGGCGAATTCACTCTCCCCCACCGCCGGCACCCTCGCCGCGACCGCGGGCGGCGGTCTCGCCCTCGTCGTACGGCTGACCGCGTCCGACTCGGATGCCGCGGTGATGCTGCTGGGCGCTGTCCTCTACATCTGCTCGGCGCTCACCTCGCTGCTGCTGGCGCGCGGGCTGCTCGGCCCCGAGCGGGCGGCCGTACCACCCCGGCTGGGGGCCGCGCTCGCCTCGACCGCGCGCGGGCTCGCCGACGGAGTGCGCCATCTCTCCGAGCGGCGCCCGGCGGCGGTCGCGCTGGCCGCCATGACAGTGATGCGCTTCTGCTACGGATCGCTGACGGTGATGGTGCTGATGCTCTGCCGCTACGCCTGGACGGACCGGGAGTCCGACGGACTGGCGCTGCTCGGGCTCGCCCTGGCAATCTCCGGAGCCGGGTTCTTCGCGGCGGCGCTCGTCACCCCATGGACGGTGGGGCGGCTCGGGGCGACCGGGTGGATGGCTCTCTGCGCGGCCGCGGCGGCGGTGCTCGAACCGGCCCTCGGGCTGCCCTTCGCACCCATTCCATTGATGATCGCCGCGTTCTTCCTCGGCCTGATCACCCAGGGCGCGAAGATCGCCACCGACACCGTGGTGCAGACGGCGGTGGACGACGCTTTCCGTGGCCGGGTCTTCTCCCTCTACGACGTCCTGTTCAACGTCGCCTTCGTCGGGGCCGCCGCGGTGGCGGCGCTGATGCTGCCGCCGGACGGCCGGTCCGCGCCCCTGGTGGTGATGGTCGCCCTTCTCTACTCGGCCGTGGCCGTGGGGCTGATACGCGGGAGGCGGTGTTTCACGTGAAACACCGCCTCCGGAGGGATCGCGCGCGTCATGTTTCACGTGAAACATCGCCCGCGCCTCATTAGCTCTGCGTCGCCCACCACTCCTTGAGGGCGGCGACGGCGGCGTCCTGCTCCATCGGACCGTTCTCCAGCCGCAGCTCCAGCAGGAAGCCGTAGGCCCTGCCGATCACCGGCCCCGGGCCGACGCCGAGGATCTCCATGATCTGGTTGCCGTCCAGGTCCGGCCTGATCGCGTCGAGCTGTTCCTGCTCCTGAAGCTGGGCGATGCGCTCCTCCAGCCCGTCGTAGGCACGCGAGAGCGCGTTCGCCTTGCGCTTGTTGCGGGTCGTGCAGTCGGAGCGGGTCAGCTTGTGGAGCCGGTCCAGCAGCGGGCCCGCGTCGCGCACATATCGCCGGACCGCCGAGTCGGTCCATTCGCCCGTGCCGTAGCCGTGGAAGCGCAGATGCAGCTCGACCAGACGCGAGACGTCCTTCACCAACTCGTTGGAGTACTTGAGCGCCGTCATCCGCTTCTTGGTCATCTTCGCGCCCACCATCTCGTGATGGTGGAAGGAGACCCGTCCATCCTTCTCGAAGCGGCGGGTACGGGGCTTGCCGATGTCGTGCAGGAGCGCGGCCAGCCGCAGGACCAGGTCCGGACCGTTCTCCTCCAGGTCGATGGCCTGCTCCAGGACCGTCAGCGAGTGCTCGTAGACGTCCTTGTGACGGTGGTGCTCGTCGCTCTCCAGCCGCAGCGCCGGCAGCTCGGGCAGAATCCGGTCGGCGAGCCCCGTCTCGACGAGCAGCGCCAGCCCCTGGCGCGGGCGCGGCGCGAGGATCAGCTTGTTCAGCTCGTCCCGGACCCGCTCGGCGGAGACGATCTCGATACGTCCGGACATGTCCTTCATGGCCGCGACGACATCCGGGGCCACCTCGAAGCCCAGCTGCGCGGCGAAGCGCGCCGCCCGCAGCATGCGCAGCGGATCGTCGGAGAAGGACTCCTGTGGCGTACCGGGCGTGCGCAGCACCTGGGCGGCGAGGTCCTCCAGCCCGCCGTGCGGATCGATGAACTCCTTCTGGGGGAGAGCCACGGCCATGGCGTTGACCGTGAAGTCCCGGCGTACGAGGTCCTCCTCGATGGAGTCGCCGTAGGACACCTCGGGTTTGCGTGACGTACGGTCGTAGGCCTCCGAGCGGTATGTGGTGACCTCGATCTGGAAGCGCTGGTCCACGTCTCCGACGCGGGCATCCTTCTGGCAGCCGACCGTCCCGAAGGCGATCCCGACCTCCCACACCGCGTCCGCCCAGGGCCGCACGATCTTCAGCATGTCCTCGGGGCGGGCGTCGGTCGTGAAGTCCAGGTCGTTGCCGAGCCTGCCCAGCAGGGCGTCCCTGACCGAGCCTCCGACCAGGGCGAGACCGAATCCGGCTTCCTGGAAGCGGCGCGCGAGATCGTCGGCGACGGGGGACACCCGCAGCAGTTCGCTGACCGCGCGGCGCTGCACCTGGCTGAGTGCACTGGGGTTGTCTTCATTGGCTTTCGGCACAACAGAAAAGGGTACGTGCCATGACTCATCCGGTCGTCCCCGTTTCGGGCACCCCCTCCGATTCACGGGTTTCCGGCAGCGCATGAGATTCTTCCGATCATGTGGAGCAGTCCCCAGCACTTCGCCACAGCGCACATCGTTACCATGCGTGGACGCAGGAACCGACAACCACCGACGGCAGCAGACGATGACGAGGGACGGGCGAGCGCGTGGCCGAGGCGGCAGACTTCCAGGGGACGGGTCATTCCCCTGCCCGTCGATGGCTGCGGCGCACAGCCTCCCTTCTCGCCGGGGTACCGCTCATGGCGAGTCTGCTGGCCGGTACGACGGCTCCCGCGGCTCAGGCCGCGACACAGGCCACCGGGGGCCGGACGGTCCGTGTGGCGCTCGACACACTGGCGCCCAGCGCCCCGGTGAAGGGTGACACGCTCACCATTTCCGGAACGGTGACCAACGAAGGCAAGAGTCCCGTCACCGGTGCGCAGGTGGATCTGCGGGTCGGGCCGCGGATGGCCGGCCGGACCGCCATCGACGACGCCGCGGCGCGCTCCGGCGTCTCGGGGGACGTGGCCCCGATCGGCGGGCCGTACAAGGTGGTCATCCCCCGGCTCCCGGTCGGCATCCCGCAGGACTTCGCCCTGTCCGTACCCGTCAGCAAGCTGGGGCTCGACGAGGACGGTGTCTACCAGCTCGGCGTCTCGGTGACGGGAAGGACCTCGTCCGCCCAGTACGACCATGTGCTGGGCATCCAGCGCACCTTCCTCCCCTGGCAGCCGGACGGCACGGACAAGAAGACCCAGCTCACCGCGGTGTGGCCGCTGATCTCCGCCACGCACCTCTCCGCCGAGACCGGGCGGGACGATCAGCAGACCCCTGTCTTCGAGAACGACGACCTGGCGGAGGAGCTGGCGTCCGGTGGCCGGCTGGAGCAGATGGTCTCCCTCGGTAGTCAGCTCCCGGTGACCTGGGTGATCGATCCGGATCTGATCGCCACCGCCGACGCGATGACCAGGAACTACCGCGTCAGAAGCGGTGACACGACGGTGCCGGGCCGGAACCAGGCCGTGGCGGTCAAGTGGCTCGACTCGCTGGAGAAGGCGGTCAAGGACAGCAAGGTCGTCGCGCTGCCCTTCGCCGACCCGGACCTGGCATCGCTCGCGCACCGCGGCAAGAGCGTCTCCGGGGCGCTCAGCCACCTCCAGCCGGCCACCGATGTGGCCGACGACACCGTGGAGACCATCCTCCACGTCAAGCCGTCCGTGGACTTCGCCTGGCCGGTGGACGGCGCGATCGACCCGTCGATCGTCGATGTGGCGACCTCGGCGGGTGCCGACAAGGTCATCACCCGCAGTGACAGCCTCCAGGACAACCTCTCGTACACCCCGAACGCCGCCCGGCCGATCGGCGGCGGCACGACGGCCGTCGTCTCGGACTACCGGCTCTCGACCGCCTTCCAGGGCGACATGTCGGCGTCGAGCGGCTCCACCCTCGCCGTCCAGAAGTTCCTCGCCCAGTCGCTGGCCGTGACGCTCCAGGAGCCCGGGAACGAGCGCAACGTCGTGGTCGCCCCGCAGCGGACACCGACGGCGGCCCAGGCTCAGTCGATGGCACGCGCGCTGCGCGCCCTGGAGCCCGAGCGCTGGACGGAGCCGACGGACCTGATCGCGGCGGCGGCGGTCGGCCCGGACGAGGACGCCACCACGAAGGTGCCGAGCGCGGCCCGCTACCCGAAGAAGCTGCGTGCCCAGGAACTCCCGACCCGCACGTTCCTCGACATCAAGAACACGCAGGACCGCTTCGACAAGTTCCAGGCCATCCTCACCGCGCCGGACCGGGTCGCCGCCCCCTTCGGCAACGCGATCAGCCGGGCGATGTCGACGTCCTGGCGCGGCGACCCGGGCGGCGCCGAGCAGTACCGGGAAACGGTCGACACGTATCTGCAGAGCCTCACCGACGAGGTACGGCTCATCCCCAAGTCCGTGCTCACCCTGTCCGGACGCAGCGCGACGATTCCGGTGACCGTCCAGAACCAGCTGCTCCAAGGCGTCCAGAACCTGGTGCTGCGCCTGAAGTCGGACAACCCGACCCGGCTGAAGCTCGACGGCGATCTGGCGGTCGCGGAGCGGCCGATCAAGATCGACGGCGGGCACAGCCAGTCGGTGAAGTTCACCGGCGCGGGCAACGCCAACGGCCCGGTCCAGGTGACCGCCCAGCTCTACACGGTGGACGGCAAGCTGTACGGCGGTCCGATGACTTTCCAGGTGAAGGTCTCCGAGATCACCCCCACCGTGATGCTCGTCATCGCGGGCGGTGTGCTGCTGCTGGTGCTCGCCGGGGTGAAGATGTACAGCCAGCGCAAGCGGGCCGTGGCGCGCAAGGCGGGTGCCGGGCCCGCGGACGGCGACGGCGAGAGCGGCGGCGACGGCGAGGGCCCGCAGGGCGGCAACGGCGACGGTGACCAGGACGGCCGGGACGACCGGAGCACCACCGGCCGGGACACCACCGGGCCCGTTCCTCCCGGGCCGTCCGGCCCGGCCGCGCCGGACGCCACCGGGGACACGCACGGCACGAAGAACACGGCCGGTACCAAGGCCGTCGAGGACACAGATCCCGGGCAGCCGAGTGACCCGACACCGGACACCGGTCCGGAAAGCGCGGACGCGTCGGGCGCGGGTGAGAAAGTGGACCGTTGAGCGATGTCGTGGCCGGTCGGCCGGGGACGATGAGGTGGGGTAACCATGAACGCGCCGTACGACGGTGACCGTGGGCCGGGCACGGGCGGCGATCCGGCAGGCCAGGTCCCGCCGCCTCCGCCATCCGCCCAGGACCCGTATGTCCAGGACGCCTATGCACAGGACCCCTACTGGGCGCAGGACCTGTCCGCGCAGGACCCGGTGACCGAGGCGCTGTACGACCGCGCCTCGCACCCGCCGCCGCCTCCGGGCACCTACCCGGACCACCAGGACCTGTACCGGCAGCCGCGCGCCCAGCAGCCCGCGCCGGATCCGCGGATCTGGGCGGGGACCCCGCCGCCCGAGCCCTCGGGCCCCTCCCGCCTCCTGCCGTACGGGGACGACGCCCGGACCACCCAGTTCACCGGCGTCGACGAGCTGGTCACCCGGGCCGGTGACGAGATCCCGGCACCCGACGCCTTCGCCCACCTCTACCGGGACCAGCAGGCCACGGCGCAGGCCGTGGCAGCACCGGAGCCCGAGGCGGCGCCCGCGCCGGCGCCCGCCAAGAAGTCGGGCGGCAAGGCCGCCGGTCTGCTCAAGTCCAGCGCGCTGATGGCCGCCGGCACCCTGGTGTCCCGGCTCACCGGCTTCGTACGGAGCCTGGTGATCACGGCCGCGCTGGGTGCGGCCCTCCTCGGCGACTCGTTCACCGTCGCGTACACCCTGCCGACGATGATCTACATCCTCACCGTCGGCGGCGGCCTCAACTCCGTCTTCGTACCGCAGCTCGTGCGGGCGATGAAGAACGACGACGACGGTGGCGTCGCCTACGCCAACCGGCTGCTGACCCTCGTCATGGTCGCGCTCGGCGCGATCGTCGCGCTGGCGGTGTTCGCGGCGCCCGTGCTGGTCCAGGCGATGTCGGACCCGATCGCGAGTGACGCCGCCGCCAACAACGTCGCCGTCACGTTCGCCCGCTACTGCCTGCCCACAATCTTCTTCATGGGTGTGCACGTCGTCATGGGGCAGATCCTCAACGCGCGCGGGAAGTTCGGCGCGATGATGTGGACCCCGGTCCTCAACAACATCGTCATGATCACCACGTTCGGCCTGTTCATCTGGGTGTACGGCACAGCGGCCGACTCCGGCATGACCGTGCAGACGATCCCGCCGGACGGCGTGCGGCTGCTCGGCATCGGCACGCTCCTCGGACTCATCGTCCAGGCGCTCGCGATGATCCCCTACCTCAGGGAGACCGGGTTCCGGTTCCGCCCCCGCTTCGACTGGAAGGGCCACGGCCTCGGCAAGACGGTCAAGCTCGCCAAGTGGACCGTCCTGTTCGTCCTCGCCAACCAGGCGGGCGTCCTGGTCGTCACCCAGCTCGCGACCGCCGCGGGCAAGGAGTCCGGCACGGACGGCGCCGGCATCCTCGCCTACAGCAACGCCCAGCTCATCTGGGGCATGCCGCAGGCCATCATCACCGTCTCGGTCATGGCCGCCCTGCTGCCCCGGATCTCCCGCGCCGCCAGCGACGACGACCCGGGCGCGGTCCGCGACGACATCTCCCAGGGGCTGCGCAACTCCGCGGTCGCGATCGTCCCGATCGCCTTCGGGTTCCTCGCCCTCGGTGTCCCGCTCTCCGTCCTGATGTTCTCGTCCAGCGGCCTGGAATCGGCGCGCTCCATGGGCTTCATCCTGATGGCGTTCGCCCTCGGTCTCATCCCGTACTCCGTGCAGTACGTCGTTCTGCGCGGCTTCTACGCCTACGAGGACACCCGGACGCCCTTCTACAACACGGTCATCGTCGCCGCGGTCAACGCCGCGGCCTCCGCCGTCGCCTACGTCCTGCTGCCCCCGCGCTGGGCCGTGGTCGGCATGGCGGCGGCGTACGGCCTGGCCTACGCCGTCGGTGTCGGCGTGGCCTGGCGCCGGCTGAAGAAGCGGCTGGGCGGCGATCTGGACGGCGGACGCGTCCTGCGGACATACGCCCGGCTCTGCCTCGCGTCCGTCCCCGGCGCCCTCGCGGCCGGTGCGGTCGCCTACTTCGTACTGGAAGGCCTGGGCAGCACTGCCCTCGCCTCGGTCGTCGCGCTGATCGGCGGCGGCATCGTCCTGCTGGGGCTCTTCTTCGTCGCGGCGAAGAAGATGCGGATCGAGGAGATGAACGCCATGGTCGGCATGGTCCGAGGCCGCCTCGGACGGTGACCCGGCCCGGCCGGGTACAACCATCGTCGGCTGCCGCGTGTCGTGCATAGCGTCCGGCTGTGGGCACAATTGGTTTGGCTGTTGGACAGGGCGCAATGGATGGGGAGGCAGGAGCGACGGTGGCGGAACGTAGCACGGCTGCCGTCGACGTGGCCGGCAACAGCGGCGATGAGCCGCTGACCGCCAAGGCGGACAAGGCCACGACCGACGGGTTGGCGGAAGCCCAGGACACGGCGGAGCAGTCGGCCGCCGACACGGGCAGTGAGCGGCGGGACTCCGAGCCGGGCAGCACGGCTCCCGAACTCCACAGCGGCCACAGACTCGCCAGACGCTACCGTCTGGAGGAGTGCGTCACCCGTCTGGACGGTTTCAGCAGTTGGCGTGCGGTCGACGAGAAACTGCGCCGTGCCGTCGGGGTACACCTCCTGCCCGCCGACCATCCGCGAGCCCGTTCCGTGCTGGCTGCCGCGCGCTCCGCCGCTCTGCTCGGCGATCCCCGCTTCGTCCAGGTCCTGGACGCCGTCGAGGAGGGCGACTTCGTCTACGTCGTCCACGAGTGGCTGCCGGACGCCGTCGAACTCACCACGCTCCTCGCCGCGGGCCCCCTGGAGGCCCATGAGGCGTACCAGCTCGTCAGCCAGGTCTCCCAGGCCATGGCCGCCGCGCACCGCGAGGGCCTGGCCCATCTGCGGCTCACACCCGGTGCCGTACTGCGGACATCCACCGGCCAGTACCGGATCCGCGGCCTCGCCGTGAACGCCGCGCTGCGCGGCATCCGCGCCGACCGCCCCCAGCGCACCGACACCGAGGCGATCGGCGCGCTCCTGTACGCCGCGCTCACCCAGCGCTGGCCTTACGAGAGCGATGCCCACGGCCTCTCCGGCCTCCCCAAGGGTGTCGGGCTGATCGCCCCCGACCAGGTACGCGCCGGTATCCACCGCGGTCTCTCGGAACTCGCCATGCGGGCCCTGGTCAACGACGGCGCCACGGCATCCCGGCAGGACCCCCCGTGCACCACACCGGACGAGCTGTCCGCGGCGGTCGCGGAGATGCCGCGTATCCGGCCGCCGGAGCCCACGTTCACCGCCCCGCCGGAGTACCAGCGCACCACCTACCAGCAGGGCACCTACGGGCGGACCCAGCCGGGCATCGGCGTGACGGCCCCCACACCGGTGCCCCCTCCGCCGCCTCCGCTCCAGAGCCCTACCGGCAAGGCCCTCAAGTGGACCGTCGCGGCGCTCCTCATCGCCGCCCTGGGGTTGGGGAGCTGGCAGGTCGCCGACCGTCTCCTCGATGACCGCGGCACACCCGAGACGACCCCCACGCAGACCACCACCGATGACAGCGACAAGGCCGTGAAGCCCGCCAAGCCTCTCAAGATCGACGGCGCGACGGAGTTCATGCCCGAGGGATCAGGGATAAGGCCGGAGCTGGCGGCGAAAGCCACCGACGGCGACAGCGGTACGGCCTGGATCACCAAGCAGTATTGGAACTACCCGAATTTCGGCAACCTCCTCAAGCAGGGCAGTGGAATCGTCGTCGACCTCGGCAGTGTGAAGGACGTGTCCGGTCTCGACATCCGCATGTACCGGTCCGGTCAGAAGGCCGAAGTGCTGGCCGCCGACTCGGAGGCCTCGGATCCGACGTCGCTCGCGGACTTCTCCCAGCGGCTCACCAAGCTGGAGACGGTGGGCTCCAGTCTCAAGACCACCCTCGACAAGCCTGTGCGGACCCGGTACGTATTGATCCACATCACCGAGCTGCCGCAGGACGGATCCGCCAACCGCTTCCGCGGGGGCATCTCGGAGATCCAGATCACCGGCTGACCGGAGACAGGGGAGGGGCCCACCGTTGGACGACGCCGCACTGGGCGACTCGAGCGACCAGGACCTGCTGAGCGCTCATGTAGCGGGCCATCCTCGGGCCTTCGGTGAGCTGGTACGGCGCCACCGGGACCGGCTCTGGGCCGTCGCGCTGCGCACGCTCGGGGACCGCGAGGAGGCGGCCGACGCCGTGCAGGACGCCCTGGTGTCCGCCTTCCGGGCCGCCCACACCTTCCGCGGACAGTCGGCCGTCACCACCTGGCTGCACCGCATCACCGTCAACGCCTGCCTCGACCGGGCGCGCAAAGCGGCCTCCCGCAGGACCTCCCCCGTGGACGACACCGAACGGCTGGAGCAGCTCCTCGAACCCCACGAGTCGGCCGAGGCGCCCGCCGAGCGGCAGGATCTGCACCGGGAGCTGCTGGCAGCTCTCGCCACGCTCCCCGTCGACCAGCGGGCAGCCCTGATCCTCGTCGACATGCAGGGCTACCCCGTGGCGGAGGCCGCCGCCGTACTGGGTGTGCCCGTCGGCACGGTGAAGAGCCGCTGCGCACGCGGCCGGGCCAGACTTCTCCCGCTGCTCACCCATCTACGCGGGGACACCAGGGATAACAGCGGTTCCGAGCGGGGAAGGAACCGGACGCCGCGGGCATCCGTCCCACCGGCATCGGGACCCAAGGATTCAGGATCGAGCGATCCTGCTGGAGTGAAGGGCGGAGGTGGGCGCGCGTGACATCTACGACCGACACCGCTCAGCACCCGGATGTCTCGGAGATCTCCGACCTCGCCGAGGGACTGCTGTCCCCGGCCCGCAGCACCGATCTGCGGCAGCACCTCGACGGCTGCGAGCTCTGTGCCGATGTTCATGACTCCCTTGAGGAGATCAGGAGCCTGCTGGGCACCCTGCCGGGGCCGCCCCGGATGCCCGCCGATGTCGCGGGGCGTATCGACGCCGCGCTCGCCGCGGAAGCTCTCCTCGACGCGACCGCACCCGGTGATGCCTCGGCTCCGGAGGAGTCGGCAGCTGCCGCCGATGTTTCACGTGAAACATCACCCGCGCCGGAACCGTCGTCCCCTGCGGCCACACCAGCCGTCGCGGCGGGGGCCGTACGGGCCGACCGCCCCGCCGGCCGTCCGAAGGCCGCGACCGGGCCCGGCCGCGGTGGGCCGTCGCGCTGGCGGCGTCACCGTACCGCTGTCCTGGGTACCGCCTTCGGAGCGGCTTTCGTGGGAATCGGCGCACTGCTACTTCCGTCACTCCAAGCCTCGGACTCCGACGTGGCCTCCAAGCAGGCCTCCGCTCCGGCCAGCTCCGCCGTGGGTGACGGCGAGCTGTTCTCCGAGACGCGTCTTCAGGACCGCGTGGACACCCTGCTGGCCGCAGGCGCGGGGGCCTCGAAGGAGAGCGGGACCACCCCGGGACAGCCACGCTCCATGGAGGGTGGCGACCGAAGCACATCGAACTCCCCCCTGCTCACGCCCGCACCCGACGTCCCTGCCTGTATCCAGCGGGGCATCGGCAGCAGCCTCTCGGCGCTCGCCGCGGAGCGGGGTACGTACCAGGGAAGCGACGCGTATCTCGTCGTCCTGCCGGACTCGGGAGACAGCACCCGGGTCGAGGCCTATGTGGTCGACGCGGCCTGTGTGACGAAGGCTCCCACGACCGACGGAACCGTTCTGCTGACGCACTCCTACCTCCGGCGCTGACGCCCCTCGCGTCGAGCCGGGCGACTGCGGGAATGCGGGACCCGTAGGATCCGTTGGATGGGGTGAAAGTCGTTGATCCGGCCCCAGTAGTGCAGTCTGCAGAGACGAGGAAGAATCCCGTGAGCGACGTCCGTAATGTGATCATCATCGGCTCCGGGCCCGCCGGCTATACGGCCGCGCTGTACACCGCGCGCGCATCGCTGAAGCCGCTGGTCTTCGAGGGCGCCGTCACCGCCGGTGGTGCCCTGATGAACACCACCGACGTGGAGAACTTTCCCGGTTTCCGCGACGGCATCATGGGACCGGACCTGATGGACAACATGCGGGCCCAGGCCGAGCGCTTCGGTGCCGAGCTGGTCCCGGACGATGTCGTCTCGGTCGACCTCACCGGCGACATCAAGACGGTCACGGACACCGCGGGCACCGTGCACCGGGCCAAGGCCGTGATCGTCACGACGGGCTCCCAGCACCGCAAGCTCGGCCTGCCCAACGAGGACGCTCTCTCCGGACGTGGCGTCTCGTGGTGTGCCACCTGTGACGGCTTCTTCTTCAAGGACCAGGACATCGCCGTGATCGGTGGCGGCGACACCGCGATGGAGGAAGCCACCTTCCTTTCGCGCTTCGCCAAGTCCGTCACGATCGTCCATCGCCGGGACACCCTGCGCGCCTCCAAGGCCATGCAGGACCGCGCCTTCGCCGACCCGAAGATCAAGTTCGCCTGGGAGAGCGAGGTCGCCGAGATCCACGGCGAGCAGAAGCTCTCCGGCCTGACCCTGCGCAACACGAAGACCGGCGAGACCTCCCCGCTCGCGGTGACCGGCCTGTTCATCGCGGTGGGTCACGACCCGCGGACCGAACTGTTCAAGGGTCAGCTCGATCTGGACGGAGAGGGCTACCTGACCGTGGACGCTCCGTCGACGCGGACGAACCTCTCGGGAGTCTTCGGCGCCGGCGATGTCGTGGACCACACCTACCGCCAGGCGATCACCGCCGCGGGCACCGGCTGCTCCGCCGCCCTCGACGCCGAGCGCTTCCTTGCCGCGCTGAGCGACGGCGAGAACGCCGAGCCGGAAAAGACCGCCACCGTCTGACCAGCCCCCCCCCCATCCACACCCCTCAACCCCGTAAGGAGGCCGCCGTGGCCGGCGACCTGAAGCATGTGACCGACGATTCCTTCGACGAGGATGTCCTCAAGAGCGACAAGCCCGTTCTGGTGGACTTCTGGGCCGCCTGGTGCGGACCGTGCCGCCAGATCGCCCCCTCGCTGGAAGCCATCGCCGCCGAGCACGGCGACAAGATCGAGATCGTCAAGCTCAACATCGACGAGAACCCGGGCACCGCTGCCAAGTACGGAGTCATGTCCATCCCGACCCTGAACGTCTACCAGGGTGGAGAGGTCGTCAAGACCATCGTCGGCGCCAAGCCCAAGGCCGCCCTCGTCCGCGACCTCGACGAGTACATCAGCTGACGCAGCGACAGGCATCGTCAGACGCACGATGTTTCACGTGAAACGGGTCCGCCCCCACTCGGGGACGGACCCGTTTCACGTTCTGATCCCAGGGCCCGCCTCAGAGCGGTCGTAGCGCCGGCTCCTTCTTCACCGCGCCCAGAAGCCGGTCGAGCGCCAGCTCCACGTCTTCCTTCCAGGAGAGTGTGGTGCGCAGTTCCAGCCGCAGCCGGGGATACCGCGTGTGCGGGCGTACGGTCTTGAAGCCCACCGCGGTGAGATGGTCGGCAGGCAGCACACAGGCCGGCTCTTTCCAGCGGGTGTCACCGAACGCCTCGATGGCCTTGAAGTCCCGCCGCAGCAGATCCTTGGCCACGGTCTGTGCCATCACCCGGCCCAGTCCTTGCCCTTGATAGCCGGGCATGATCCAGGCGGTCATCAACTGGACAGCGTCCGAGGAGACCGGACTGGTGGGGAAGGCCAGGGAGCGCGGCACATACGCGGGAGGCGCGTACAGGACGAAGCCGACCGGCAGATCATCGATGTAGACGATACGGCCGCAGGATCCCCACTCCAGGAGAACGGCCGAGATCCACGCTTCCTTCTCCGCACCCGACCGGCCCGCTGCTACCGCGGCTTCACCGCTGACCGGATCAAGTTCCCAGAAGACACACGTACGGCAGCGACGGGGGAGGTCCGAAACGTTGTCCAGCGTGAGCGGTACGAGCCGACGCCCCATGGAGGCTGTTCCTCACTTCTTTCCCCTGCCGCGCCACGGGCGGCTGTCAGCGCGGTCCTTTCCCGGAGCAGGCCCCCGACAAAGCCACCGAGCACGCCGAGTCCCAGTCCGGCCGACACCAGTTGGCCGCGGCTCACCGATCGCATGGCCCTCGCTCTCCCTCTGAGGTGGATCAAGGTGGATGCGCCCTACCAGAACGCATCGTATCCACCCAGAGATGCCCGGGACACCGCGGGATCGCAAAGGGCGGGCCGTGTTCCCGTCAGCAGGGAACACGGCCCGCCCCAAGAGTGCGGTGGAGCCTCAGCTCTCCTCTTCGTCCCCTGCGTCCTCGGTGAGTCCCTGGTCCAGGACGCGCCCCTCACCGGGGGCGAGGGTGCCGAGGATCCGGTCCAGATCGTCTATCGAGGCGAACTCGACGACGATCTTCCCCTTCTTCTGTCCCAGGTCGACCTTCACCCGGGTCTCGAAGCGGTCGGAGAGCCGCGACGCCAGATCGGTCAGCGCCGGCGACAGCCGGGCTCCGGCCCTCGGCCCCTTGGACTTGGCGGTGCTCTGAGGACGCGACCCCATCAGGGTCACGATCTCCTCGACGGCCCGTACGGAGAGGCCCTCGGCCACGATGCGGTGCGCAAGCCGGTCCTGCTCCTCGGAGTCGTCCACCGACAGCAGCGCCCTGGCGTGCCCTGCGGACAGCACTCCCGCCGCGACCCTGCGCTGCACCGGAGGGGAGAGACGCAGCAGCCTCAGGGTGTTGGACACCTGCGGACGTGAGCGCCCGATCCGGTCTGCGAGCTGGTCATGTGTGCAGTTGAAATCCTTGAGCAACTGGTCGTAGGCCATGGCCTCTTCCAGCGGGTTCAGCTGGGCCCGGTGCAGGTTCTCCAGCAGAGCGTCCAACAGCAGCTTGTCGTCGTCCGTGGCGCGGACGATCGCCGGGATGCGCTCCAGGCCGGCTTCCCGGCAGGCCCGCCAACGCCGCTCACCCATGATGAGCTCGTAGCGCTCCGCCCCCACCTGCCGTACGACGACGGGCTGGAGGAGCCCCACTTCCTTGATGGAAGTGATCAGCTCGGCGAGTGCGTCCTCGTCGAACACCTCACGGGGCTGCCGGGGATTCGGCGTGATCGAGTCGATCGGTACTTCGGCGAAGTGGGCCCCCGCCACCGCGAGTGCGGGCGCTGCCTCCGGCTCCGGTGCGACAGCCTCCGACTCCGGGGAGACGGTGGCCGTCGGCAGCGAGGTCACCTTCGCGGCGGCCACGCCTCGATCCGCCGTCAGCACCGGGGCAGTGCCCGGAGAGACGGTGGTCGCCCCGGAGGCGGCCACCTGCTGCTCCTGCGGAGCGGCAGGGATCAGTGCACCGAGCCCACGCCCCAATCCTCTACGTCGCTCGCTCACTGGATCCCCTCCGACATGCTCTGCTGGCTGTTCTGGATACCCACATGGGCCTGCTGGGCGTCATAGTGCACCCCCACCCCCCGCAGGGCGATCTCACGGGCGGCTTCGAGATACGAGAGGGATCCACTGGAACCCGGATCATAAGTCAGCACCGTCTGGCCATAGCTCGGTGCCTCCGAGATACGGACGGACCGGGGAATGCTCGTCCGCAGCACCTCGTTGCCGAAGTGGCTGCGGACCTCGTCCGCCACCTGCGAGGCAAGACGCGTCCGGCCGTCGTACATGGTGAGCAGGATCGTCGAGACATGCAGCGTCGGGTTGAGATGCCCCCGCACCAGATCGACGTTCCGCAGCAACTGGCCCAGCCCTTCCAACGCGTAGTACTCGCACTGAATGGGGATCAGGACCTCTGCTCCCGCGACCATCGCATTGACGGTCAGCAGGCCGAGCGAGGGCGGGCAGTCGATGAGGATGTAGTCCAGCGGCTGCTCATACGCTTCGATCGCCCGTTGCAGTCGGCTCTCCCGTGCCACCAGCGACACCAATTCGATCTCCGCACCGGCGAGATCGATGGTGGCCGGGGCACAGAAGAGACCTTCGACGTCCGGGACCGGCTGGACCACATCGGAGAGCGGCTTACTCTCCACCAGGACGTCATAGATCGAGGGAACTTCGGCATGATGGTCGATCCCCAGCGCCGTGGAGGCGTTGCCCTGCGGATCGAGGTCGACCACCAGCACCCGCGCACCGTGGAGCGCGAGCGACGCGGCGAGGTTGACCGTGGTGGTGGTCTTACCCACGCCGCCCTTCTGATTGGCGACGACGATGACGCGTGTCTGCTCGGGGCGGGGCAGACCCTCGCCGGCCCGGCCCAGTGCCTCCACCGCCAGTTGGGCAGCACGGCCGATGGGGGTGTCGTCCATCGGGGGCGGTGTTTCACGTGAAACATCCTCCCCCGGCGACTCGGTACGGGGACCGGGGACCGGATCGGCCATCGGTCCCGCGATGTTGGCGTCGGACCGCAAGGATTCACTCTCCTCGACTTCAGACTCGCAATGGACAGAGCCTGCCATGCTTTCGGGGTCGTGAACCAGCGAGGCCCGTGGATCTGTGGATGAATCCGCGTCTGTGGACAACCCCGCCCCCCGTACGAGGGGTTTTCGGCCGCGCGGTGTGGCGGACGCGCGGCCTCGGGTGATGATGCCCTGCAGCAGTGAACGACGTTTCACGTGAAACACGATGCACGCGCCGCAGAGCTAGACCATCACGACACTCCGCATTGCTAGGTATGGCAGCTTGTATGGACCATCACTGATAGCCAGTGAGGACTGTACGGCTCAACGGCGGCGGCGCGCACGGCCGGCCCTCGCGGCCTTGGCCCGCTTCGCCGCGAATCTCACCCCTCCGGGGCTCTCCCCGACCTCCACCCGCACCACTGTGGCGAGCGGATCGACGATGCCCTGTCCGACCTGGAGCACCGAGGCCTCCACCACGCCGAGCTTGCTCAGCGCCGCCCGGGCCCCGTTGATCTCTTCCTCGGCCGTGTCGCCCTTCAGGGCCAGCATCTCGCCGTAGGGACGCAGCAGCGGCACTCCCCAGCCCGCCAGCCGGTCCAGCGGCGCCACCGCCCGCGCCGTCACCACATGGACCGGCTGAAGCGTGCCGAGGACCTCCTCGGCCCTGCCGCGTACCACCGTCACATGATCCAGGCCCAGCAGCTCGACCACTTCCTGGAGGAAGTTCGTCCGGCGCAGCAGCGGCTCCAGCAGCGTGATCTTCAGGTCCGGCCGGACCAGTGCCAGCGGGATCCCGGGAAGCCCCGCGCCCGAGCCGACGTCGCAGACCATCACCCCCTCGGGCACGACCTCGGAGAGCACCGCGCAGTTCAACATGTGCCGCTCCCACAGGCGCGGCACCTCGCGGGGACCGATCAGACCGCGCTTGACACCCGCGTCCGCCAGCAGCTCCGCGTAGCGGACAGCCTCCGGAAAGAACTCACCGAAAACAGTGCGCGCCTCGTCCGGTGCGGGGGGAAGCTCTGCTGCCTCCGTCACGGGAACCGTCCTTCCATACCGAACCACCGACCGGTGGCTGACTATCAGGCTGACAAAGATCGGCCCCGCCTGCGCGACAGGCGGGGCCGAAGAAGTTGAACCGCTCAGGCAGGGAGCACCACGACGAAGCGCTCGGGCTCCTCGCCCTCGGACTCGCTGCGCAGACCCGCGGCGGCGACCGCGTCGTGCACGACCTTCCGCTCGAACGGCGTCATCGGGTTCAGCTTCACCGGCTCACCGGTGCTCTTCACCTCGTCCGCCGCCTTGGCGCCGAGCTCGGCCAGCTCGGTGCGCTTCCTGGCCCGGAAACCCCCGATGTCCAGCATGAGCCGACTGCGGTCCCCGGTCTCCCGGTGAACAGCGAGCCGCGTCAGCTCCTGGAGCGCCTCCAGGACCTCACCGTCCCGCCCGACCAGCTTCTGGAGATCCCCGCCGGCCGCGTCGCTGATGATCGAGACCGCGGCCCGGTCTGCCTCGACGTCCATGTCGATGTCGCCGTCGAGATCGGCGATGTCGAGCAGGCCCTCAAGGTAGTCGGCCGCGATCTCCCCTTCCTGCTCCAGGCGGGTCAGGGTGTCGCCCCCCTCAGGAGCGGCGGAGATGGTGCCTTCCGTCACGGATGGACTCCTTCTTACTTCTTGGACGGGTGCTTGGGCCGCTGCTGGCCCTTGCGCTGTCCCGACTTGGCCTTCTGGCGTGTGGCACCGGCGGCGGGCTTGCCCGACGGCTTGGACGTGGTGTCCTGCGGCTCGTCCTTCTTCTCCAACGAGGTCTTCGCCTGCGGGGCTGCCGGCTCGGAGTCACCCGGCGCCGGCTTGTCCGCCCCGGCCGTCTGGGCGCCGCCGGCCTGCCGCTGTGCCTTGGTCTGACGCTTGGGCTGCTGACGCTTGGCGGACGCACTCGCCTCGGCCTCGGCGGCGGCGGTGTCGCTCTTGATCACCGTGCCGTCGGGCTGCGCCGCCAGACCCGACTTGGCCAGGCCCACGACGAACTTGCGCTCGTTGTCGTTGCGGTCCGGGCCCTTGGCCACGATCGCCTGCACGACGGAACGCTTGCGGCGGGACCGCACCTCGCCGCGCGTGGTGATGGCCTTCAGCAGACGCTGCAGGTACTGGTCCTGCGCCTTGCTGCCCGGGGTCGGGTTCTGGTTGATCACGTACATCTGCTGGCCCATGGTCCACACGTTGGTGGTCAGCCAGTAGACGAGCACACCGACCGGGAAGTTCACACCGGTGACGGCGAAGATCACGGGGAAGATGTACATCAGCATCTTCTGCTGCTGCATGTACGGCGTCTTGACCGTCAGGTCGACGTTCTTCGTCATGAGCTGGCGCTGCGTGTAGAACTGCGACGCCGACATCAGGATGATCATGATCGCGGTGACGATCCGCACATCGGTCAGCGAGGCGTTGAGCGACGCGACCTTCTCACTGCTGTCCAGGAACTTGGCGGCCAGCGGGGCGCCGAAGATGTGCGCCTGCCGCGCGCTGTCCAGCAGCCCCTGATCGATCACGCCGATGGTCTTGCCGCTCGCGATGCTGGAGAGCACGTGGTACAGCGCGAAGAAGAACGGGGACTGCGCCAGGATGGGAAGACACGAGGAGAGCGGGTTGGTACCCGTCTCCTTGTACAGCTTCATCATCTCTTCGGACTGACGCTGTTTGTCGTTCTTGTAGCGCTCCTGGATCGCCTTCATCTTGGGCTGGAGCACCTGCATGTTCCGCGTCGACTTGATCTGCTTCACGAAGAGCGGGATCAGACAGATACGGATCAGTACCACCAGGGACACGATGGACAGTCCCCAGGCCCAGCCCGTGTCGGGGCCGAACATCATCCCGTACAGCGAGTGGAACTGGACGATGACCCAGGAAACAGGTGTGGTGATAAAACTGAAGAAACTGGCAATCGTGTCCACTAATCAGGCTCCTTGAGCTTTGGGCGAGGTCTCTGCGGCCGGACTGGAGGCGTCGGGGGCCGATCCCCCGGAAGGCACGCCAGCGGCGGGCCGCCCGCCCTTACCGCCGCGCCACGCATTGCGCAGCAGTTCATGCCATCGAGGCCGTTTGCGCGGCGGGACATGGTCCACACCTCCCGGCGACCACGGGTTGCACCGCAGAATCCGCCAAGCGGTCAGAGCCGTGCCCTTCACCGCGCCATGCCGGTCGATGGCCGTATATCCGTAGTGCGAACACGACGGGTAGTACCGGCAGACAGGCCCGAGGAGCGGGCTGATCGTCCACTGGTACAGCTTGATCAGAGCCAGCAGCGGGTACTTCATCGCGCGCCCCCTCCCAGCAGCCGCCGGAGGGCGGCGTCCAGGTCTCGGGCCAGTAGTGCATGATCGGCGTCGCCCGACCCGGGCAGCGCCCGTACGACAACCAGGCTACCGGGGGGCAGCGCGGACAAGCGGTCGCGTATGAGATGGCGCAGGCGCCGCTTCACGCGGTTCCGTACGACCGCGCCGCCCACTGATTTGCTTACGACGAAACCCGCACGTACCGGGGAGGCGCTCTCCCCAGGCGCGTGCGGGTCCGTTGCACCGCTGTTCAGATGGACGACAAGGAGTGGGCGTCCAGCCCGGCGTCCTCGCCGTACCGCGGTCGCGAAGTCCTCGCGCCGCCTCAGCCGATTCTCGGTAGGCAGCACGTCATGACCTGTTTGTCAGCGATCAGGCGGACAGACGGGCGCGACCCTTGCTGCGACGCGTCGCGAGAATCGCGCGGCCGGCACGGGTACGCATCCGCAGCCGGAACCCGTGGGTCTTGGCGCGACGGCGGTTGTTCGGCTGGAAGGTGCGCTTGCTCACTCGAGGCTCCAGAAAATGATGTGTGGACGACGGGACATCGCCTGGCTGTCACCGTGCGCCCACGAGAAGCTTGAGAAGCTCGCGATCACGCCCGAGTGCACCGCTTCACAACCACAGATCGTGATCTTTGCCCATCGGAGGCAGGCGGCAGCAGCCATCGACAACTCGACCTGGTCACGGTACGCGCGGCTACGCCATCCGGTCAAACCAGCTCCGTGCCGGTCCCCATTGTGCACAGGCTGTGGACAACAACTTGAACCGCGCGGGTCAGCCTGACTACCTTGGCGGAGGCCGCCCCTGTATGCCGGTCGGTCTTCACCCCGGCTTTCCCTGACCGCCGGCCTTCCCACCCCGTCCCGGGAAGCACACATCCGTGGGACCAGCGAGAGAGCGTGCCTTGTGGCTGATGTACCTGCCGATCTTGCCGCAGTGTGGCCACGAGTGCTGGAGCAACTCCTCAGGGAGGGCCAGCAGGGCGTGGAGCCCAAGGACAAGCAGTGGATCGAACGCTGCCAGCCGCTGGCCCTGGTCGCCGACACCGCGCTGCTCGCCGTCCCCAACGAATGGGGCAAGCGCGTTCTCGAAGGACGTCTGGCCCCCCTCATCAGCGAGACGCTGAGCCACGAGTGCGGCCGGCCCATCCGGATCGCCATCACCGTCGACGACTCGGCCGGCGAGCCCACCCCGCCGGCCCCGCCCGTGCCCCAGCAGCACCGCTACCAGGGCCCCCTTCACGACGAACCGCGGCAGGACGACGCGTACGACGGCTACGGGCACCGCCCCTCCGACGACGGCATGCCGTCCGTGCGCCCCGCCTACCCGGACTACCAGCAGCAGCGCCCCGACCCCGGTGCCTGGCCGCGCACCCAGGAGGACCTTTCCTGGCAGCACCGCCCCGGCGGCTACCAGGAAAGGGACCCGTACGCCACCACCCGGCCCCCGCAGCACGACTACCGGGGGCCGCAGGGCCCCGACCGGTCTCCGTACGAGCGCTCCACCGACCAGCACGCCCGGCACGACCAGCACGCCCGGCACGACCTCCAGGAGCCGCCGGCGCCCCGACACGGCGGCGGCCAGAGCGTCGGCCGCGCGCGCGGCGGGGCGCCGGGACCGCTGGGCGCCCAGCCCGCCCCGGCGCCGGGCCCCGGTGAGCCGCAGGCCCGGCTCAACCCCAAGTACCTCTTCGACACCTTCGTCATCGGCGCGTCCAACCGTTTCGCGCACGCGGCGGCGGTCGCCGTCGCCGAGGCACCGGCCAAGGCGTACAACCCGCTCTTCATCTACGGCGAGTCCGGGCTCGGCAAGACCCACCTGCTCCACGCCATCGGGCACTACGCGCGCAGCCTCTACCCCGGTACGCGGGTGCGGTACGTCAGCTCCGAGGAGTTCACCAACGAGTTCATCAACTCGATCCGGGACGGCAAGGGCGACACCTTCCGCAAGCGCTACCGCGATGTCGACATCCTCCTCGTCGACGACATCCAGTTCCTGGCGTCCAAGGAGTCGACGCAGGAGGAGTTCTTCCACACGTTCAACACGCTCCACAACGCCAACAAACAGATCGTGCTCTCCTCGGACCGGCCGCCCAAGCAGCTGATCACCCTGGAGGACCGGCTGCGCAACCGCTTCGAGTGGGGACTGACCACGGACGTCCAGCCGCCCGAGCTGGAGACCCGTATCGCGATCCTGCGCAAGAAGGCGGTCCAGGAGCAGCTCAACGCGCCGCCGGAGGTGCTGGAGTTCATCGCCTCGCGGATCTCGCGCAACATCCGCGAGCTGGAGGGCGCCCTCATCCGGGTCACGGCGTTCGCCTCGCTCAACCGGCAGCCGGTGGACCTCGGGCTCACCGAGATCGTGCTGAAGGACCTCATCCCCGGGAGCGAGGACGCGGCCCCGGAGATCACCGCGGCCAACATCATGGCGGCGACCGCCGACTACTTCGGGCTGACGGTGGACGACCTCTGCGGCTCCTCGCGGAGCCGGGTGCTCGTGACGGCGCGCCAGATCGCGATGTACCTCTGCCGGGAGCTGACCGATCTCTCGCTGCCGAAGATCGGCGCGCAGTTCGGCGGGCGCGATCACACGACCGTCATGCACGCGGACCGGAAGATCCGTGCGCTGATGGCCGAGCGCCGCTCCATCTACAACCAGGTGACCGAACTCACCAACCGCATCAAGAACGGCTGACAGCGCTCACGAGGGCGCCCGGGTATCCCGTCCGCAACGGTTCCCGGGCGCCTTTTCGCGCTCCTGGAGTCTCAAGGTGCCGTCCCGGAGATCACGAGGAGCCGCTTCGGAGGTCACGAAGAGCCGTCCCGGGGAGCCCCTGAGACCGGTCCCGGAGGCCCCGGGACCGGTCTCGAAAGGCCCGCGGCGCCGTCCCCGGGGGCGCGCGACGTCCTCCGCGGCGTGTCGCCGACCGCCCTCGCTGTTCGAATCCACGGCGGCGCGGGCGCCTTCTCCACAGATTCGGGCAGAATCTTCCGTCCACAGCCTGGGGACCGGGGAGTTGTCCCGATCGTGTCCACAGGGGAACTGGCCGACCGAACATCGCTCCAGCTCAGAGGGGTGTGGATTTGTGGTTGACGCCGCTCCACAGGCTGTGGACGGAAAATTCGTCCACAGGGTGTCCCGGATCTTGTCCACCGGCGACCCACAGGCAGGCCGCCGTCGCCCACAGCTTCTCCACAGCCCTGTCCACTGTTCGGCAACGAAACACCCGGGATCGCTGAGTCGAGTGAAAGGCGTCACACCAAGGAGGTCGGTTGGGCTGTGGGGAACATGGGTAAAGCTGGGGACGCGGCTGGGGAGAAGTCACGGTGTCCTGTGCATGGGGTGTGCAGAACTTTCCGCCATCCACAGAAGAGCCGAGTTCTCCACGGTCCCGCCCACAAGCCCGGTGGATAAAAAAACGGGCTTGACCTGCGCATATGGCGTTATCCACGGTTTCCACAGGGCCTACTACTACTACCCCTGAGAGTTAGCTAGGAGTCCGTTTCGAAGCAGGGCCTGTGCACAACTTCGCGGTCGGCGGCCCGGAACGTCTCGCCCCGACTTGACCCGCGACAGCACCGACTGTCGGTGCCGTACGTCAGACTGGTCCCCGGCGTCACAGCCGACGACGAAGGCCAGCAGGGCGAGCCAGCAACAGCAGGAGGCGGTTCCGGTGAAGATCCGGGTGGAGCGCGATGTACTCGCGGAGGCGGTGGCCTGGGTGGCCCGTAGCCTTCCGGCCCGTCCGCCGGCACCGGTGCTCGCGGGCCTACTGCTGAAGGCCGAGGACGGTGCTCTCAGCTTCTCCAGCTTCGACTACGAGGTGTCGGCGCGGGTCTCGGTGGACGCGGAGGTGGAGGAGGACGGCACCGTCCTCGTCTCCGGCCGGCTGCTCGCCGACATCTGCCGCGCCCTCCCCAACCGTCCGGTGGAGATCTCCACAGACGGTGTACGGGCGACCGTCGTCTGCGGCTCCTCCCGGTTCACGCTCCACACACTCCCTGTGGAGGAGTACCCGGCGCTGCCGCAGATGCCGACGGCCACCGGCACCGTCCCCGGTGAGGTCTTCGCCTCCGCCGCCTCCCAGGTCGCCATCGCCGCGGGCCGCGACGACACGCTGCCCGTGCTCACCGGCGTACGGATCGAGATCGAGGGCGACACGGTCACCCTGGCCTCGACCGACCGCTACCGCTTCGCGGTCCGTGAGTTCCTGTGGAAGCCCGAGTCACCCGACATCTCCGCCGTCGCCCTGGTGCCCGCCAAGACGCTGCTGGACACCGCCAAGGCGCTCACGAACGGCGACACGGTCACGCTGGCGCTCTCCGGGTCCGGCGCGGGCGAGGGCCTGATCGGTTTCGAGGGCGCGGGACGGCGTACGACGACCCGGCTGCTCGAAGGCGACCTGCCGAAGTACCGCACGCTCTTCCCCACCGAGTTCAACTCGGTCGCGGTGATCGAGACCGCCCCGTTCGTCGAGGCCGTCAAGCGTGTGGCCCTGGTCGCCGAGCGGAACACCCCCGTACGGCTCAGCTTCGAGCAGGGTGTGCTCATCCTGGAGGCCGGTTCCAGCGACGACGCACAGGCTGTGGAGCGCGTCGACGCGCAGTTGGAGGGCGACGACATCTCGATCGCCTTCAACCCGACCTTCCTGCTGGACGGTCTGAGCGCGATCGACTCCCCGGTGGCCCAGCTCTCCTTCACCACGTCCACGAAGCCGGCGCTGCTCAGCGGCCGCCCGGCCGTCGACGCGGAGGCGGACGAGGCGTACAAGTACCTGATCATGCCGGTACGCCTGAGCGGCTGACCCCACAGGTGAGTGCTCGGGTCCGGGCGTAGGCTCGGACCCGGGTACGAATCGCCTCAACGCTTAAGGAACGCCTGATGGAGCTCGGTCTTGTGGGTCTCGGCAAGATGGGCGGCAACATGCGCGAGCGCATCCGCCGCGCCGGCCACACCGTCATCGGATACGACCGCAATCCGGACCTCGCGGACGTCCACAGCCTGAACGAACTGGTGGACAAGCTCAAGGGCCCCCGCGTCGTGTGGGTGATGGTCCCCGCGGGCGGCGCGACCCAGGCGACCATCGACGAGCTGGCCGAGCTGCTGTCCCCCGGGGATGTCGTGGTGGACGGCGGGAACTCCCGCTGGACCGACGACGAGAAGCACGCGGTCGAGCTGGGCATCAAGGGCATCGGCTTCCTCGACTGCGGTGTCTCCGGCGGCGTCTGGGGCCTCGACAACGGGTACGCGCTGATGTACGGCGGCGACGCGGAGCACGTGGCGAAGGTCGAGCCGATCTTCGACGCGCTCAAGCCCGAGGGGAACTTCGGCTCCGTCCACGCCGGCAAGGTCGGCGCGGGCCACTTCGCCAAGATGGTCCACAACGGCATCGAGTACGCCATGATGCAGGCGTACGCCGAGGGCTGGGAGCTGCTGGAGAAGGTCGACTCCGTCACCGATGTCCGTGAGGTCTTCCGCTCCTGGCAGGAGGGCACGGTCATCCGCTCCTGGCTGCTGGACCTGGCGGTCAACGCGCTGGACCAGGACGAGCACCTGGACCAACTGCGTGGGTACGCGGAGGACTCGGGCGAGGGCCGGTGGACGGTCGAGGCGGCCATCAACCACGCGGTGCCGCTGCCCGCGATCACCGCGTCCCTGTTCGCGCGGTTCGCGTCGCGCCAGGAGGACTCGCCGCAGATGAAGATGGTCGCGGCGCTGCGCAACCAGTTCGGCGGCCATGCCGTCGAGTCGGCCGACGACAAGTAAGTGACATCCGGGGAGGTCCGCGCACAGCCATGCACGTGACGCATCTGTCGCTGGCCGATTTCCGGTCGTACGCCCGGGTCGAGGTGCCCCTCGACCCGGGCGTCACCGCGTTCGTGGGGGCGAACGGGCAGGGCAAGACGAATCTGGTCGAGGCGGTCGGCTATCTGGCGACGCTCGGCAGCCACCGGGTGTCGTCGGACGCGCCGCTGGTCCGGATGGGCGCCGAGCGCGCGGTGATCCGGGCGGCGGTCACGCAGGGCGCGCGCTCGCAGCTCGTGGAGCTGGAGCTGAACCCGGGCCGCGCCAATCGGGCCCGTATCAACCGGTCGTCGCAGGTCAAGCCGCGTGATGTGGTCGGGATCGTACGGACGGTGCTGTTCGCGCCGGAGGATCTGGCGCTGGTGAAGGGCGATCCGGGCGAGCGCCGCCGGTTCCTGGACGAGCTGATCACCGCGCGCTCGCCGCGGATGGCGGGGGTGCGGTCGGACTACGACCGGGTGCTCCGTCAGCGGAACACGCTCCTGAAGTCCGCGGCGATGGCCCGGCGGCACGGCGGTCGTGGCATGGACCTGTCCACGCTGGACGTGTGGGACCAGCATCTGGCGCGCGCCGGGGCGGAGCTGCTGGCGCAGCGGGTCGATCTGATCGGGACGCTGCAGCCGTTGGCGGACAAGGCGTACGAGCAGCTGGCACCGGGCGGCGGTCCGGTGGCGCTGGAGTACCGTTCCTCCGCCGGCGGCCCGGGCGGTGACGAGGCCGACGGTCCGGGCGAGCCGGCCACGGGCGGTCCGGGTGAGCCGGGCGCCGGGTCCTCGCGCGACGAGCTGTACGCGCATCTGCTGGCGGCGCTGGCGGGGGTGCGCAAGCAGGAGATCGAGCGGGGCGTGACGCTGGTCGGGCCGCACCGGGACGATCTGGTGCTGAAGCTGGGCCGGCTCCCGGCGAAGGGGTACGCGAGCCACGGCGAGTCCTGGTCGTACGCCCTGGCGCTGCGGCTGGCCTCGTACGACCTGCTGCGGGCCGAGGGGAACGAACCGGTGCTGGTGCTGGACGACGTCTTCGCCGAGCTGGACGCGCGGCGCCGGGAGCGGCTGGCGGAGCTGGTGGCTCCGGGGGAGCAGGTACTGGTGACGGCCGCGGTGGACGACGATGTGCCGGGTGTGCTGGCCGGGGCGCGGTTCGCGGTGGCCGAGGGTGCGGTGGAGCGCGTATGAGTCTGCCTGGAATGCCTGGAATGCCGGGGATCCCGGGAACACCTGGGTCCGAGGGCTGGTCCGGAGCGGGTCCGTCGGCGGCGTCGTCTTCTGCGTCGGCGTCCGTGCCGGAGGCGTCCGGGGTGGATCTGGCGCGGGTCGCGCTGCGGGCGGCGAAGGAGCAGGCCCGCGCCCGGGGCACCGCCGTACAGCAGCGGAAGCAGGCGAGGCGGGGCGGCGGGCTGCGGTCGGGGGCCCGGGCCGACGGGCGCGATCCACTGCCGCTGGGCGCGGCGATCAACCGGCTGATCACGGAGCGGGGCTGGGAGACGCCGGCCGCCGTGGGCGGGGTGATGGGCCGCTGGCCGCAGATCGTCGGCGAGGACCTGGCGAAGCACTGTGTGCCGCAGCGGTACGACGACGCGGAGGACGCGCGGGTGCTGACCGTGCAGTGCGACTCGACGGTGTGGGCGACGCAGCTGCGGCTGCTGGCGCCGCGCCTGGTGGCCCGGCTGAACGAGGACCTGGGGCACGGCACGGTGCGGATGATCAAGGTGCTGGGGCCGGGCGGCCCGGCGCAGCGGTACGGACCGCTCCGGGCACCGGGGAGCTCGGGACCCGGGGACACGTACGGCTGAGCCCGAGCCGCGCGGCTGAGCCCGAGGCCGGGCCCGCACGGTTGAGCCGGGCCTGCGCGTGAACCCGGAGCCATGCACCCGGCTCCGTTGACGTTGACGTTGACGTTGACGCCCCGGGCCGGGCCGGTGGCCGCGTGAGCCCGGGCTCAGGCGCCTGAGCCCGTTGCCCCTGACGGCCCCGTGCCGGTGGCCGCGTACGCTCGGGCCCGCGCCGCCCGGGCCTGTTGCCGCTGACATCCCGGGCCGGTGGCCGCGTAAGCAAGGGCCCGCTGCCGCAGTCGCCCCGGTAGGTGCCCGCGTACGTCCGGGCCCGTTTCCGCGGCGCCCCGGCCAGGCAGGTGCCCGGGTACGCGCGGGCCCGTTCCCGCGGCCACCCGGGCAGGTGCCCGTGCAGGACCGGTCCCGTTGCCGCAGCCGCCGGGGTACGTGCCCGCGTAGGACCGGGCATGTCCCGCGCGGCGGCCCGCGTGCGCCCTCCGGCCGTGCGGCCCGCTGCGCCGTCCGCGGCCGCCGCCCCCGGTCCGTTTCTCCGTTCCCCCGACGTTCCTCCGCGCTGCGCGGGTGACCGCGGGAGGGCCTCGCGAGCCGTCCTTCTCACGGGACGGCTCGTCCCGTTCCGTCCCGCGCTGATGGCGCTGTGACCTGGGAGAGCGCCTGGGGGGATTGAGGTGTCCCTCACCGTAGCCGGAGGTTGACAGGTCGAAGCGCTCAATGCCGGTGTGAGCCTCTTGGAGCCCCTTCCCGAATATGGGGAGTCGGAGGCCGCTCATCCAGGGCGGCACATGCGGACTCAGGTACCGGCAAACCCCCATTCGGGTCGGCGCTACCGGTAGACTGATGGAAAATCCCGCGTGCTTGCGGGGAACCGTCAACAGATGCTGACACAAGCCGAACGACGCAGCCGACCCCGCTTGCTCGGAGAAACGGCCTGTGCTGTGCCAGAAAGGGCGCTTCGTGGCCGATTCCGGCAACCCCAATGAGAAGATCCCGTCCGCCGCTGCCGGTGAGAACGGTGAGGTGACCGCCTCGTACGACGCCAGTGCCATCACCGTCCTCGAGGGCCTGGACGCGGTTCGCAAGCGGCCCGGCATGTACATCGGCTCGACCGGTGAGCGCGGGCTCCACCACCTCGTGCAGGAGGTCGTCGACAACTCCGTCGACGAGGCGATGGCGGGCCACGCGGACACCATCGACGTCACGATCCTCGCCGACGGCGGGGTCCGGGTGATCGACAACGGCCGTGGTATCCCGGTGGGCATCGTTCCGTCCGAGAACAAGCCGGCCGTCGAGGTCGTCATGACGGTGCTGCACGCGGGCGGCAAGTTCGGCGGCGGCGGGTACGCCGTCTCCGGCGGTCTGCACGGCGTGGGCGTCTCCGTCGTCAACGCGCTCTCGACGAAGGTCTCGGTCGAGGTCAGGACCGACGGCTACCGCTGGACGCAGGACTACAAGCTCGGCGTGCCGACGGCGCCCCTCGCCCGTAACGAGGAGACGTCCGAATCCGGTACGACGGTGACGTTCTGGGCGGACCCGGACGTCTTCGAGACGACGGACTACTCCTTCGAGACGCTGTCGCGGCGCTTCCAGGAGATGGCCTTCCTGAACAAGGGCCTGACCCTGACCCTGACGGACGAGCGCGAGTCGGCGAAGGCCGTCGTGGGCGCCGACGTCGCGGGTACGGACGCGGTGGAGAGCAAGGACGAGGAGCCGCCGGCCCGTACGGTGACGTACTACTACGAGGGCGGCATCGTCGACTTCGTGAAGTACCTCAACTCGCGCAAGGGCGAGCTGATCCATCCGACGGTCATCGACATCGAGGCCGAGGACAAGGAGCGGCTGCTCTCGGTCGAGATCGCGATGCAGTGGAACGCGCAGTACAGCGAGGGCGTGTACTCGTTCGCGAACACGATCCACACGCATGAGGGCGGTACGCACGAGGAGGGTTTCCGCGCGGCGATGACCGGGCTGGTCAACCGCTACGCGCGCGAGAAGAAGTTCCTGCGGGAGAAGGACGACAACCTCGCGGGCGAGGACATCCGCGAGGGTCTGACCGCGATCATCTCGGTGAAGCTGGGCGAGCCGCAGTTCGAGGGCCAGACGAAGACGAAGCTGGGCAACACGGAGGCGAAGACCTTCGTCCAGAAGATCGTGCACGAGCACCTGACGGACTGGTTCGACCGCAATCCGAACGAGGCCGCGGACATCATCCGCAAGTCGATCCAGGCCGCCACGGCCCGGGTCGCGGCCCGTAAGGCGCGGGATCTGACCCGTCGTAAGGGGCTGCTGGAGAGCGCGTCCCTGCCGGGCAAGCTGAGCGACTGCCAGTCGAACGACCCGTCGAAGTGCGAGATCTTCATCGTCGAGGGTGACTCCGCCGGCGGTTCGGCGAAGTCGGGCCGTAACCCGATGTACCAGGCGATCCTGCCGATCCGCGGCAAGATCCTGAACGTCGAGAAGGCGCGGATCGACAAGATCCTCCAGAACACCGAGGTGCAGGCGCTGATCTCGGCGTTCGGCACGGGGGTGCACGAGGACTTCGACATCGAGAAGCTCCGCTATCACAAGATCATCCTCATGGCGGACGCCGACGTCGACGGGCAGCACATCAACACGCTGCTGCTGACGTTCCTGTTCCGCTTCATGCGTCCCCTGGTCGAGGCCGGGCACGTCTACCTCTCCCGCCCGCCGCTCTACAAGATCAAGTGGGGCCGGGACGACTTCGAGTACGCCTACTCCGACCGGGAGCGCGACGCGCTGGTCGAGCTGGGCAAGCAGAACGGGAAGCGGATCAAGGAGGACTCGATCCAGCGCTTCAAGGGGCTGGGCGAGATGAACGCCGAAGAGCTGCGGATCACCACGATGGACATCGACCACCGGGTGCTCGGCCGGGTCACGCTGGACGACGCCGCCCAGGCCGACGATCTGTTCTCGGTGCTGATGGGCGAGGACGTCGAGGCGCGGCGGTCCTTCATCCAGCGCAATGCCAAGGACGTTCGCTTCCTCGACATCTAGTCGGTCACTGCTGACGGATTCGACAAGGTGCCGACGAGCGTCGACAAGCATCGACAAGCGTCGACAAGCATCGACAGGCATTGACAAGGCCGAAAGGAACACTGACCAGCGATGGCCGACGAGAACACCCCCCAAACCCCCGCTCCGGACGACTCCGGGAGCTCCGGCGCCGCCGGTACCCCCGGTACCCCCGGGACTCCTGTGGCTCAGGAGATCGCCGAGGCCGCCGTGGCGGTCGAGGGGCTGGCGATGCGCGTAGAGCCCGTCGGGCTCGAAACGGAGATGCAGCGCTCGTACCTCGACTACGCGATGTCCGTCATCGTGTCGCGCGCGCTGCCGGACGTACGGGACGGTCTCAAGCCCGTGCACCGCCGGGTGCTGTACGCGATGTACGACGGCGGGTACCGGCCCGAGAAGGGCTTCTACAAGTGCGCCCGCGTCGTCGGTGACGTGATGGGTACGTACCACCCGCACGGCGACTCCTCGATCTACGACGCGCTGGTCCGCCTCGCGCAGCCGTGGTCGATGCGGATGCCGCTGGTGGACTCCAACGGCAACTTCGGCTCGCCGGGCAACGACCCGGCCGCCGCCATGCGGTACACCGAGTGCAAGCTGATGCCGCTGTCGATGGAGATGCTCCGGGACATCGACGAGGAGACCGTCGACTTCACGGACAACTACGACGGCCGCAACCAGGAGCCGACGGTCCTGCCGGCGCGGTTCCCGAATCTCCTGATCAACGGCTCGGCGGGGATCGCCGTCGGGATGGCCACCAACATCCCGCCGCACAACCTGCGGGAGGTCGCGGCCGGCGCGATGTGGGCGCTGGAGCACCCGGACGCCTCGCACGAGGAACTGCTGGACGCGCTGATCGAGCGGATCAAGGGCCCCGACTTTCCCTCGGGGGCACTGGTGGTGGGCCGGAAGGGCATCGAGGAGGCGTACCGTACGGGCCGCGGCTCGATCACGATGCGCGCGGTGGTCGAGGTCGAGGAGATCCAGAACCGCCAGTGCCTGGTGGTCACGGAGCTGCCGTACCAGACCAACCCGGACAACCTGGCCCAGAAGATCGCCGACCTGGTCAAGGACGGGAAGATCGGCGGCATCGCGGATGTCCGCGACGAGACGTCCTCCCGTACGGGGCAGCGCCTGGTCGTCGTCCTGAAGCGGGACGCGGTCGCCAAGGTCGTGCTGAACAACCTCTACAAGCACACCGACCTGCAGTCCAACTTCAGCGCGAACATGCTGGCGCTGGTGGACGGGGTGCCGCGCACGCTGTCGCTGGACGCGTTCATCCGGCACTGGGTGGCGCACCAGATCGAGGTCATCGTCCGGCGTACGCGCTTCCGGCTGCGCAAGGCGGAGGAGCGGGCGCACATCCTGCGCGGTCTGCTCAAGGCGCTCGACGCGATCGACGAGGTCATCGCGCTGATCCGGCGCAGCGACACGGTGGAGATCGCGCGTACGGGCCTGATGGGGCTGCTCACGATCGACGAGATCCAGGCGAACGCGATCCTGGAGATGCAGCTCCGCCGGCTGGCGGCCCTGGAGCGGCAGAAGATCGTCGCGGAGCACGACGAGCTCCAGGCGAAGATCAACGAGTACAACGGGATCCTGGCGTCGCCGGAGAAGCAGCGCGCCATCGTCCGTGAGGAACTGGCCGTTCTCGTCGACAAGTTCGGCGACGACCGGCGTTCCAAGCTGGTTCCCTTCGACGGTGACATGTCCATGGAGGACTTGATCGCCGAGGAGGACATCGTCGTCACCATCACGCGGGGCGGCTATGTGAAGCGTACGAAGACGGACGACTACCGCTCGCAGAAGCGCGGCGGCAAGGGCGTCCGCGGGACGAAGCTCAAGGAAGACGACATCGTCGACCACTTCTTCGTCTCCACGACCCACCACTGGCTGCTGTTCTTCACGAACAAGGGCCGGGTCTACCGGGCGAAGGCGTACGAGCTGCCGGACGTGGGCCGGGACGCCCGGGGTCAGCATGTGGCCAATCTGCTCGCCTTCCAGCCGGACGAGCAGATCGCCGAGATCCTCGCGATCCGGGACTACGAGGCCGTGCCGTATCTCGTTCTCGCAACAAAGGCGGGGCTGGTCAAGAAGACGCCGCTCAAGGATTACGACTCTCCGCGGTCGGGCGGTGTCATCGCGATCAACCTGCGGGAGACCGACACGGGCGCGGACGACGAGCTGATCGGCGCCGAGCTGGTGTCGGCGGAGGACGATCTGCTGCTCATCAGCAGGAAGGCGCAGTCGATCCGGTTCACGGCGACGGACGACGCGCTGCGGCCGATGGGCCGTGCCACGTCCGGGGTCAAGGGGATGAGTTTCCGCGAGGGCGACGAACTCCTCTCGATGAATGTCGTCCGGCCCGGTACTTTCGTCTTCACTGCCACGGACGGCGGATACGCGAAGCGGACCGCCGTCGACGAGTACCGCGTCCAGGGCCGTGGCGGCCTCGGCATCAAGGCCGCCAAGATCGTGGAGGACCGCGGGTCGCTCGTCGGCGCGTTGGTGGTCGAGGAGACTGATGAGATCCTTGCCATCACCCTCGGCGGTGGTGTGATTCGCACGCGAGTCAACGAAGTCAGGGAGACGGGCCGTGACACCATGGGCGTCCAACTGATCAACCTGGGCAAGCGTGATGCCGTCGTGGGTATCGCGCGCAACGCCGAGGCTGGCCGTGAGGCCGAAGAGGTCGACGGGAGCGATGACCCGGCGGCCGAAGAGTCCGGTACGGCCGAGGTCGCCGGGGGCAGCAAGCCTCCGGCCGGGGAGCACGAGGAGTAAGCGTGAGCGGAGCCACGGGCGCCGGATCTGCCGCTTCCGGAGCGAACGGTGCCCGTGGCTCTGCCACGGACTCCCAAGGGAGTGCGGTGACCGATACCAGGGGGAACAAACCCCCGTACGACACCTATGGCGCTGGGCAGCCGCAGCCGGCCGCTCAGCCGTACCACCCGCCGCAGGCGTATCCCTCTCCGGGCGGCGGAGCCACTCAAGCCGGACAGGGACCCATGCCGACGGCACACCAGGGTCAACAGGGAGCTTCCGTGACATCTGCCCCTTCCGCCACCGGGACCACCGGGACCACCGGTGCCACCGGATCCGCCGCGCCGCCGGCGGGCTCCGCCGCCGCCACGGCGGCGGTGCGTCTGCCGAGGACGGGCGCGCGGACCACGCCCCGGACGCGCAAGGCGCGGCTGCGGGTCTCCAAGGCCGACCCGTGGTCGGTGATGAAGGTCAGTTTCCTGCTCTCCATCGCGCTCGGTATCTGCACGATCGTGGCGGCGGCGGTGCTGTGGATGGTCATGGACGCGATGGGCGTCTTCGCGACCGTCGGCGGGACGATCAGTGAGGCCACGGGGTCCAACGAGAGCAACGGGTTCGACCTCCAGTCGTTCCTGTCGCTGCCGCGGGTGCTCGTCTTCACGTCCGTCATCGCCGTGATCGACGTGGTGCTGGCGACGGCTCTGGCCACGCTCGGGGCCTTCATCTACAACCTTTCCGCGGGCTTCGTGGGCGGCGTCGAGCTGACGCTCGCCGAGGACGAGTGAGGTCCGGGTCATCGATTTTGGGGCTGGCCCTGAAGTGCGCTAATCTTCAGGGGCAGCGCGGGGCTATAGCTCAGTTGGTTAGAGCGCATCCCTGATAAGGATGAGGCCACAGGTTCAAATCCTGTTAGCCCCACCGCGAATGTCGGCCCGTACGGAAATTTCCGTACGGGCCGATTGCATGGTGCGGTTCTTTTTCGGACTGTCCCGCTGAGCGACCGTCTGAGCGACCGTTCTTTTACTGTCGGTGTCCGTCCCTGACGAAGGCGGCAGTTGGGGTGTGGACAGGTCACCGATCGATATCGATCGGTGTGTATAGTCGGGCGCCAGAAGTCCCCTACGTCAAGGAAAGACGAGGTCGCGCGGTGAAGAAGCTTCTCTTGGTCGCACTGGCCGCCATCGGCGGGCTCCTCGTGTACCGCCAGATCCAGGCGGACCGCGCCGAGCAGGATCTGTGGACGGAGGCGACCGACTCCGTGCCCGCAGGTTCGGGTGTGTGAGACGCAGCAGTCCTGATGCGAGCCCCGGTCGCCGAGCGGCCGGGGCTTCGTGCTGCCCGGGCACCGCGCCGTTCTGACGGGCCGCTCCGGGCCTGTCCCGGTCGCTCCGGGCCGCTCCGCGGGCGTGGAGGGACGGCGGGCAGACACGGGCACGGCTGCCGGGGCAGGATGGGACCTCGCAGGCGGAACGTGGGCACAGGCAGGGGGAGAAGCGCGTGAACGGGCAGCGCAGCAGGGGCCGGGTGGCGTCGGCCGCGACGTCGGTGATGTGCCTGGCAGCGGCCATGGGCGCGGTGGTGGCGCTGCCGGGGCAGGTGTGGGCGGCCGGCGGGCCGGCTCCGTACGCCTTCGAGCCCGGCGGGCGGCCGATCGCCGGCGCGACGACCACGAGCGAGGCGAAGACGCTCGACACGGGCGCGGTCTACCGTGACGCGATCGAGCCGGGTGAGAAGCGCTTCTACCGGCTGGAGCTGACGAAGAACACGAGCGACTACGTCTCGGCGGTCGCGGTGCCCGAGTCCGGTACGAAGGTCGCCTACGGGGACCAGATCGAGGTCTCCCTGCAGAACCGCGAAGGCACCGACTGCGGTTCGAACCGGTCGAATTTCGGTGCGCAGGGCGTGTACGCCCGGCCGATCGCCGCCTACGCCTACCGCGTGATCGAGGAGGGGGCGTCCACCTGCCAGGAGTCGGGGACGTACTACGTCGTCGTCGAGCGCACCAGTGACAGCGAATCCTCCCCCGCGCCGTGGGAGCTGGAGATCCGGCACGTCACCGAACCCGGGCTCAAGGAGACCGGACCGACCGAGGCTCCTTCCCAGTGGCCGAGCGCCTCCCCCGAGCCGGTCGCGGGAACCGTGCGCGAGCGGGCCGGCGGCAGCGGTTTCGCCGACGCCAAGGGGCTGGACACGGGCGAGTGGACGACGCGGATCGAGCCGGGGGAGTCGCTGTTCTACCGCGTACCCGTCGACTGGGGGCAGCAGCTCTTCGCCAGTGCGGACCTCGGCAGCTCGGACGGACAGAAGTTCGTGGGCGGCGCGTTCTCCGTGTCGCTGTACAACCCGGCGCGCGGGTTCGTGGACGGCAGCAACGCGGTCTCGTACGACGGCAAGCAGAAGACGACGGCCCTCGATCCGCTGCCGCCGGTGGCCTACGAGAACCGCTTCGGCAGCCGCTCCGGCGACCAGGACATGCGGTTCGCGGGCTGGTACTACCTACGGGTGGACCTCAGCCCGGAGATGGCCGCGGCGTACGGGAGGAAGCCGTACGGGCTGACGCTGCGGGTCGACGTCAAGGGCACGCCGAAGGCCGGACCCGGTTACGACGGGCCCGCGGGCCCGTTCGCCGTGACCGACGACGACCGGGCCGCCGCCGCGTCCGGGCAGGACGTCGAGGACGCGGCGAAGAGCGACACGATGGCGCTGGTCGCGGCGGGCGGCATCGGCACGGGCACGGTGCTGGTGCTCGGCCTCGGCGTGTGGACGCTGCTCGCGCGGCGCGGCGGCGACGGGGGCCGGGGCGGGGCCGCACCGGCGCCGTGAGGCGTACGCGACGGCTTCCGCGTCAGACCTGGGTCAGCGCCCAGAAGCCGACCGCGAAACAGGCCAGCGCCAGCAGCAGGACCGGGACCGTCACCTTCGGGGGCGGTCCCGGGCGCCTGCGGGGCGCGTGGTGGGCGACAGTACGGGGCGCCTGCGGGGTCTCGGCGGTGTACGGGCGCGTGAGGCTGTGGTCCTGCCGTACGGCCGAGGTCGGTGCCTGCGACTGGGCCAGCTCGGCCGGCGAGGGGTACGGCTGGGGCTGGGGCTGCGCGTACGGCTGCGGGAGGGGCCCCGCCTGGGGCTGCGGCCGGGGCTCTTGGTGGCGGGCCGGCGGTGGGGGGAGATGGAAGCTGCCGGTCTCCGACATGGAGGTGGGGGGCGGAGGCGTGGGCGTGTGCGGGGACGCGGCGGACGGCTCGGCGGGCGGTTCCGGTGTCGCGAGCGGGGCCGGAACAGGCGCCGGTGTCGGTGTCGGAACAGGCGCCGACGCCGGTGTCGGCTCGGGCTGCGGGGGCTGCTGCGGCTGCGGCTCGGGTTCCGGCTCCTTCACGGGGCCGGAGGGACCGAACCCGGGCGGCAGCGGACCGATCTGGTCGAAGATCTCGACCGGCTCCTCGTCCTCCCCGGCCTCGGGCAGCAGATCCACGGCCGTCGTCAGCGCCTTGCGCGCGCCCGTGGCCGTACGGAACCTGGCGTGCGGGTCCGGCTGGACGAGCCCGGCCAGAACCTGCCACAGCGGCTCCGGGATGCCTTGCGGCGCGCCCGGGGTGCCATGTGCCTCGAAGTGCTCGACGAGCGCCTTGGCGTCGGGTTTCTGACCCTGCAGCAGGTAGAGCGCGACCAGGCCGACCGCGAAGAGATCGGCGGGGAAGTCGGGCTCCGCGCCCATCAGCTGCTCGGGCGCGAAGTAACCGGGTGTCCCCACCACGTAGTTGGTCTCCGTCAGCCGCGGCTCCCCCTTGCGCATGGAGATGCCGAAGTCGGACAGGCGCAGGTGCGGCCGCGCCGTTCCGGTGGCGTCGAGCAGGATGTTGGCCGGTTTGATGTCGCGGTGCACGACCCCCTCCGCGTGCACCGCGGCCAGACCGGCGAGGAGCTGATCGAGCAGGGTGCAGACGAAGCGCGGCGGCAGCGGGCCGTAGTCGCCGATGACATGCGCCAGCGACCCGCCGGTCACCAGGTCCATGGTGAACAGCACCTTGTCGTCGTCCGCCGCCCAGCTCGCCGGGGCGAGGACATGCGGATGATCGATCCTGAGCGCCTGCTCGCGGACGAACCGCAGCAGGGTGTGCGCGTCGCTCTGCTGGAGGACCTTCGCGGCCACGTAACGGCGGCGCCGGTGGTCCCAGGCACGCCAGACCGCGCCCACACCGCCGCGGCCGATCGGGTCGATCAGCTCGTACCGCCCCGCGAAGACCTCACCCATGGTGCCGCGCTCGCTCCCCGTCGTCGTGTCCGGCGGACTTCCGCCCTTGCCCTTGCCCGTGGCCGGTACCGCGTCAGCTCTGGTGCGCCTCGTAGTGGGCGACCGCGTCCGCGGTGCGCCCGGCACCGTAGACCCGGAGGAACTCTGCCAGTTCGGGCTGGGTCGGGGCGAGGGAGTCCGCCGCGTCTATGATGTCGCCGGCCGCGGCGACCGACCGCAGCAGGGACTGGATCTCCCGCACGACCCGGCGCACGGTGGGCGCGCCCGAGCTGTTCGTGGTCTGGCTGGTCCCGGTCAGGACGGAGCCCCCCTGGGACTTCTTGATCTCCTCCATCCGGTCCGTGGCCTCCCCGGCGCTGACGCTGCCGTCCGCCACCTGACCCGCCAGATCCTGCAGCGCCTGCACCCGCTGGACCACCGCGGGGTTGCCGATCTTCGCGCGCTGGCCGCTCATCAACTGCGAGAGCATCGGAGCGGACAGCCCCAGCACGGCCGCGAGCCGCGCCTGGTTCAGCCCCAGGTCGTCGATGAGGCGACGGAAGAGCGCCCCCAGCGGCTCCCCGTACCAGCTTCTCTGGAGTTCTCTGGCTCTGGCAGTCGATTCCTGCTGTGCGGCATCCATACGCGTCTCCCCATCGCTTCCCCAATGCGGCAGCTTCACTGCTGCGAACCTCGTGGGGCATCTTACGGAGCGTGGTCGCGGACGGGGAGCCCCAATCGTTTTGCGGGATCACCTGGTGCACCCGGTACTCTGGTGCACGGTGATGGGAGTGCCGGTCTCTGCCGGTCGGCGTACCCATTCGTCGCGGGGCCTTAGCTCAGTTGGTAGAGCGCTGTCTTTGCATGGCAGATGTCAGGGGTTCGACTCCCCTAGGCTCCACAATTAGATGCCCTCTGACCTGCGGAAACGGAGATTTTGGGGGCATTTTTTGTGCCCATTGATGGGCACATCGGTGACCACTCGGGAGCGGCTGAGGTCCATGATTTCGGCGGTTTGCTCGATCGGGTCCTCCATCGGCTGATCCCCTTGGCCCTGCTGCTGTGGCATTCAGGTCGCCGACCCGCAGGCCCGTACCAAGTACGAGGTCGACGTCATCGCCCTGGCTGCCGGCGAGCGTCCACAGGCACCCCGCGAGGAGATCGCATTTCTGGGCGAGGTCAAGCGACCGCCGCCCGCTGCGGCACCGGTACAACACCACCAGCACCGCCGGCCATGTATTCGGCTGCACGGCTTCTACCCAGACCTGACCGAGCAGGTCGGCCGCCGTGAAGACAGCCTCCTGGTCGACCTGCCCACCCTCTGCGGGAGGGGTGCCTCTGACGCCCAGTCCATTTACGTGCCCCGATGGGGTCGTAGAGGGCATCAGAGAATCAGATGACAGGGCCCCGCCCGTGTTGAGCGAGCGGGGCCCATGGCCTGGCCTGATGCCAGGTCAGGCAGTGTTCTCGTTGGTGATGTCGGGTGCTGTGTCACCTGGGCTGTTCAACCGTCGTCCACGGTGACGTCCGTGCCGGTCATGTACGAGGCGGCGTCAGGGATCAGGAAGGACACTGCCTCCGAGATCTCCTCAGGGGTGCCGATTCCGGCCGAGCAGGTCCGAGGGGGAAGTTGCCTTCTCTGACCGGTACCTGGCCCTCGTTCATCGGAGTGAGGGCCGCGCCGGGGTTGACCGCGTTGATCCGGATCCGGTGGGTGTCGAACTCCGTGACCGTGAGGCTGCGGACGCCCTGCTTGCAGGCTGCCTAGGCGTCCCAGATTCCGGTTGCCGCGGTCTCGCGTGCGTAGACGGCGAAGTCCTTGGGCGTGCGCTCAAGGGCCTGCCGTACGCCGTCCGCGAGGTCTCCATCTTTGTGGTCCGGCTCCGCGGCCATCCACTCGGCCTCCTCCTCGGGCACGCCTTGGGCGATGAGCTGTGTGCGGTACTCCTGCGCGCTCATGGGCGCGTACGTGATGGTTCGTCCCGTGGCCTCGGAGATCTCCTCCATTACATCGCCGAAGCTCAGCAGACGGGGGCCGGTCAGGTCGTAGGACTTGCCCGCGTGCCCGTCCTGGGTCAGCGCGGCCACCACGACATCGGCGATGTCGTCGGCGTCCACGAATCCGAAGCGCGCGCGGCCGACCGGGCGGGTGAAGACACCGGACCTGATGTCATCCCGAAAGCCCAGCATGGATTCGTTCCCGGCATCGAAGTTCTGGTTGAACCAGCTCGGGCGCACCAGCGTCCAGGCGGCGCCCGCCGTCTTGACCGCCTCCTCCGCGGGAGTGACCTGCTCGTCCGCGCCGTATCCACTGAGCAGTACCAGTCGGGTGGCGCCCGACGCGGCGGCGGCGTGAGAGAACGCCCGGATCTGCTCGGCGGCTTCAGGAGTCATCAGGACCGGGTGCACGATGTATGCGCGGTCAACGCCGTCGAGCACCGCGTCCCAGGTGGCGGGTTCGTCCCAGGAGAAGGGCGGCTGCCCGCTGCGCGTACCCACACGTACGGGCGTCCCTGACTTCGTGAGCCGTTCGACGACCCGGCGGCCGGTCGTGCCGGTACCACCGGTCACGAGCGTGAGGCCCTGGGTGGTTTGGGGTGGTGTGGACATGGCTTTCCTCAGTTCCAGTGGTCGCGGCGTCGCAAAATGGACGCCATGATAAAACTTTACGATGTGCAGTAAAGATACGCTACTCGAAGTTGGTGCGCTGCGGGCCGACTGCGACCTGCGCACTTCTCCGACCGGGGCGGGACGGCCTCGAAGCCTGGGGCACGGGCATCTGGGCCTGGCCTGCACACGTTGACGGCATGGTCTCCCTGCTTTGTGCATCAACTGTTCGGTGTGGCGTTTCCGTTGCTCCGCCCGGGGCGGAAGGGCCGGCCCGACGGCCGGTGCACGGGACAAGGTGGACTCCGGCTCAGGGCCGTCACTCACACCGCTCCGGGCCACGGGCCTGGTGTCGCAGGGCCCGGGCGCGGCTACTTGGAGTTGTGCCCTGCGATGTCGAACTCCTTGGGCACGAGTGCCCGTACGGCGAGGGCTGTCCCGACCATGACGATGCCGCCGATGAGGGAGGTCTGGGACAGTGCGCTGCCGAACGCTTGCGCCGCTGTGTCCGCCAGGTCCGCAAGTCCGGTCTCCCGTGCGGCGTTCAGGGCTCCGACCACCGACTCGTCGGCCTGTGTGGCCAATTGCCCGGTGATGCCTCGGGGGGCGAAGTCCTGGATGCCGAGGTGTATTCGGTAGAGGGCGGAGGCGATGCTGCCGAGGACGGCGATGCCCAGGACGCTGCCGAAGTCGTACATCGCTTCCTCGATCGCGGCGGCGTTGCCCGCCTTCTCCGGCGGGGTGCTGCCCATGATGATCGCCGAGGCGATGGCCAGCGAGCCGACGCCGGCGCCGACGAGTGCCAGCGGCCCGATCAGCTGCCAGTACGCATGCAGATCGCCGGCCGCGAACAGCCACAGCAGGCCGATGCCGGTGAGGGCGAGGCCGCCGGCGAGGGCGTTGCGGGTTCCGATCCGCGCCGCGAGTCTCGGGGCGAGAGGCCCCATGACCAGGGAGCCGAGGGCCATGGGCATCATGGCCAGGCCCGCGACGACGGGTTTGAAGCCCGCGATGTTCTGCAGCCATTGGGCGATCAGGAGCACGACCCCGGCCATGGCGATGCTGGCGGTCAGCGCCGCGACGGTGCCCGCGGTGAACGGTTTGCTGCGGAAGAGGCGTACGTCCAGCAGGGGGTCCGGGCGGTTCAGGCAGCGGCGTACGAAGACCGTCATGACCAGCACGGCGGCTGCGGTCACGCCCCAGGCCGTCGTGTCGCCCCAGCCGTTCTTGGCGATCTCCTTGATCCCCCACACCAGGCCGGCCATCCCCGCCATGGACAGCGCCGCGGCCGGCAGGTCCCACCGGGGCGGATCGGGATTGCGCGACTCGGGCAGCAGGAAGATGCCGAAGCCGAGCGCGACCGCCACGAAGGGCACGTTGATCAGGAATGCCGAGTGCCAGGTGAAGAACTCCAGGAGCGAACCGCCCACCAGCGGCCCGATGATCCCGCCGATGCTGAGGATCACCGACCAGACGGCCAGGGCCCGGGCACGCTCGGCGGGGTCGTGGAAGATGCTGCGGATCATGGACAAGGTGGTGGGCATGATCATGGCCCCGGCGGCGCCGAGGACGGCGCGCAGCGCGATGACCGCCCCCGTGCTGGTGGCGACGAGCACGAGCAGGGAGACGACGCCGAAGATCGCGAATCCGGTCAGCAGGGTGCGTTTGCGTCCCCACCGGTCGGCCAGGGCGCTCATCGGGATGAGCAGCCCGGCCAGCACCAGGGAGTACATGTCCACGATCCACAGCTGCTGCGACGAGGTGGGCGAGAGCTCTGCCACCATCTCGGGGAGCGCCATGATGAGGATGGTCATGTCCATCATCACGACGAGCAGGCTTCCGGCCAGCATCGCCAGGGCCGCCCACCGCTGCCGCTTGGTCAGCGAGGCGGCGTCCTTCACTTTGAGCAGTGTCGTCCCGGTCACTGCGGTGCCCTGTCCGTCGTTGCCTGGGGCATGGCCGGCTCCGGGGTGGTCGTCGCGCCGGCCAGGGAAGCCAGAGGAGAGGTGTCGGTCCGGTCCCAGTCGATGTCGAAGGTGCGGGTGATCCACTCCAGGGGGCCGTCACCGTCGGCGGCCTGGGGCTCTTCGAGGGCGAAAGTACCGTCTTTGAGGGCGAAAGCGCCGTTGGCGAGCGCCTCCTGTACGACGGACGTGTGCGGGCGGCGGTCTTCCTGGAAGTAGTAGAAGGCGTCGCGGTAGTCGTGGTCGCGCAGCATCTTGGCGAGGTACAGGGCGTCCTCGAAGGCAAAGGCGGAGCCGAGGCCGGTCAGCGGGTCGGTCGCGTGCACGGCGTCCCCGGCGAGGACCGTGCGTCCGTGGTACCAGGAGGTCAGGGACGGGGGACGGTAGACCTGCGTGGGGATGACGTGGGTGGCGCGCTCGATGATGCGCGCTCCGGGCTCGGACCACGTCCCCACCAGGTCCGCCAGTTCGGCCCGGAGTCCGTCGCGGTCTCGGTGCTCGAAGTGCTTGGCGGGGATCTTCCGTTCGGACTGGCCGGTCAGCAGGAACGTGATCTTGCTGGGGCGGGCGGGGGCGTCGCGGTAGGCGAGCAGGAAGGTGCCGGGGCCGTCGTGGTGGTAGCCCTCGCCGCGCTCCAGGCGCGCCCGCAGTTCCTCGTCGAGCCCGTCGGTGGTGGACGTTCCGTACACGTACCAACTGTTGGCGAAGGTGAGCCGCGTGCCGGGAAAGAGCAGGGAGCGTACGCGCGACATCCGGCCGTCCGCGCCCACCAGGAGGCTGCCTTCGGCTGTCGTGCCGTCCTGGAAGTGCGCCAGGACCGATGCGGCCCCCTCATTCAGGGTGATGAGCCGCTTGTCGTAGTGGATCTCAATCCCCCTGCGCGCAGCCTCGGCGGACAGGATCTCCTGCAGCGCCGCGCGGTCGATGCAGCGGAATCCCACGGCGCCGAAGTCGAAGTCCTCCGGCAGCCGGGGGTCCTCGAACTCCGCGCCGGAGGCGGGAATCAGCATCGATCCCGGCATGCTCCTGTCGTGCACCTCGTCGCTTAGCTTCATCGTCTCGAGAACGCCCAGTGCCGCGGGGCCCAGGAACAGGCTGGCGCCGGAATGGCTCTGTGAGTGCGAGGCCGCCTCGAAGACGACGCTGTCCCTGCCGGCCATGTCCAGGCCGATGGCCGTGGCCAGTCCGGCGACGCCACCGCCGATGACCAGTACGCGGTCAGTGCTCACCATGATGTGTCCCTTCGTCATTGTGGTATCGGGCGCTGTATCGGTGTGTGGCCCGATGGGGTTCGTGAAAGCTGTCCCAGCAACACGTCTGCGTCGTGGGCTGCTTGGGAGCAGGAACGCCGGCATGCCGTCATGAGCCTGTGTCGGCCACGCGCGGGGTTTCCTCGTCGATCCGCAGGGCCTGGACGTGTCCTCGGTACAGCTCGCTGTTCGTTGCTGCTCAAGGGGGTCTCCTGCGTGGTCCGAGCGCAGCGAAAGTGCTGGGCATCTGGCGCGCGTGCCGACGGCAAAGGGTGCAAACGCGGGCGAACCCTCCAATGAGAGGCCATCTGCCGGAGGACGACGTCGGCCTCCACCAGACCGCGAACACCGTCGGATTGAGCGGGACACCAGGACCTGCAACCACACCCATATTGAAACACATGTGTCCCACAAAGGTTCACTGGTGGTCCTGATTGAGCCAGGGGTCTATTCTGTGTGACATGACAGGGGAAGCAGGCGCGACGGCAGGGTCGCCACGCGAAAGCGCGGCGCGTTCACGGACCCGGGCGGCGATCCTCGCGGCGGCCGTCGAACTGTTCAGCGAGAACCGAAATGCGTCCATGACGGAGCTGGCTGCCGCCGCACGGGTCGGCCGCAGTACGCTGCACCGCTATTTCCCTGAGCGCGCCGACGTGATCCGGGCCGTGGCGCGCCTTGCGATCGAGGAGACCGCCACCGCGAGTCGGCAGGTCGGCTCGGGCGGGACACCCTTGGAGGCGCTACGGCGCGTGGTTGAGGCTTACCTCGAGTTCGGCCCCGTGATGCTGTGGCTGGCCAGCGAGCCGGCCATCCTCAATGATCCGCCCCTCATGCAGCACATGTATGAAAACGTAAAGATGTTCGATGACGTTCTGGTTGGGGCAACCGAGCAGCTTCACCCGCATCTGTCCCGCTCTTGGGTCAGGCGAGTCCTGATGGGCCTGATCTACGTGGGTTGGGAAGCGGAACGGGATGGCGAGATGACCCGGCACGAGGTCTGCACGGCAGTCATGACCACTGTCACGGACGGTGTCATCCGGATGCATCAGCGCACCTGAGCCTGGATACGCGGTCCCGTCGGCCAAGCCCTGCCTGTGTGACGCCGAGAGGGCAGAAACTCCTGCGTCCGCCCCAGCGGAGCTGCCGACGACAGTTGTGATCGACGGGGCGCCCGTAGGTCGTTTCGATCCGCGTCGGCCCAGCCGCACACCATGCACCGGTGGATACGGAAGACATGTCCGGGCCCCACTCGAGTTGAGCGGGGCCCGGGTGTTGACCGGTGGCAGGGTTCAAGGTTGCGGTCCGGCCTTACGGAGGCTGAGTCACCCGGCCGGTCGGGCTGTCCAGCCACCGTCGACCGTGATGTCCGCACCGGTGGTGTAGGAGGCCGCGTCGGAGATGAGGAAGGAGACCGCTTCGGCGATTTCCTCGGGGGCGCCGATGCGTGCGAGCGGGGCCGGGGGGAAGTTGCCTTCTCCGACGGGTACCTGGCCTTCGTTCATCGGGGTGAGGGTTGCGCCGGGGTTGACGGCGTTGACCCGGATCCGGTGGGTGCCGAATTCGGCGGCCGCGATCTTGGTGAGGCCGCGGACGCCCCACTTGGACGCGCCGTACCCGGAGACGCCGGGGAAGCCGGACAGGCCAGTGACGGAGGCGATGTTGACGATCGAGCCGCCGCCGGCCGCCTTCATCGGTCCGACGACCGTCCTCAGGCCGATGAACACGCCGGTCAGGTTGACCTTCAGCGACCGCTCGAAGGACTCCACGGTCTCGTTCTCGATCGGCGTGCCCGGCGCTCCGGTGGCGATGCCGGCGTTGTTGACCAGGCCGTCCAGGCGGCCGAAGTGCTCGACAGTCGCGTCGACCACGCGCTGCCAGTCGTCCTCGCTGGTCACATCGTGGTGGAGGAACAGGCCGCCGAGCTCGGCGGCGGTCTTGGTGCCCTGCTCGTCGAGCAGGTCGGTGATCACCACCTTGGCGCCGTCCTTCGCCAGGCGGGCGGCCGTGGCCGCGCCGATCCCCCGGGCGCCGCCCGTCACGATCACTACCTTGTCCTGCAGACCAGTCATGGCCGTTTCTCCTCATCTCGGAGCGCACAGATGCGCTGACCAACCCCAGCTTTCAGAGTCGCGTACAAAGAATGTACAGCGTGAAGTTAAGATATGGCGAACCGAAACTGCGGGACTGTAGACTGGGTGTATGGCAGCAACTGGGACCACATCGCGGCGCGAGCGCCTGCGGATCGAGACGACAGCCGAGATCAAGAGCACGGCGCTGCGGCTCTTGGCGTCGGGCGGCCCCGGAGCGATCACGCTGCGAGCCATCGCCCGGGAGATGGGCATGACGCCCAACGCGATCTACGGCTACTTCGCCACCCGCGATGACCTGGTCACCACTCTGATCAACGATGTCTACACCTCGCTCGCGGACACCGTCGACGCCGCCATCGCCCCCATCCCTGCAGGCGAACCCAGCCGCAGGATCCGGGCGTGGGGGCATGCCTACCGCACCTGGGTTTTCTCCAACACCGAGGGCTTCCGGCTCATCTACGGCGACGCCGTACCCGGCTACGTCCCGCCGCCGGACGGCGCCGCACCCGAGGCTGAGCTGCGGTTCTGCGGGAGTCTGACCGAACTGGCGGTCGCCGCCTGGCCACACGCCCAGTACCTCTACACCGACAGCGGCTTCGATTGGTCCGACTTCGACCCCGCCCTGGTGGACTGGCTGCGTCCCCATCTTCCCGGCCTCCCCCCGGCCGCGCTCGCGCTCGCCCTGCGTATCTGGGGCCAGTTGCACGGGCTGGTGTCCCTGGAGATCCACGGCCATCTGAGCAACGGGGCCAAGACCATGGACAAGCTGTTCCAGGAGGAACTCGTCCAGCTCGTCAGATCACTGGGCCTGCCTTCGTAGCGTCGGCGCCCCGTCCTGACAACGCGGAAGGTCGGGCCCGCCGCGGGGCGCCCGCCCCACCAACAGCTCCTGCGCCGGGGCCCGGGAGGGGAACATG
>NZ_JBHYZP010000003.1:52470-118660 GCF_042752355.1 Streptomyces sp. NPDC059255
CGTTGCTCTTGGTGGGGGACGTTTTGGTGGGGCGGGGCCCCCTCCCCTGATCCGGGGTGGGGGGGGCGGGGCGGGGGGGCGCCCCCCCCCACCTTCTGCTCATGCGCCGTGCCCGGTCAGGGCTACTTGACGAACCGGTCCGACCAGTCCTGGACCTTCGAGAACAGGATCGGAGCGGTCAGCTGCTGGTTGATGGAGTGCCCGGAGGCGGGGATCACGACGGCCTGCGCATGCGCGGACGGCCTGAAGGCGGCAGCCTCCTGGGCCTGCAGCGCAGCGGAGCTGGAGCAGTCGGAGCCGGTGCCGCCGCACACCACCCCGTCGTGCTCGCCGACCGCGACCAGGACCGGGTCCTTGATCTTCCGGAGCATGTCGGACCCCTCGGCCGCAGGCTCCTGAGACGTCTCGGGCGCCTGGGTTTCCTCGCTCAGCGCAAAGGCGTCCGGCTGCGCCGCCGCCTCGTCGGCCGCGAGGGTTTCGGGCAGCATCGTCGGCCCGTAGTAGAACCACTTGGCTCGGGTACCGGGCTTGGTGGTGACGTAGCCGTCGTCCAGCCCGAGGTGCGCGAAGCGCGGGTCCTGGTTGGCGCGGTGCATGTCCTTCTCCTGCGCGCCCATTTCCGCGTCGTTCTGCTTGGACGCAACGCCCGTGAGCACGACGCCGTCGACGTCACGCGGGTACGTGCCGGCGACGTCGGCGGCGATGGCCGACCCCAACGAGTGGCCGACGACAACGATCCGCTTGAAGCGCTGGTCGTCGATCTTTCCGGCCCGCAGCTTCTGCAGCACCTGGTGGACGCTCACGGAGTGGGTGTCGGCACGGAACTCAGTGCTCGGCGGCTGCGAGCTGCGCCCGGTGCCCAGCCGGTCGATCGCCAGGGTCGCAATGCCGGCCTTGGACATCGACTCGGTGTACGAGGGCACGCCGGCGCCGGGAGCCATTGACCAGTACCTCTGGTCGTAGGTTCCACCCGGAATCAGGACCTGAACGATGGCCGCCCGCTTGCTGGACGGCGCACACAGGGTGCCCGTGAGCTCCTTGTCGGCAGGTGCACCCTCTGTCATCGATACGGGGACCTTGACCTCCTTGCAGTGCGCCGAAGGAGTCGGAGACTCGGCAGCCGCTGCAGGTACGGCGGCGAAGGCCGGAGTCAGCGCCGCGAGGGCAAGCGACGCCACGGTGGTACGGAGTTTGAGCATGGACTTCCTCATCACTGATGGCAGTGTTCCGCGGAGAGTTGACGCCGGGGACGGCAGGTCGCGCCGCGATCGGTCGCCAACTCGACGGGTGTCGATCTGGCTGAACGGCCCGGACGCAGGGACGCCGCCCGGGCCCGCAGGCGCGTGAGCGTCGTCCACTCCGCACCGGCAAGGGCGTCACCCGACACGAATGCGCGGGCTCGCCACAAGCGACTATACGGCGTGAAGTTTCAGTCTGCCAGTCAGATAGATCACGCCATAGAGTCGATGTGTGTGCTGTGGATCGTAGGCCCGCGGCAGCTTCCCCTTGAGCCCGTTCCCGTCCCCTCTCCCGGTCGGCCGAACTGAAGAAGTGCGGCTTCACCGTCTGCCAGCGGTGGGCAGCGGGCGTCGGTGTGATGACCGCCACGGTGATCACACTTCGGAGTGGGCGCGGGCTCCCCCGGCCGCGTATCCAGGTGACGGGCGTAGATCCGCCGCTCTGTGGCTGTTAGCAGCGAATCCGCTGTGGCGACAGTGGTGCTGGCGGCGCAGGGGGTACGCGCCCAGACTCAATGCCGCTGGCTACTTGTGCCGAGACCTTGCTGAGGTCAAGATGTTTGCGCATTTGCCATGCGAGGCAATGCCAGAAGCCCGTGATCCCGGGGGTGCAGGGGGGGTGAGATTGCAAGAGCAATCGCGCGGAGCGGCGTGCCCACTAGTGGGCACGCCGGGTCGGGGCAGCCGGATCGAGCGGGATGGAGCGGGGTGGAAACAGGCTGGAAAGTCCGATTCTCGTGCAATGTTTTGGCAAAACTGCAGGTCAGGTCGATGCCTGGTTCGGGTTCGACTCCCCTAGGCTCCACAATGAGATGCCCTCTGAACTGCGGAAACGCGGATTTTGGGGGCATTTTTCGTGCCCGTGAGCGGGCACATGGTGCTCGTCGGCCCCTTGGGAGCTCTTGCCTCCCAAGGGGCCGCGGCGGTCCGGTGAGCGGCGACCTTGCGGATCGACCGGCGGACCGCACCCCGGTCCGCGCCCGACAGCCGGATACGGAGCAGTTACCTGATCGCCCGGACAGGGCCTGGTCGCCTGGTGCCCTCGACCTTGCCCTCTCAGCCGAAGGTGAAGGTACGTACGAACAGTTCGGGCTGGACTCCGGCGGGCCAGGTGCCGACGAAGTACAGGTCATGGACTCCACCGGGGTCGTTCACGGCGGCCGTGAACGTCTTGTAGACCCGGTTGGAGAGGGAAGTGGAACCGGTGTGCGGCAGGTTCTCGAACTTCGCCACCACAGGACCGTCCGGCGAGTCGGCGTGCACGGTGAAGTCCGCCCCGGCCATCCGGGTGGCGAACTCCATCGAGAGCCGGTCGATGCCGGCGGCATTGATCCGCGGGAACATGAACCAGTTGCCCGAGTCGGGGACGAAGAGCTGACCGGTGTAGAGGCCGACGCCCTGCCCACGAGGATAGGTGCTGGCGCTGTATTGGGTCGGATGCAGCACGATGTCGTTCGCACCGGTCAGGGCCGGGGCGCCGCCCGGCCCGCCTCCGTCGGTGTAGTCGGCCCGGACGATGTGGAACACATAGGCGCCAGGACCGTGCTCGGCGTCCCGGCCGGGGACGAGGACTCCTTCGCAGTTCGCGTCGGGCGTGGCCTCGGCCATGGGATGGCCGTGCTGGTTGTGCCCGAGCTGGTAGGTGACCTTCACCTTGGTGCAGTCGACGGTGCCGTCTTCCGGGTCGACGACATCGACCTTGAAAGGAATGTCCGCACCGAATTCCGAGAAGCCCCCGTCCACCGGCGTTTCGATGGTGACGACGGGACGGGTGTTTCCCGCCACGACGGAGAGATGTGCGACGGAGGACTTGCCACCGCTGTCCGTGACCGTCAACCGAGGCTGGTAGGACCCCGCGGTGTTGTAGGTGTACGACGCCTTCGCCGTGGTCGCGTCCGTGGTGCCGTCACCATTGAAGTCCCACGCGTACGTCAGCGCGTCGCCGTCCGCATCGGTGGACTTGGTCGCGTCGAACTCCACGGTGAGAGGCAGCGGCCCGGAATCCGCGCTCGCGTCCGGAGCGGCCTCAGGCGCACGGTTGCCCTCGGTGTAGTCGATCCGGTACAAGCCGGCGTCGTCGTTGCTCGAACCCCAGCCGTTGCCGTAGTCCAGGACGTACAGGGAGCCGTCGGGCCCGAATTCCATGTCCATCGGCTTGCTGAAGTCCATGTCCGGGAGGAATGCCCGCATGTCCTGAGGCTTTGTCAGCTTCTTGTCGAAGGCTGTGGTTTGGACCCAGTCGGTCGTCCAGTCGTACAGGAAGCGCCGGCCGTCGAACCACTGCGGGAACTTGGTCGCGGAGGGGTTCTTCCGGTCGTAGCGGTAGACCGGACCCGCCATCGCGCCGCCACCGTAGAGCTGCGGGAAGTACTCCTGCTTGTCGTACGTGTAGTAGACCGTCGCCGGTTTGATCGGGGGCAGGTCGACCAGGCCGGTGTTGTTGGGCGAGTCGTTGACGGGCTTGTCGCAGCTGAACCAGGGGCCAGGTTTGTCGTCGACGTAGTTCCAGTCGTTGTAAGGCTGGTTGTCCATCGTGCAATAGGGCCAACCGTAGTTGCCCGCGCCCTTCATCAGGAACAGGCGGACATGCCCGGCCGGACCGCGCTGGGGGTCCGGCTGAATCGCGTCCGGACCGTAGTCGGCCATCCAGAGCGCGCCCGTCTTCTCGTCGTAGTCCCCCAGCGTGAAGGGGTTGCGGAAGCCCATGGCATAGATCTCGGGGCGGGTCTTGCTGTGGCGGTCCGCCTTCTCGGGGAAGAGGTTTCCCTTGGGGATGCCGTAGCCGCCCTTCTTCTTCGGCACGATCCGCAGAACCTTGCCATTGAGGTCGTTGGTGTTGGCGGAGGTCCGCTGGGCATCGCCGTTCGCCTGCCCCGGCCGCTCGTCCGTACCGGGGAAGCCACGTGAGGCACAGCAGTTGGTGTTGTCCCCGGTCGCGATGAAGAGAACGCCGCCCTTGGTCATCAGCAGATCGCCCGCGCTGTGACCGCCGCTCACCCCTTGCGGGTGCTGGATGTCGATGACGGTCGTGGCGGAGTTCACGTCGAGGACATTCCGCGGGCTCAGCGTGAAGCGTGCCACCCGGGACACATAGGAGGTGTCCCAGTCGGGGCGGGAGAAGTGCAGGTAGACATGGCCGGACGTGGCGAAGTCCGGGGCCAGCGCCAGTCCGACGAGGCCCAGTTCACCCACAACCCGAACCGGGACCGTGCCTGCCGTCACCGAAGACTCCGTCCTCGGATCCCAGACCTTGACCCGGCCATCGCGCTCGATGTACACGACCCGGCCGTCCGGGGCGACGCTGATACGCATCGGCTGGGTCAGCCCCGTACCTTCGAGGAGAACCTTCTGGAACCGCTCGTCGCCGGGTGGTCGGCTTGTGGACGGTATGCCCCCCTGGCCTTCGTGCGGTCCGTCGTGTGCCGCGGCCACGGGCGTCACCAGTGCGAGCGGAAAGATCAGAGCGAGTAGAAACATCTTCACCCGACGCGCGGGGTGTCGGCGTCTTCCCTGTTGGCGGGCCATAGGGACCTCCTGTCTCTGCTTCGTTCACGGACCGTCGACGGACGCTGGGGCACAGGTCGGACCGGAGGTGGCCGCTTTCAGCGGGGAGGCACGGGCATCCAGAGCAACATCAGTGCCGATCGACGGTTGCTGTGGGGGGCGGAGCGGAGTGGAATCTAGCCGCTTACCTCTCCCGCAGGAAGAAGCAAGACGAAGTTCGCAAAACTTCGTCTTGCTTGTAGACAAAGTCGAAGAGGTCTGCTTTCGCTCGGCAGGGGAGACCGCCCCGGGAGGCCCGCTCTCGTCATCGAAGGCCGTCGGTGGCAGGCCCACGGCGTCATGCCGGGGCTCGCCGCAAGATCACAGAGCCATGCCCGGGCGCTAAGTGGAGATCGTATCTCCGTTGGGTGTTAGGGTGGAGAAATGGATGAATCGGTGACCTCTCCCGCAGCCGATGACGCTCGCCCCCTTCGCAGTGACGCGGAACGCAAGCGTCGGCGCATCCTCCACGCGGCCCGTGAGGAGTTCGCCGAGAACGGTCTGGGGGCGACGCTGGACGACGTCGCCCGCCGTGCCGGTGTCGGTGTCGGGACGGCGTACCGTCGTTTCGGCAACAAGCAAGTGCTGATCAACGAGTTGTTCGAGGAGCGCCTCGACGCCATGGTGACCCTGGCCGAGGAGGTGCTTGTCGAGGATGACCCGTGGGAGGGCTTCGTCAGATTCCTGACCACCGCCCTGGAACGGATGGCGGGTGACCGGGGGCTGCGTGAAGTGATCTTCTCGGAGATGCACGGCCGTCCCGAGGTCGCCGAGGCGCGCAGAAGGCTCCTGCCGGCCGCGGCGGCCGTCATGCGCCGCGCCCAGGACGCGGGCGCGCTGCGCCCCGACCTCGCGGCGACTGATCTCCCGCTCATCCAGTACATGGTGAGCCACACGATCCACTACACCCAGCCGGTTTCCGCCGATGTCTGGAAGCGCTGCCTCACGGTCGTCCTCGACGGCCTGCGCGCCCGCCCGGACGGCACGCCCATGACTCAGGCGGCGCTCACGCCGGCCGAGGAGGAGCGCGTCGTCGGCCTCGGGACCTCGATGTCCTGAGGGGCTTCGACGGCGTCCCCCTCGGGCACTGCCACCACCCGCGGGGCAGGCGGGAGCGATCCGTGTCGACACGCGCCGCCGCCTGTCGGGCAGCGGCCCTTCTTCCAGGAGATCACCTTGGCCGACAGCGCAGAGAACGCCGCTGCTGAACGCGCCTCCGTGGAACCCTTCGTGCTCGCTGTGCCCGAGGCGGAGGTGGATGATCTGCGCGCACGTCTGCGCCGGGTCCGGCTGCCCGAGCGGGAGCCGGTCGGCGACTGGTCGCAGGGGATCCCTCGCGCCTATGTGGCGGAGCTCTGCGCGTACTGGCTGGAGGAGTACGACTGGCGCCGGTTCGAGGGCGAGCTCAACAGCCGGGGCCAGTGGCGCACCGTCGTGGACGGGTTGGGGATTCACTTCCTGCACGTGCGCTCGGACCGGCCGGATGCCCGTCCGCTGCTGATCACTCATGGGTGGCCCGGGTCGGTGGTGGAGTTCCTCGACGTTCTCGACGCCCTGGTGGATCCGCCGGCCGGTGAGCCCGCGTTCCATGTCGTCGCGCCCTCGCTTCCGGGATTCGGGTTCTCCGACAAGCCGGCCGAGACCGGCTGGGGCGTCGAGCGCATCGCCGATGCCTGGGCCGTGTTGATGTCCCGGCTCGGGTACGGCCGTTTTCTCGCCCAGGGCGGGGACTGGGGTGCGTTCGTCACCACCGCTCTCGCGATCCGCCATCCCGGCCGTGTCGAGGCGCTGCACACCACGATGCCGCTCGTGCAGCCTCCTTCGGACTTCGCCCCTGAGCGGCTCGGCGAGCCCGAGCGCGCATCGCTGGACGAGGCCCGCGCCGCGCTGCGTGGCGAGGCGGGCTACATGACGCAGCAGGCGACGCGTCCCCAGACGCTCGGCTACGGACTGGCCGACTCCCCGGCCGGTCAGCTGGCCTGGATCGTCGAGAAGTTCCACGGCTGGACCGACTGCGCCGGGCACCCGGAGAACGCGGTGTCGCGGCAGCGGCTGCTCGACAACGCGTCCGTCTACTGGTTCGGTGCGAGCGGAGCCTCATCCGCGCGACTGTACTGGGAGAGTTCCGGCAGCCGGGACATGGTCACCCCGGTGACCGTGCCCTCGGCGGTCTCGATGTTCCCCAAGGAGCCCTTCAGGTCGCCCCGGACCTGGGTGCAGGCCCGCTACCGTGATCTGCGCTACTGGAACGCGCCGGGTAAGGGTGGGCACTTCCCTTCGCTGGAGGTGCCGCAGACCTTCGTCGCCGAATTGCGCGCCGCGTTCGGCGCCATGCTGTCCGCCGGTGACGGCGCAGGCTGAGGCAGAGCCCGCTCACAGCCCCGGAACAGGGCAGCGGGTGAGCCGCTTCGTGAGGGCCGCATCAGGCCCGTGCCGCCCTGCCCCGAACCAGCCGTGACCGCCGATCTCCCGGGCCCGCCGCAACGCCTCCGGCGGTCCACTCACGGGTGGACGGCATCCTGGCGCGGCCCCCTCGCATATGGCGGAGATGGCATCTCCACTTGGTGCTAGACTCGGACGAGTGGAGACTGGATCTCCATTTTTTGTCTGCTGGTGGTCACCGGTCGGGCTCGACCATGTGACGTCGGTTCGACGGCGAGCCGGGCCCGCGGCGAGTCGTCGTGTCCACCATGCCGCCGCGGACCGCTGGATCGTACAGGCCGACGTCTTGAGACGCCGGGGATCGCACGCGAGGTCCGCCGTCGGGGCGCATCGGCCGATCCGCCCACCAGCCGCGTCTTGATGCTCGCGAGGTAGCGGAAAAGAGGAGAGAAACCGTTGGAACCGACAGCGTTCGAGGTCGACTATCTGATCGTCGGAGCAGGCGCCATGGGCCTGGCCTTCGCCGACACCCTGGTGGCCGAGACCGATGCGACCGTGGCCGTCGTGGACCGCTACGGCCGGCCGGGCGGTCACTGGACCGTCGCCTACCCTTTCGTACGGCTGCATCAGCCGTCGGCCTTCTACGGCGTCAACTCCCGTGAACTCGGCACACGTTCACTCGACACCGACGGTGGGAACGAGGGACTGCACGAGCTGGCGTCGGTCAGTGAGATCCTCACCTACTTCAAGGAGGTGATGCACAGAACCCTCCTGCCGACCGGCCGCGTGTCCTACCACCCGATGACGTTCTACGACGGTCCGGAACCGACGAGGCCCGACGTCCACCGGTTCCACTCACTCGTCGCCGACGCCCGGTACGAGGTGACGGTGCGGCGCCGCGTCGTGGACTCCACCTACATGAACGTCACCGTGCCGGCCATGGTGGCACCGAAATACGAGGTCGGCCCGGGCGTCCGGCTGATCACACCCAACGAGCTGCCCTCGCTGAGCAGCAGGCCGTCCCACTACACCGTGGTCGGTGCGGGAAAGACGGGCATCGACGCGGTTCTGTGGCTGTTGGAGCACGCCGTCGACCCGGCCGACATCACATGGATCATGCCCCGCGACGCGTGGCTGTTCGACCGGGTCCACTTTCAGCCGGGAGCGCGATTCGCCGCCTCCAACGCGGCGGCGGTCAAGGCCCGCATGCGGGCGGTGACCCGGTCGCACACCGTCAAGGAACTCTTCCAGCACCTGGAGGAGTGCGGCAGCCTCCTGCGGTTGTCGCCCGATGTCACGCCGACAAGCTTCCGCTGCGCGACCGTGACCCGGACCGAACTCGAACAGCTCCGACGCGTCGACGACATCGTGCGCCAGGGCAGGGTCGTACGCATCGGTGACGAAGCCGTCGAACTCGAACAGGCCGTCGTCCCGGCAGTGCCGGGCACCCTCTATGTCGACTGCACCGCCGACGGTCTGGAACAGCGGCCCGCGGTCCCGGTGTTCGACGGCTCACGCATCACGCTGCAGTCGGTCGTCCCATGCCAGCAGGTGTTCAGTGCCGCGCTCACCGCGCATGTCGAGGCATCGTACGACCGGGACGAGACCAAGAACTGGCTGTGCGCCGCCTCCTCACACCCCCACACCGATCTCGACTGGCTGCGTGCCCACATCGACACCGCCGAGCGGCAGCTCAGGTGGAGTGCGGAACCCGCGGTCCGCGACTGGATCGAAACCTCCCGCGTCTCGATGCAGTCGGCGGCGGCTCTCACTCCTGAGCAGCAGGCGGAGTTCCACCAGGGCTTGGCGGTGGTGAAAGTACGATTGCAGGAGCTCCTGGCCCAGGACAGCCCCGCCGAAGCGCCGAACTCGCCGGATCGATCGATGGCGTGATCGCCTTCGGTGCCGTGCCGTGCCGTGCCGTGCTTCTTCGGCGCCATCATGTTGCCCAGCACCCTCGGCATGCTGCGCGCGGTCTCCCCGCCCGGGAAGTCGGGCATGGCCGTGGGCATCTGGGACATCGACTCCCCCGCAGCGCTCTGTGGCCGCCGTTCGTGAGTCCGGGCCTCGGCGGCGGGCTTGGAAGGTCCGGAACTCGTCATCGGTGAGGCCGGCGGCACGGCGTCCTCCGCTCGTACGGACGCGGACCGGTGGCCGTCCGGCGCGCTCCGGGGGGCTGTCGTCCAGGACGGCGAACGGCGCGGACGGCTCCGCGCCCGGAAAACACGCAGGTAACGGCCTTCCGGTGACTGCGCGAGAAGGGTGGGCGTTGCGAATGCAACAGATCCGGCAATGCTGTCCTCCCTGGCCTCGCGTGGGTTGCCGGGAGGCCGGCCCGGAGTGGCCGGAGTGAGACGGTCGACTTCGTCCGGAAGGTAACGATTCGGTTACGCACCTGCTGTGGAGCGGGTAGTGTTCATCTCGGGAAACGCCGTCCGTCGCCACGCCTTCCGTCGCGCGCCCATGACCTGACCTTCCAGCGTCAGCTCATGCGCCGGCCTGTGCGGTGACGTGAGTGTCGCTCCGTCTCCTGTGAAAGCGGGAAGCCTCTGTGAGCCATCCCTCCACTCCCGGTGAAGAGCTCTCGCTCGTCGTCGCGGAACGGGTCGAATCCGCCGACGACGTAGCCGCCCTGACCCTTCGCCACCCCGGCGGCGAGCCGCTCCCGCAGTGGCGGCCCGGCGCCCACATCGACCTGCTGCTCGACAACGGGCAGATCCGCACCTACTCCCTGTGCGGCGACCCCGGTGACCGGTCGTCGTGGCGCATCGGCGTGCTCCGCGTCCCGGACGGCCGAGGCGGCTCGGCGTACGTGCACGGCACGCTGCACGCCGGTACGCCGGTACGGGTGCGGGGGCCGCGCAACAACTTCGCGCTGAGGGAGGCCGGGCGCTACCTGTTCGTGGCGGGCGGCATCGGTATCACGCCGCTGCTGCCGATGATCGCCGCCGCCGAGGCCGCCGGGGCGCAGTGGCGGCTGATGTACGGCGGGCGGACGCTCTCCTCGATGGCCTTCCTGGACGAACTGGCCGGTTACGGGGACGCGGTGACCGTCCGTCCGCAGGACCGGCACGGCCTGCTCGACCTCGACGGCCTTCTCGGCGAGCCGGACGCAGACACCCTCGTCTACTGCTGCGGCCCGGAGCCGCTGCTGGTCGCCGTCGAGGAGCGGTGCCGCGCGTGGCCGCCCGGGGCGCTGCGGGTGGAGCGCTTCCGGGCCGCGGATCAGGGGGAGCGGGCGGCGGCGGGCGGCGACGCGTTCGAGGTCGTCCTCTCCCGCTCGGGGCACACCCTTCAGGTGGCTCCGGGGAAGAGCGTGCTGGAGACCGTGCGGGAGGCCGGGGTGGCCGCGCTCTCCTCCTGCGCCGAGGGCATCTGCGGCACCTGCGAGACCGAGGTGCTGGAGGGCGAGCCGGACCACCGGGACTCCGTGCTCGGCGCGGAGGAGCGGGCGTCCGGCGAGACGATGATGATCTGCGTCTCCCGCTCCCGCGGCCCCCGGCTGGTCCTCGATCTGTGACGGCCGCGTCCTCCTTCTCCAGCGGTACGGAACCGGCGCTCCGCGCCCACGGCGCCCCGGACGCGTGAGCCTCTCCGGGCGCCCACCCGCCCCGGCACCCCCACACCCCCACACGTTCGCGCATCGATGGAGCCATCATGTCCAAGACTGAACGCGTCGATCTGAGCCCGCTCAGTGCCCCCGCCGGCGGATCCGGGCGGCTGACCGGGCACCTCGCCCGGCCCGAAGGATCCGGCCCCTGGCCCGGTGTCGTCGTCGTGCACGAGGCCCTCGGCGTCGACGACGTCATGGTGCGGCAGACGGAACGGCTGGCCCGCGCCGGCTATCTGGCCCTGATGCCGGACCTGTTCACGCAGGGCGGGGTCCGGCGCTGCCTGATCCCCACCATGCGGGCGTCGCTGGCCGGCCACGGGCGGGCGTACCAGGACATCGCGGCCGCCAGGACCTTCCTCACCGGGAGCGCCGACTGCACCGGAGCCGTGGGCATCATCGGTTTCTGCATGGGCGGTGCGTTCGCCCTCATGTCCGCGGCGGACGGCGGCTTCGACGCGGCCTCCGCCAACTACGGGATGCTCCCCAAGGACCTGGACCGGGCGCTGTCCGGAGCCTGTCCGGTCGTCGCGAGTTACGGCGGACGGGACCGGATGCTCAAGGGCGCCGCGGACCGGCTGGACGCGGCGCTCGACCGGCTCGGCGTCGTGCACGACGTGAAGGAGTACCCGGCGGCCGGGCACGCCTTCCTGAACGACGCGGAGGTCGGCCCGCGCCCGCTGCGCCCGCTCTTCCGGGTGACCGGCATGGGCCCGGACCCGGAAGCCGCCGCCGACGCGTGGCGGCGCATCGAGACCTTCTTCGACACCCATCTCAAACGACCGGCGACCGCCGGATGACGCACTGACGAAGCGGACGCCCGACCGTCGGGCGTCTCCCCTCACACGAGAGCGGAGCTCATGAGCACCACACAGGCAGAGCAGGGAAACCAGGCGACGGAGACCGGGACCGAGAAGGGCTGGCACGTCGACGACCGTTGTCTGAACTGCAACATCGCCCGGCAGATCGCCCCCGGCATGATCGGCTACACGGAGGGCGGGGAGTACGGCGGCCTGTCGAAGGTCATCCGTCAGCCGGAGACCGCGGCGGACGTCGAGAAGCTGTACATGGCCGCGCACGCCTGCCCGACCCGTTCCATCCACCCCCCGGCCGACGACCTCGGCGCGGACTCGGATCCGTACCCGCTGGCGCTGGACGAGGACGAGACCGTCTTCCTCTGCGGGCACGCCTCGCCGCAGACGTACGGCGCGACCTCGTACCTCCTGCGCCGTCCCGACGGCACCGGGATGATGATCGACACCCCGCGCTGGCGGCCCGCGCTGGCCCGCCGCTACGAGCAGAAGGCCGGCAGGATCACCGACGTCCTGATCACCCACCTCGACCACGTCGCGCACGCCCGGAAATACGCCGACGCCTTCAAGGCCCGGCTGTGGATCCACGAGGGGGACCTCCACTCCCTCCCCTCGGCCGACCAGGTCATCCGGGGCACGGACCCGGTCGAGATCGGTCCCGGCGTGATCGCCCACCCCTTCCCCGGGCACACCGCGGGCTCCACGCTCTTCATCGCGGACGAGAAGTTCTGCTTCTCCGGCGACGCGTTCTTCTGGTCGAACGGTCAGCAGACCCTGGAAGTGGCCCACAGCGTCGTCTACGACTCGATCAGGACCCTCGCCGAGTCGGTGGCCCGTGGCGCCGAGGAGCTGACCTTCGAGTGGGTGCTGCCGGGCCACGGCGATCTGCACCACCTCCCCGCCGACGAGATGCGGGAGCGGATGCGCGGTCTCGGCCGCCGCGCCGCGACCTACCCCGCCGAGGGCATCGACTACGGGGCTGTCCGCTACTGACGGGCGGCGCACCCGTACGGGGGCTCAGGGGTGTCCGCGACCACGCGTACGCGCCCCTGAGCCTCCCCCGATCGAGCGGAGAACGAGGAGACCACGAATGAGGCAGGGGACATGACAGGGAGTGGGCAGGGGCCGCGTACCACCGGCCCGTGGGCGGCGCTGGCCGCCCTGTCGCTGGGACTGTTCATGATCGTGGTGGACACCTCGATCGTGTCGGTGGCCGTGCCGGCCATGGTGCGCGGTCTCGGCACCGGTCTCAACGCGGTGGTGTGGGTCACCAGCGTCTACCTGCTCGCGTACGCCGTCCCCATGCTGTTCACCAGCCGGCTCGGCGACCGCTACGGCCCCCGGCGGGTCTTCGTCGCCGGGCTGGCCGTGTTCACCGCGGCCTCCTTGGGCGCCGGACTCTCCACGGGCGTGGAGACGCTGATCACCGCCCGCGCGGTGCAGGGCCTGGGAGCGGCGCTGCTGACCCCGCAGACCCTGACCCTCATCACCCATCTCTTCCCGGACGGCGACCGCGGCCGGGCGATGGGAATCCTCGGCGGAGCCTCCGGGCTGGCCACCGTCACCGGCCCGCTGCTCGGCGGGATCCTGGTGGACGGCCTCGGCTGGCAGTGGATCTTCCACGTCAACGTCCTGGTCGGCACCGCGACACTGGCCCTGAGCCTGCTCGTCGTCCCGGACATCCGCCCGGCGCGCGCACCGCGCTTCGACCTGCCCGGCATCCTGCTCTCCGGCGCCGGACTGCTTCTGATCGTCTTCGGCGTCCAGAACGGCCGGACGTACGGGTGGGGCGAGATCCTCGGGCCGGTCACGGTGTTCCGTGTCATCGCGGCCGGCGTGGCGCTCCTCGTCGCCTTCGTGATCTGGCAGCGCGTCCACCCGTACGAGCCGCTGGTGCCGCTGCGTGTCTTCGCCGACCGGGACTTCTCCATGGGGTCGCTGACCACCGCGGTCCTCGGCTTCACCCTGACCGGCATGTTCCTGCCGCTGGTCATCTACACACAGTCCGCGCTCGGTCTCTCGCCGACCGACGCCGGGCTGGTCACCGCGCCGATGGCCCTGGTGTCCGGGCTCATGGGCCCGTTCGTGGGCCGTTTCTCGGACCGTGTCCCCGGCAAGTACCTGGTGATCTCGGGGCTGCTGGGCATGGCCGCCGGCCTGGGCGTCGTCGCCCTCCAGGCCAGGGCGGACCTCCCGCCCTGGCAGCTCGTCCCCGGGCTGCTGGTGTGCGGGCTCGGCATGGGATGCGTCCTCGTCCCGGTGAACAACGTCGCGATGGGCACCGTCCCCGCCGAACTCCGCGGAGCCGCCTCGGGAATCTTCTTCACCGCCCGCCAGCTGGGCGCGGTCCTCGGCAGCGCGACGATCGGCGTTCTGCTCCAGATCCGTATCGCGGCCGCGACGGCCGAGGCGGCAAGGACGGCCTCCGCACGTCTGCCCGCCTCCCATCGCCAGGACTTCCTGGCGTACGTACGGGACGCGGCCGGCCGGGCGACGGGCGCCGGCGACCCGGGGACGACCCCCATGGCCCTCCCCGGGCACCTGGCCCGCCGAGGGCACCAGCTCGCCGAACAGGCCGTCCACAACGGCCTGACCCAGGCGGCGAGGGAGACCCTGATCCCCCTGATCGCGGTCCTTCTCCTGGGCACGCTGGCCGGCGCCGCGATGCGCCGTACCGCACCGGCCCAGGGCCCCTCGCAGCCGACCGATCACCCTTCCCCGCGTACCCCCGTCACCTTCAGGAAAGGCTCCTCATGACCTCCCCCAGCGGCTCGGACCCGCGCGTCGCCCTCGTCACCGGCGCCAACAAGGGCGTCGGACGCGCCGTCGTCGAGCAACTCGCCGACCTCGGCACGACCGTCTACCTCGGCGCCCGCGACGAGGAGCGCGGCCGCGCGGCCGCGGGCGAACTGCGCGCCGACGGCCGCGACGTCCGGTTCCTCCGGCTCGACGTCACCGACGAATCCGGCGTCGCCCTCGCCGCCAAGCGGATCGAGGAGGAGAGCGGCCGGCTCGACATCCTCGTCAACAACGCCGGGATCAGCACGCCCTGGCGGGTCCCCAGCCGGACCACGGCCGACGAGGTACGGCAGGGCTTCGAGACCAATGTGATCGGCTACATCACCGTCACCAACGCCATGCTGCCGCTGCTGCGCCGCTCCACCGCCGCCCGCGTCGTCAACATCAGCAGCGTGCTCGGCTCGCTCACCGCCGCCGCCGAGAACCACGACCCGACCGGCGCCTTCCCGGACGGCGGCTTCCCCGTCATCCTCGGCTACAGCCTCTCCAAGACCGCGGTGAACGCCCTCACCGTCATGTACGCCAACGAATTGCGCGAGGAGGGCATCCTCGTCAACTCCGTCTCCCCGAACTGGGTGCCGACCGACGCCAACGACCACTCCGGCATCCTGTCGCGGGAACAGGGAGCCGTCATGCCCGTACGGATGGCCACGCTCCCCGACGGCGGCCCGACCGGCACCTTCACCTGCTCCGACGTCACCGGGGCCGGGCTGACGCTGCCCTGGTGAGCGGGGGCGCCGCGGGCCGGGTCACGCTCCGTACCGCACCAGTCGTACCGGTCCGAAGAGGCCCGTACGGACCTGGCCCGCGGTGACCGCCGTCGTCGGGGACGCGTCGTCCAGGTAGCCCGCGAGGGTGCCGCGGACCACGATCTCCAGGTCGTTCTCCCCGGGGCGCAGGGCACCGGTGATCTCGGTGCGCCAGGGGCCCCAGACGAGCCGGTCGACCAGCGCGCCGTTGACCAGCACGTCGGCCGTGCCGCGCACCTCGCCGAGGTCGAGCACCAGGCGCCCGCCGGGTGGTGCGCGGAAGACCGTACGGTGGCGGACCTCGCCGCCCAGGGCGCGCAGCCCGAGCTCCTCCCAGGCCACCAGCTCCGCCGGGGCCTCGGCGACCTCGGCCTCGATCGCCGCGTCCAGCAGGGCGCCGCCGTGCCGGCCGTCGGTCGCCGTGACCCGCAGCAGGACCTCCGTCCCGGCGGGCAGCGGGGCGGGGAAGCGGACCCGGCCGTCCGCCGCCGGACGGTACGTGCGGTCCGCCGCCGTCACCGCCACACCGAGGGCGGTCGGGATGCGCAGCGCGGTCGTCCCCAGCGGCGCCGGGAAGCGGAGCCACTCGGTCCGTGCGCCGGCTTCCCCGGCCGCCGGTGACCGGGGCACCAGGGGCAGTACGACACCGCCCTGCGCCGCGCCCGGCTCCAGCCAGCTCGCGCCGGGCAGCGGATGCGGTCTGACCCGGGCGCACAGGAAACGCGGGTCGCGCGGGTGGTGCCGGCGCGGCGCGGCCGACGCCCAGCCCGGGCCGCTGAGCACGTCCAGGGTGCGGGAGTCCACCGTCGCCGCGCCGCCCTCGCCGAGCCGCAGCGTCAGCGTGTTCTCCCCCGGGCGCAGCACCGCGCGCAGGTCGTAGGGGTGCACCCGGATCTCGCGGTGGCCCGGGTACGGGTTGAAGTCGCCCTGGCGGCCCACCTCGACGCCGTTGACCAGCACCGTGCAGGCACCCTCGCAGCCGACCAGCACCTCCGCGTCGTCCGGGACCTCCGCGAGCCGGAAGACCCGGGTCGGCTCCGTGCCGGTCAGCCACTCGGGCCTGCGGTAGGCGGCGGGGTCGGTGACCACGGCGAAGGAGGCGCGCAGCGGCCCGTCGCGCTCGGCGGTGAACTCGATCTCCACCTCGACCGAGCGCCCCGCCGTGTGCGCGGGCAGCGGGCTGAAGGACTGGTACCCCTCGCCCTCCGCGGGCAGTCCGGCGCCGTCGACCCGCACCCGGCGCGCCGCCCCGGCCCCCACGGCGAGCCACCGCGCCGCCCCGCCGCCGCCCCGGCCGTCCCTGTCGGGTTCGGGCAGCTCGATCCGGGTGCGTACGGCGACGGTGGAGCCGCGCGGCACGTGGCGCCAGTCGAGGAACTCCTCCGGTACGTACCCCTTGGGGCCCAGCGGCCCCTGGTGCGCGGGGTCCTTGTGGATGCCGCGGGAGAGCGACCACCGCGCGGGCCGCCAGGTTCCGTCCGGGTCGCGGACCTCGGCGAACGGGCCGTAACCGGCGACGACCGGCCGCCAGCCGTCGGGCCCGTCGCTGTCGGGCCCGTCGCCGTCGGCCCGGTGCTCCAGGCGCCAGACCTCCAGGGGCAGGACGCCCGTACGGTCGGCGGCGGCCAGGTCGCCATGGGTGTTGTCCAGCGTAGAGCGCGCCAGCGCCCGCCACGGGCCCTCGACCGGGATGCTGCCCACGGGCTCGCCCAGCGGCTCACGGGTGGCGTCGGGCAGCTCCGCGCCGAGCACGAGCAGGGTCATGGGGCCGTCGGCGAAGTCGACCTCCACCGTCCAGAAGTCCCCGTCCCCCTCGTCGGCCACCGTCAGCTCCGTACGCGCCCCCGTCCGCGGGTCCCAGCGCTGCGCCCGCAGCGGCGGCAGGCCCTCGACGGTGACCCGCGCGCGCCGGTCGCCGGGCGGCACGAAGACGTAGCCGTCCTCCCGCAACTGGCGCCAGTACTCGTCCCACGGGAAGCCCGCGTCGGCCCAGTCGTGCCGGTCCAGCCCCTCCAGCCGCGTCATCGGCGCCTTGGTACCGCTGAGCTCGTCGTGCGCGGCGAGCAGCACCACCCAGGTGTCGTCCGGGTGCCGTGCCGTGTCCTTCCGCGGCGTCGCGCCCCGCGCTGCCCCCAGCCGCCGCAGCAGATACGGCGCGTCGGCCCGTACCCGGACCGGCCCCGCAGCCAGCGCCGCCGGTACGTCCTGCGGAGCGGCGACCCGCACCGCGAGCCCGGCCAGGGCCGGGCCCACCGGGCTCCGGCCGACGCGGATCACCCGGCCGCCCGCCCGCGCGAACTCCGCGAGGACCGACTCCGCCGCCGCGTCGACGAGCGCCACGTCGGGGATCACCACGTTGCGGTAGGTCTCCCGGCCGATCCGCAGCCCTCCGTCCCCGGTGACCGTGGCGCCCGCGACGGTTCTCTCGTCCAGCGTGTCGTGATCGACTCCGGCCCGCTCCAGCACCCCGCGGCGCTCCGCGAACCAGGCGCTCACGCCGTTCAGTTCGTGGTACGCGGCGACCGCGCGCCGCGCGGGCGGCAGCGGCCCGTCCAGCGTCAGATACGCCTGGGCGGTGCTCGTCGGGGAGAGCAGCACCGTGTCGCAGACATGCGTACCGGCCGACAGCACCGAGCAGAGCCGGGTCACCGCCCCGGCGAACTGGTGGTACGAGGGCCAGTACGGCTGACGCCAGCAGGTGGACGGCGGGGCCCACTCCCACCAGCCCCCGGCCGTCGAGTAGTAGACGGCGTGCGGGTCGTAGAGGTTGGCGCCCCGGCGCAGAAAGGGCGCGAGCCAGTCGTACGTCTCCTCCAGGGTGCCGCCCCAGCCGGAGGAGTGGAACGCCTCGATCCAGGTCCGCGGGCCGCCGTGCGCGTGCGCCAGTGAACTGTGCGCCTTCGGGTCGCCCCAGTGGTCGCTGCCGGGCGCCCCGTACCCCTTGTGGGTGCCCAGGTAGTCGCCGTAGAGCAGCACCCCGCCCACCGGGTCGCCCTCCCGCGCCGGGGACGCCTGGTCGAAGCCGCAGACCAGCCCTCGCTCGGCGAACCAGTCGTCCAGCGGGTCGAAGAACGCCCGGCGCGCCAGCGTGGCCCGGTGCGCGTGGTAGTCCCGGCGGACGGTCGCCGCGTCCCGGCTCACGGCTCCGAGATAGCGGGCGCCCTCGGCACTCCGGCCGCCCGCGAACAGCGCGGAGCGCAGCGGCACCAGGTCGTACCCGTACGCCTTCTCGAACGTGGCCGCGAAGTCCCGCCCCCAGGTCGGCATCGGCGGCAGCTCGTCCTGGAAGAACCCGGGGATGACCGTGCCGAACCAGTGCCCCACCTGGCGCTCCAGCTCGCCGTGCACCTGGTCGAGCAGGGCCGCGCACGCCTCGGTGCCGAAGTAGTCGAAGCCGCTGACCCGCTCCTCGATCACCCCGTGCGCCCCCTGGTGCAGGGCGAGTCCGGCGAAATCGGGGCGTAAGGCGGTCAGCCGGCCCTGGAAGTTGGCGCCGGAGAAGCCGATCTGGTCGTACATCCACAGGTGGAAGCCCAGCTCGCGCGCGTCCTCGCAGGCGTTGTCCAGCAGCTCGATCCACCGGGGGCTGAGGAAGGGCGGATCGTCGGCGAGCGAGCCGAACATCGGCCCCGTCGGCGCCAGACACATCACCACGGCCTGCCGCACGCCCTGCGAGACCAGCTCCGTCATCTGGCGCCGCAGCCCCTGCCGCGTGACCTTCGCGCCGCTCCACCACCAGATCGGCAGCGGGGTGTACTCCGGCCCCGGTGCGGTGAACCGGGCCAGGAGCTCGCCCGCGCTCGTGCGGGTGCCCGTGTGAGCGTTCGCCGTCCCGCTTGATCCCGGATTCATGCCCGCATTCCTGCCCCTGCTCATGCCGTGGCACGCTCCGCCTCGATCAGCTCCAGCGGCTTGCCGGAGGTATTGGGCATGAAGAAGAACCCGACCACGCCGCTGATCAGCAGGAACAGCGACAGCAGACCGCCCACGACGCCGAGCCCGACCTGTGCGAGCGTCGGTACGAAGAAGCTCCAGACGCCGAGGAACATGCGTGCCACCCCGAAGGTGAAGCCCTGCGCCGTGCCGCGCAGCATGGTCGGGAACAGCTCCTGGCTGAAGACCTTGTAGAACGCCTCGCCCGCGAGGGCGCCGCCCGCGCTGAACAGCACGATGTTGACGATGATCACCGGGATCGTGAACGGCAGGACCAGGAAGAGGGCGTACGCCGCGATCTGCAGCACCGAGCCGACGCCCCACAGCAGCCTGCGCGTCCCGTGCTCCCCGTCCGCATGCCGCATGAACACCAGCACCGTCACGACGATGCTGATCACGAAGCCCGCGCACGACAGCGCCACGCCCGCCGCCTGGCCCCCGGCGCCCAGCGTCTTGACGAAGTACGGCGTGAAGATGCCCGCCGTACCGGCCGCCAGCCCCCAGAAGACATAGATCGTCCCGGTCCACGCCAGCGCCCGCAGATGGGCGCCGGAGAACAGGTCCCGCACGCCGTAACGGGCGACCGTCCCGGCGGCGGTCCCGGCCGCCGCCGCGGCGGCGGACGCGGCCTGCCAGCGCGGCGACTCGGTGAGCCCCTGACGGAGCGCCCAGGTGATCAGGGCGACGACGAGCAGATGGAGGAAGACGATCCGAATGCCCAGCAGTCCCAGCGGGGCGAGCACCAGAGCCAGCACCAGGACCACCACGGGCCCCAGCGACCAGGCCACCTGGGTGAAACCGAGCAGCCTGCCGCGCGACTTCGGCGGCGAGAACTCGCCGACCAGCGCCAGTGAGGTGGGCACGTCCGCGCCGACCGCAACTCCGATGACGAAGACCCCGAGGAAGAGCATGAGGGAGTCGAAGGAGAGCGCGACACAGAGCACCCCCGCCGCGTACACCAGCAGGTCGTACTTGTAGATGCGCTTACGGCCGAGACGGTCACCCAGCCGGCCCCCGATGAACGCCCCGATCGCGCAGCCGACGGCGTTCGGGCCGATCGCGGCGAGCGCGCCCACCACCGTGCTGCTCAGCCCCAGATACGTCTGGAACAGGGCCAGCCCGGCGCCGAGGGCCACGATGGATCCCGCGTCCAGATAGGACGCCATACCGGCCAGGACGGACCATCTCCACTGCTGGGAGCTGACCTCCTCCCGGCCGACGGCTTCGCCAGGGGCGGCTCCGACCGTCCGCTGGGCCATGGCTGTTCCTCCTACACGACGTTGTGCCGGGGGGATTTCGGGGCCGGTTGGACCGTACGAGTGGTGTTCATCCGAAGAACTGCGAAGCGGCGGCGTAGCTCCTGGGTTTCTCAAGATGCGTACACATCATGAGGAAGGTATGTAGATCGCCCCGACCGAAAGCGCAACTCGAAGCTCACCCGAACGCGAAGCAACAGCAGATCCGAAGCTCGATCGAAAGCGAGGGGTCATGGCCGCCTTCAAGGTCAAGAAACTGTGGACCGTCTTCCTCACCGCGTTCTTCGCGGTGCTCGCCTCCCTGGGGCTCACCACCCCGGCCACCGCCGCCGCCCGCGGCGCCCAGCAGCCGGCCGACCGGTCCGGCGCCGAGACCGCCGGCCGTCCGGCGCAGGCGCCCGCCGCCGCGCACCGGGCCACCGCGTCCGTACCGGCGGCCAGAGCGGCCGTACCCAGGGCGACCGTGCCCCGGGCCCTGCCGCGGGCCCGCTCCCTGCCGCCCACGATCAAGCAGCGCATCCGCGCCGAGGCGCACGGCTCGTCACCGTCGGTCCGTCACCTGCCCGCCCTCGCGGTGCCGGACGGTGAAGGTGTTCACTCCGGCGCCGGTGCTGGTGCCGGTACAAGTGCGAGTGCAAGTGCCGGTGTCGGTACAAGTGCAAGTGCCCGCTCGGACGCCTATTTCGCCGCCCACGGTGACACCCGTTCGGACGCCTCCTCCGGTACCCGTGCCGGCGCCCACCCGGACGCCTCCTCCGGTACCTACGGTGACGCCCGTCCGGATGCCCGCTCCGCCGCTCGTTCGGACTCGGACACCCGCCCCGACGCCCGTGCCGCCGCGGCACTCGTCGCGGCGTGAGGCGCTCGTACGGCCCGGGTGGTCAGGGACGGTCGTCCCGGTTCCGGTCCCGGTCCCGCTCCGCGGCCTCCGCGTCGGCCTGCTTCGCCTGTAGCTCGGCGTCGAGCGGATCGACCACATGGCTGCCCTCCAGGGGACTGCCGTCCACCGATGTCAGCGGGGCGCGCTCCGAGACCTCCGTGGCGGCCGGCGGCTCCACCAGCCAGTCCGGGTTCGCCTGCTTGTCCCACCACTTCCACGCCGCGAAAGCTCCACCGGCCACCACACCGACGACCGCGAGGCCCTTGGCGATCCGGCCGGCCCTGGCCCGGCGCTCGTGCTTGCGCACCAGCTTCCGGATCTCCTTCGGTGTGACCTGTCCGCGCAGGGCGGCCAGCGCCGCCACCGAACGCGCCGCGGCCTGCTCCGCCACCGGCTGGGCCGTGGCCACCGCCAGACCGACCCGTGGGACCGTGTAGTCCGCCGCCTGACGGGCGGCCCTGCGGGTGCGTGCGGCGGCACGGTGAGCCGCGTCATCGACCTTCGGGGGTACCCGGGGCGCTACATAGGCTCCGTACTGAACACGAGCCTGCTCGGCGGCTTTCGACACCGCCGGCGCGAGCCGTACCCGTGCTTCGCGGGCGTACAGCGCCGCTTGTTCCTTGGCCAGAGTGGCCTGCTCCTTTGCCGTGCCGGCGTAAGGGGCCACCGCTTCCGCGGCGTGCTGCACGCTGTCCTTCGCCGAACCGGTAGCGGCGAGCACGCTGTCCATGCGGGTCACAGGATCATCCTCCTCGGTGGCGTTCCGTATTTCGCCTATCCACCCTTTTCGAAATCATGCCTGCCGGTGACGATCCCGGCATGCGTTACGGGCATCCGTGTCATCCCGGACGTCCGTCCCTTCGGCATGCCCGACGGGCCGTCTGAACCCGCCCTCCGGCCGTGACTTCCGGCCCCGGCTTCCGGCCCGACTTCCGGCCCCGCCTCCGGGACCTGTCTTCCGCAGCCGCGTTCCGCCGCTGCTTCCGTGCGAGGATCGTGCACGTCAGCGACGACTCACGGAAGGCACATCGTGGCCGAGCAGCTTTACGCCACCCTCAGGACCAGCCAGGGCGACATCGAGCTGCGGCTTCTGCCGTACCACGCGCCCAAGACGGTCAAGAACTTCGTCGAACTGGCCCAGGGCGAACGGGAGTGGACCCACCCGGCGACCGGCCGGAAGACGACGGACCCGCTCTACGACGGCACGGTCTTCCACCGCGTGATGAAGGGCTTCATGATCCAGGGCGGTGACCCCCTGGGCAACGGCACCGGAGGCCCGGGGTACGAGTTCGCGGACGAGTTCCACCCCGAGCTGGCCTTCGACAAGCCGTACCTGCTGGCGATGGCCAACGCGGGACCGGGGACCAATGGCTCGCAGTTCTTCATCACCGTCTCGCCGACCGACTGGCTGAACCGCAAGCACACCATCTTCGGCGAGGTCAGCGGCGCCGCGAGCAAGAAGGTCGTCGACGCGATCATCTCCGTCCCGACCAACCCGGGCACCCACCGCCCGCTCCAGGACGTCGTGATCGAATCGGTCGTCGTCGAGACCCGCTGAACCACCGGCCCCGTGCCGACACCACCGGCCCCGTGCCGACCCGCCGCCGACGGGTTCCCGCACTCCGGGAACCTTCCCGCCCTGCCCGTCCGTAGTGGTTACATACCGGACGGGCGGGGCGGTGCGCTGTGTACCGCCCGCCGACACGAAGACCGAGGGGACCGATGGACCAGCCGCCAGGAGGCCGCGGAGGCCAGGACCAGCCCGCCGTCACCGACGGCCCGCCGAGCTGCTACCGCCATCCCGGCCGGGAGACGGGCATAAGCTGCACGCGCTGCGACCGGCCCATCTGCCCGGAGTGCATGATCAGCGCCTCGGTCGGATTCCAGTGCCCCGAGTGCGTCCGGCAGGGATCCGGTACGGGCCACGGCGCCACCGCCAACCTGCCGCGCACCCTCGCGGGCGGCACCGTCGCCGCCGACCCGCGGCTGCTCACCAAGATCCTGCTCGGCATCAATGTCGCCGTCTTCGTCGCCGTCCTCGCCGTGGGCGGCAACCGGCTCGTCATCGACCTCGGGCTCATCGGCGGCGCCTACAGCTCGGGCCAGGTCATCGGTGTCGCGGACGGCGAGTGGTACCGGCTGGTCACCTCGATGTTCCTGCACCAGGAGGTGTGGCACATCGCCTTCAACATGCTGAGCCTGTGGTGGCTCGGCGGTCCGCTGGAAGCCGCGCTCGGCCGCGCCCGCTTTCTGGCGCTCTACCTGCTCTCCGGGCTGGCCGGCAGCGCGCTCACCTACCTGATCGCCGCGCCCGGCCAGATCTCGCTGGGCGCGTCGGGCGCCGTCTTCGGGCTGCTCGGCGCCACCGCCGTGCTGATGCGCCGGCTCAACTACGACATGCGGCCGGTCCTCGCCCTGCTGGCGCTGAACCTGCTCTTCACCTTCACCTGGAGCGGTATCGCCTGGGAGGCCCATGTCGGCGGCCTGGTCGCGGGCGTCGCGATCGCCATAGGGATGGTCCACGCGCCCCGGGCGCACCGGACGGTGGTGCAGTACGGGACGTGCGCGCTGGTGCTGCTGGTGACGGTCGGGATCGTCGTGGCCCGGACGATGCAGCTCACCTGAAGTAGCTCACCTGAAACGCGCCGAAGGCTCAGCCGGGGCTCACCTGAGGCCAGTTGTCCACAGAGTGTGCCGGATCTTGTGCATCGTGTGGGGAACATGCGTGCCCCTTGTCGCCGGTACGGGTTTGACCAGCGGAGACAAGGGGCTGTCACATGATCGGAGGGACCGGATCGGTCACACCGGCGTCAACGACCCGCGGGGTTATCCACAGATCTTCTGACCTTTTCCCCTGCCTGTGGATAACAATGTGGACAAGCATGGGGAGAGCTTGACGGGGAGCGGCCGGGCCGCTACTTCCACTGGGTGGAGACGCCGAAGCCGGCCGCGATGAAGCCGAACCCGACCACGATGTTCCAGTTCCCGAAGCTCTTCATCGGAAGATCGCCCTCGGTCACGTAGAAGACGACGATCCACGCCAGCCCGAGCAGGAACAGGGCCAGCATGACCGGAGCCACCCAGCTGCGGTTGGTGAGCCTTATGGCGGTCGCCTCCTTCGCCGCCGGAGGCGGTGTGAAGTCGGCCTTCTTGCGGATACGTGACTTCGGCACGAGGGACTCTCCTGTCGATGCGCTGCGTGACCGCGCAGGGGACTGTTAACGGGTCCCGGGGCGGAGAGCAGGGGGAACCGCCGCCCCCGGGCGTCCGTTAGCGTAGTGCTTCCGCGGCGCCTAAGGAGATAAGGGTACGTTGAGCAATTCAGCCGACTCTCCCCCAGGGCCGGTGAACCGGCCGGACGAACAGCCGGAAAACCCGCCGGGCCGCCGGTCACGGATACGCCCCGTCCGGGGCCTCACGGCCGCCGTCTTCGCCCTCGCCGGGCTGATCTTCGTGACGAGCTTCAACACGGCCAAGGGCACCAACATCCGTACGGACACCTCGCTCCTCAAGCTCTCCGACCTGATCCACGAACGCGACCGGAAGAACGCCGAGCTGGGCGACACCACCGCCGCGATACGGCGCGAGAACGACCGGCTCGTCAGCCGCGACCACGGCACCTCCGAGGCGGAGAACGCCGAGCTGCGCGCCTTGGAGAGCGCCGCGGGCACCAAGGAGGTCACGGGCCCCGGCCTCACCGTCACCCTCGACGACGCCCCGCCCAATGCCACCGCCAACCCCGGCTACCCCGAACCGCAGCCCAACGACCTCGTCATCCACCAGCAGGACCTCCAGGCCGTGGTGAACGCGCTCTGGCAGGGCGGCGCCGAGGGCATCCGCGTCATGGACCAGCGGCTGATCTCCACCAGCGCCGTCCGGTGCGTGGGCAACACCCTGATCCTCCAGGGCCGCGTCTACTCCCCGCCGTACCGGATCACGGCCGTCGGCGACCGGACCAAGCTCCGCAAGGCGCTCGACAACTCGCCCGCGATCCAGAACTACGAGCTGTACGTGAAGGCGTACGGACTCGGCTGGAAAGTCGATGAGCTGCGCAAAGAGACGCTCCCCGGCTACTCGGGCACGGTCGACCTGCACTACGCGACGCCGGCGGACGACGGGGACGAGTGACGAAGAGCAAGTCCGGAACCTCCGCGCAGCTGGCTCATCACCGCCCACGTGCCCCCGCGGCCCTTTAGTCTGGTGCCGTACCGCCTGGTGCGGTACCGAACGGAAGGGACAGCATGTACGGCTGGATCTGGCGTCATCTGCCGGGCAACGCATTGGTACGGGCGGCGATCTCGCTCGTGTTGGCGCTCGCCGTCGTCTACGCGCTGTTCCAGTACGTCTTCCCGTGGGCGGAGCCGCTGCTGCCGTTCAACGACGTGACGGTCGACGGAGCGGGGGCGGCCCGATGAGCGCGCGGATCCTGGTCGTGGACAACTACGACAGCTTCGTCTTCAACCTCGTCCAGTACCTCTACCAGCTCGGGGCCGAGTGCGAGGTCCTGCGCAACGACGAGGTGGCCACCTCGCACGCCGAGGACGGCTTCGACGGCGTTCTGCTCTCCCCGGGCCCCGGCACCCCCGAACAGGCCGGTGTCTGCGTCGAGATGGTGCGCCACTGCGCCGGGATCGGCCTGCCGGTCTTCGGCGTCTGCCTCGGCATGCAGTCGATGGCCGTCGCGTACGGCGGTGTCGTCGGCCGGGCGCCCGAGCTGCTGCACGGCAAGACGTCGCTCGTCACGCACGAGGGCAGGGGCGTCTTCGCCGGGCTGCCCTCGCCGTTCACCGCGACCCGCTACCACTCGCTCGCGGCCGAACCGGCCGAGCTGCCGGCCGAGCTGGAGGTCACGGCGCGGACCGAGGACGGGATCATCATGGGCGTACGCCACCGTGAACTGCCCGTCGAGGGCGTGCAGTTCCACCCGGAGTCGGTGCTCACCGAGCACGGCCACCTGATGCTGGCCAACTGGCTGGCGCAGTGCGGTGATCCGGGCGCGGTGGACCGCTCGACGGGACTGGCGCCGGTGGTGGGCAAGGCGCTCGCGTGACCCCACCGCGCCCCGAACACGGCGCCGGTCACGGGTCCGCGTACGAGCCGGAGGGATACGGAGCGGGCAGATACGAACCGGACGGGTTCCGGCCGGGTCCGTACGGGGACGCCCGCGCGTTCGAGGCGGTGGTGGACGGCCTCGCCGACCCGCTGAGCGACCCTCTGCCGGGGCAGCGGGCCCCGGAACAGCGACAGCGCCCGGAGCGTCGGCAGGGGCGGCACAGGGGCCCGCGGCGCGACGAGCCGCCGGAGCCGGGACCCGGGCGCCCGTCCGCGCCCGCGCCGGGGGCCGCCGCCGAGCCCGAGTGGACCGGGGACTACTACCGGCAGTACGCGGCGGAGCCGCCGCGGCCGCTGTACGACGGCGGAGCACTCTCGCCCGCGGCCCCGGCACCGGCTCCTCAGCAGGCGCTGCCCCACCCGGCTCCGGCCCCGGCACCCGCTCCCGCCTCGATACCCACGGCCGGCGCCACGGACTCCGGCGCGGCGCCGTTCGCGACGCAGCCGATGCCCGTGGTGGATCCCGCGCCGGGCCCGGGACCGCTGCCGGCGGCCGTGCCCGTTCCGGCGGCGCCCGAGCCCCGTACCGGCGGCCGTGCGGAGCGCCGGAGAGCGGCCGCCAAGGGCGGCGGCAGGGGCCGCAGACGCCCCGAGGCGCCGGAGGACGAGGACACACCTCAAAGCGGCGGAAGCGGCCGTAGCAGCCGGAACGAGGCGGAGCGGACGGCCCCGGGTCCGGCGTCCGCCGCGGCGGCCTCCTCCCGGCCGCTCTCCCGGCTGGAGGCACGGCGGGCGGCGCGCGCCCTCAAGGAGAGCCCCGCGGTGATCGCGAGCCGGGCGATCGGTGAGCTGTTCATCAGCTTCGGTGTGCTGATGCTGCTGTTCGTCACGTACCAGCTCTGGTGGACGAACATCCGGGCCGACCAGATCGCCGGCAAGGAGACGAACAAGATCCAGAGCAGCTGGGCGGAGGGGCGGCAGCCCGGGACCTTCGCGCCGGGCCAGGGCTTCGCCATCATGCACATCCCGAAGCTGGACGTCGTCGTGCCGATCGCGGAGGGCATCAACAAGGCGAAGGTCCTGGACCAGGGCATGGTCGGCCATTACGCGGAGGGCAAGCTCAAGACGGCGATGCCCTCCGACAAGCAGGGCAACTTCTCCGTGGCCGGGCACCGCAACACCCATGGTGAGCCGTTCCGTTACATCAACCGGCTGCAGCCCGGTGACAAGATCATCGTCGAGACGCAGAACACGTACTACACGTACGACATGACGAGCATCCTGCCGCAGACCCCGCCGTCGAACGTGAGCGTGATCACTCCGGTGCCGCCGGGGTCCGGGTTCACCAAGCCCGGCCGCTACATCACGCTGACGACGTGCACCCCGGAGTTCACCAGTACCTACCGCATGATCGTGTGGGGCAAGATGGTGGAGGAACGGCCGCGCAGCAAGGGGAAGCCCGACGCGCTCGTCCGCTGAGGCCGGCGGGGACCCCGCGGGGCCCGGCCGACGAACGAGCGGCCGGAATCACGACAGGGAAACGGGGACGGGTGCCGTGGCAGCGAGTACCGGGCGCGAGGAACAGGCCCAGGACCAGGAACGCGACCCGGACCGGGATCCGGCGCCGGCCCCGGCCCGCCGCCCCCGGGGCCGGGTGGCCGCCGCCGTCAGCGTCTTCGGCGAGCTGCTCATCACCGCGGGGGTGGTGCTGGGCCTCTTCGTCGTCTACTCGCTGTGGTGGACGAACGTGCTGGCCGACCGCGCGGCGGACCGGCAGAGCGACGACGTACGGCACAACTGGGCGCGTGAGGTGACCGGCGGTGGCCCCAAGAGCTTCGACCCGGCGGACGGCATCGGCTTTCTGCACGTCCCGGCGATGGGCGACGGCGAGGTGCTGGTGAAGAAGGGCACGAGTACGTCCCTGCTGAACGACGGCGTCGCGGGGTACTACACGGATCCGGTCAAGTCGGCGCTGCCCTGGGACGAGCAGGGCAACTTCACGCTGGCGGCCCACCGGGACGGCCACGGGGCGCGGTTCCACAACATCCACAAGATCAGGACGGGTGACGCGGTCGTCTTCGAGACGCGGGACACCTGGTACGTCTACAAGGTCTACAAGGAGCTTCCGAAGACCTCGAAGTACAACGTGGACGTGCTGTCGCCGGTGCCCAAGGAGTCGGGGAAGACCAAGCCGGGCCGCTACCTGACGCTGACGACCTGCACGCCCGTCTACACCTCGGACTACCGCTACATCGTCTGGGCCGAGCTGGAACGCACGGAGAAGGTCGACAAGGAGCGCACGCCCCCGCCGGAGCTGCGCTGACGGGGCTCTCCTGAGCGACGGGAGATTCTTGTAATTCCAGCTGGGCCAGGTGTCCTGAATCGAATTCGCCCATGACCTGACCGCCCTTGGGGCGGCCAGGTCATGATGCGGTATCGGCCTTTCGGGACCGACTGGAACTGCATTCCGCCGTTCAATGGTGCAGAGCATGCGAGGCGGTTTGTGGGAATACCGAAAAGGCCGGAACTGGGGTTTCAGTCAGACGAGGACGAGAATTCTATGAGGCCCAGTCGGTGCACGAATTGAGCAGCGTGTCACCCTCGAAGCGGGCTACCTGGACGCCCACCTCGTAGATACCGCTGCTGCTCTGAGCGGTGGTGGCCCACTCCTTGGTGGTGTTTGCGCCGCTGGTGTTGGAGCGCCACGTCCACGGCACGGTAACACCGCCACCACTCGACTTGTGGACGAACCTCACCCTGACGTGATGACCATCAGCCGACGTATCGGTGACGCTCAAAGTCACCTTCACCTCGGCGTACGGATCGCTTGAGGGTCTGACCGTCACCGATGACCCCTTTGCTCCGGTAGTGGAGCAACTCGCTGTCTTGGTGACCGCGGCGGTGGCTGAGTTCGCGGCCGTCGCTGTTCCCATTGTCAGCGCCGTGGCGGTGAGAGCCAATCCGATAGTGCGACCAATTTTCGCCTTTGAGTGGTTCATTTTCTCCCCATGTCTAATCTTCTTGGCGCTTAAATCGAAACACATGGGTTATGCACTTGGCGTGATCAATTTCGGACTAAGTGATTCCGATGATGACCTGATTTTGTCGATCTTGGGGTTGACGTCGGGAATTTCGTCTGCGCGGTGAATAACTACTCTTCAGCGGGTTTAGATTCCTGTTTCTGATTTATGTGCCGATCGGGACCGCACAACTCGGCGCAGACTGGCCGCTCCACAGCCTTCCGCACCGCGCTCTGGCACGATGCGGGACCGGGGCGAGCTGCCCGCCGATCCAGAAAGACCAAGCCGGGCCGCTACCTGACACTGACGACCTGCACGCCCGTCTACGGGAGCGCATGCCCCCGCCGGAGCTGCGCTGACGCCGGTCACGGACGGGGGACGACCGGACGGCCACAGGGACGCGCACTGCCCCGGTACCCATGAGGTGGGTACCGGGGCAGTGCGCTGAGGCGTTGAGCCGAGGCGGCGGGCTGGTGCGCCGGTGTCCGGTTACTGGTCCCCGTTGCGGAAGCCGGACTGGCCGGCGATGAAGCCGTTGTTCCCGCCGTTGTTGTTCCCGTTGTTGTCCCCGCCGTTGTTGCCGTTGTTCCCGCCGCCGAAGGTCGTCAGGGTGACCGTGTCGCCCTTGTTCACTTCCTGGCCGGGGCGCGGGTCGCTGTTGATGACGATGGCGTTGTCGTCGTTGGACGAGCCGCCCGCGACCGCGACGTTCAGGCCCTGGCCCTGGAGGGTGCCCCTGACCTCGCCGAGCCGCTTGCCGGCGAGGATGTCCGCGGGGATGGTCACCTTCTCCTGCTGGGGCCCCTTGGAGACGTCCAGGGTGATGGTGGCGCCCTTGGCGGCCTTGGTGTCGCCCGGCGGATCCTGCTTGACGACGGTGCCGGCGGGCTGGTCGGAGTCGACCGGGTTGCGTACGACCACGAATTCGAGCGTCTTGAGCTGCGCCTCGGCGTCGTCCACGGCGTTGGTGGTCACGTTCGGGACAGGGATCAGGCTGTTCGTGGCGATCGTCAGCGTGACCGTGGAGTTCTTCTCGGCTTGGGTGTTGCCTTCGGGGTCCTGGGAGAGCACCGTGCCGGCGTCCCGGTCGGACTCCTCCTCCTTGTAGTCGACCTTGAAGCCCTTGTTCTCCAGCTGGACGGTCGCCTTGTCCTTCTGCTTGTCGGTGACGTCCGGGACCTCGATCTGCGGCGCGCCCTCGGAGACGACGACCTGGATCGTGTTGCCCTTGTCCATCTGGCCGGTCTCGGGGTTCTGGCTGCAGATGGAGCCCTTGGGCTGGTCGCAGCGCTCCGCGCCCGACTGGGCGACCTTCACTGAGGCGTTGTCCGCGAGGGTCTGGGCTTCTTCGAGCGTTTTGCCGACGAGTTGCGGGACCGGCACCTGGCCGGTGGCCTCGCCGCCGCTGCCGTCCATGAGCCACTTGCCGATGAGGATCGCGCCGACCAGCACCAGGACGCCCGCGACCGCGAGCAGGATGGTCGACGTGTTGGACTTCTTCGGCTGCTGGCGGCGGCGGGCCGGGCGGTCGTCGTATCCGCCGAAGCCGCCGTCGTCCGGGTTGACCGGCGGGAGCATCGAGGTCTGGCCGGCCGGGTCGCCCGCGCGCATCGCCGTGGTCGGCTGGTCGGCGCCGTAACCGCCTCCGTAGCCGACCGCGCCCATGGCGGCGGTGGCGGCGACGGGCTGGCCGTCGAGGCAGGCCTCGATGTCGGCGCGCATCTCGTCGGCGGACTGGTAGCGGTAGTCCGGGTCCTTGACGAGGGCCTTGAGGACGATCGCGTCCATCTCGGGCGTGATCTCGGGGTCGAAGACGCTGGGCGTCTGCGGCTCTTCCCGTACGTGCTGATAGGCGACGGCGACCGGGGAGTCGCCGATGAACGGCGGCCGGACCGTGAGGAGTTCGTAGAGCAGGCAGCCGGTGGAGTAGAGGTCGGAGCGTGCGTCGACCTGTTCGCCCTTGGCCTGCTCCGGGGAGAGGTACTGGGCGGTGCCGATGACCGCCGAGGTCTGGGTCATCGTCATGCCGGAGTCGCCCATGGCGCGGGCGATGCCGAAGTCCATGACCTTGACCTGGCCGGTGCGCGTCAGCATGACGTTGGCCGGCTTGATGTCGCGGTGGACGATCCCGTTGCGGTGGGAGTACTCCAGCGCCTGGAGGATGCCCACGGTCATCTCCAGCGTGCGCTCCGGCAGCAGCCTGCGACCGGAGTGCAGCAGCTCGCGGAGGGTGGAGCCGTCGACGTGCTCCATCACGATGTACGGGAGGGAGACCCCGTCGACGTAGTCCTCGCCGGTGTCGTAGACCGCGACGATCGCCGGGTGGTTGAGCGAGGCCGCCGACTGGGCCTCTCTGCGGAACCGGGCCTGGAAGGACGGGTCGCGGGCCAGGTCGGCCCGCAGGGTCTTGACGGCCACGGAGCGGCCGAGCCGGGTGTCATGGGCGAGGTAGACCTCCGCCATGCCACCACGACCGAGCACCGAGCCCAGTTCGTACCGGCCGCCGAGGCGACGCGCCTCTTCCATAACGTTCCAGCCCTCTCCGTCAGTCCCGACCGCACCGGCGAGTGGTCCGGCGGTGTGCTGTTCGCGCCTACGCTACCGGGCACGCCGTATGAGGTTGGCCCGTAACGGTGAGCTGATATACGACCGGTATCGCATTGTGCGGGTATGGACGTGCGTCGTGACGGGCGTCACTTCTTGCTGTCGATGACCGCCTTCATCACGTCCTTGGCGATGGGGGCCGCGAGGCCACCACCGGAGATGTCGTCACGGCTGGCATCGCTGTCCGCGACGACGACAGCGACGGCAACCGGGGAGCCGTCACTCGTCTTGGCGTACGAGATGAACCACGCGTACGGGTTCTTGCTGTTGTTCTCGCCGTGCTGGGCGGTGCCGGTCTTCCCGCCTACTGTGACGTTCGGGATCTTGGCGTTGGTTCCCGTGCCCTCGTCGACGACGGTCTCCATGATGCTCTGGAGCTTCTGGGCGTTCTCCTGCGAGAGGGGCCGGCTCAGCTCCTCGGGCTCGGTCTTGCTGAGCACGTCGACGCCCGGGGTCTCCAGACGGTCGACCATGTACGGCTTCATCAGCTTGCCGTCGTTGGCGACCGCCGCGGCGATCATGGCCATCTGGAGGGGCGTGGCGCGGGTGTCGAACTGGCCGATGGAGGAGAGCGCCGTCTGCGAGCTGTTCATCTCCTCGGGGAACACCGAGGCCGCCGCGCGGACCGGGACGAACTGCTCCTCGTTGAAGCCGAACTTCTTCGCGGTCTCCAGCATCTTCTCTTTGGTCAGGTCCGAACCCAGCTTGCCGAAGACGGTGTTGCAGGAGTAGCGCAGGGCCACCCGGAGCGTGGCGTTCTCGCAGGGGATGTTGCCCTCGTTCGGGAGCGGCCTGGTGGTCCCGGGCATGATCCAGGGGAGCGGCGTTTCGGTGGGGGCGTCGACGTCGCTGATCTTGCCGTGCTCCAGGGCGGCGGCGGCGGTCAGCACCTTGAAGGTGGAGCCCGGCGGGTAGGTCTCGCGCAGCGCCCGGTTGAGCATCGGGTCGTCAGGGTCGTTCTTCTTGTCGAGGTCGACCCAGGCCTTGGAATCCTTCTCCGTACGGCCGGCGAAGGTGGACGGGTCGTAGCTGGGGGTGGAGGCCAGCGCGAGGATCTTGCCGGTCGCCGGTTCGATCGCGGCGACGGCGCCCTTCTTCTTGCCGAGGCCCTCGTACGCGGCCTTCTGGGCGGCGCTGCTGAGCGTCGTGACGACGTTGCCGCCCTTCTTCTCGTCGCCGGTGAACATCGACATCGTCCGGTCGAAGAAGAGCCGGTCGTCGTTGCCGGTGAGGACGCCGTCCTCGATGGACTCGATCTGGGTGGCGCCGAACGCCTGCGAGGCGAAGCCGGTGACAGGCGCCCACATGGGGCCGTCGGTGTAGGTGCGCTTGTACGTGTAGTACGTGTCGTCGGTCTTCGCGGAGCCGGTTATGGGCTTGCCGTCGACGATGATGTTGCCCCGTGCGCTGCTGTACCGCTCGATCTGCACGCGCTTGTTGAAATCGTGGGAGCTGAGCTCGTTCGAGCGTACGAAGCCGAGCCAGTTCTCCCGGATCAGCAGGGCGAGCATGAGGAGCCCGCAGAAGATGGCGATACGGCGCAGGGGCTTGTTCACGGTCGGACCACCTGGGTCATCTCGGCGTCGGGGGACGGGGCGGGGGCCGGGGCGGGTCGGCGCGCGGTGTCGCTGATGCGGATGAGGATGCCGATCAGGGCCCAGTTGGCGAGGACGGAGGAGCCGCCGTACGCGACGAACGGCATGGTCATACCGGTCAGCGGGATGAGTCCCATGACGCCGCCGGCGACGACGAAGACCTGGATGGCGAAGGCGCTGGAGAGCCCGATGGCGAGGAGCTTGCCGAAGGGGTCGCGGGTGGCGAGGGCGGTGCGTACGCCCCGCTCCACGATCAGCGCGTAGATCATCAGGACCGCCATGGTGCCGGCCAGGCCCAGTTCCTCACCGATGGTGGTGAGGATGAAGTCGGCGTTGGCGGCGAAGCCGATGAGGTCGGAGTTGCCCTGGCCGAGCCCGGTGCCGAGGGTGCCTCCGGAGCCGAAGGAGAGCAGGGCGTCGCCGATCTGCTGGCAGGCGCCGCTGGTCTCGTAGCAGGCGAAGGGGTCGAGCCAGGCGTTGACGCGGGACTGGACGTGTGACTGGAAGGTGGCGACGCCGACGGCGCCGCCGACCGACATCAGCAGCCCGAAGACGATCCAGCTGGTCCGCTCGGTGGCGACGTACAGCATCACCACGAAGAGGCCGAAGAAGAGCAGGGAGGTACCGAGGTCGGTCTCGAAGACCAGGATGAGGATCGAGATGGCCCAGATACCGAGGATCGGTCCCAGGTCACGGCCCCGGGGCAGGTAGAGGCCCATGAAGCGGCGGCTGGCGAGGGCCAGGGCGTCCCGCTTGACCATCAGGTAGCCGGAGAAGAAGACCGCGATGATGATCTTCGCGAACTCGCCGGGCTGGAGGGAGCCGAGGCCGGGGAGGGTGATCCAGATCTTGGCGCCGTTCTTCGCCGGGAAGAACATCGGCAGGATCAGCAGGAAGAGCGCGACGGCCATCGAGATGTACGTGTAGCGCTGGAGAACGCGGTGGTCCTTGAGCACGACCAGTACGACGACGAAGAGCGCGACGCCGATCGCGGAGTTGAGGAGCTGGCCGGGGGCTGCCGGGTTGTACTCGGACTTGGTGACGATCTTGGCGAGCTGGATCAGCCGCGGCGACTGGTCCAGGCGCCAGATCAGCACCAGCCCGAGGCCGTTGAGAAGCGTCGCCAGCGGCAGGAGCAGCGGATCGGCGTACGGGGCGAACTTGCGCACCACGAGGTGCGCGACGCCCGCGAGCAGGCTGAGCCCGGCCCCGTAGCCGAGCATGCCTGCGGGGACCTTGCCGTCCATGGCCAGTCCCACGTTCAGATACGCGAACACGGGGATGGCTACGGCGAAGGCGAGCAGGACGAGCTCGGTGTTGCGGCGGCTCGGTGCTTCGATCGCGCCGATGGTGGTCGTGTTGGTGACAACGCTCATGGTGGTGAAGGGCCCCCTACGGCCGGCTACTGCTGCTTACCGCAGTTCGAGGCCACTTTCTGCTCCTCTTCCGAGAGGCTGGGGCCCGGAGTGGGAGTCGCGGCTTTCGGGTTGACGGTGGACTTCGTGAGGGGTGTACCGGTCGTACCGCCGGCCTCTCCCTCACCCGTGACCACATTGGACTCTTGGTCGGCGGTGCGGCGCTGCTCTTCCTTCTTGCACGCCGATGCCTGGGTGGCGAGTTCCTCGATCTTCTTGCGGCCGTTGGCGAGGCTGCCTTCGGCGATGGTGTCCTCCACCTGCTTGCGCTGGTACGGAGGGAGGTACTTGAGTTCGATCTCGGGGTGGTCCTTCTCGACCTTCGAGAGCGAGAGCCAGGCGAGGTCCTGGCTGATGCCCCGGTAGAGGGCGACGTGCTGGTCGCTGGCGCCCACGTAGTACTGCGTCTGGGTCCAGCGGTAGCCGCTGTACAGACCGCCGCCGACGACGGCCAGCGCGAGCACGGAGTAGAGAGATCTCTTGAGCCACCGGTGGCGCGGGCGCTCCTTGACGAAGCCGTCCGAGGCGCTGTCGTACGCGCCGAAGCCGTCGGAGCCGCTGCCGGGCGGCATCCCGCCGTACCCGTAGTCGGTGTCGTCGCCGCTGCCGGGCGGGCCGAAGCTGCCGGCGGCCTGCGGGGGTACGGCGCGGCCGAGGCCGGCGGCGCGGCCGGCCGGGGTCTGCATCGCCGCGGCGTTCTCCGCGGAGCTCAGCGGGAGCTGGTTCTCGGCGACGGCGCCGACGACGACGGGGGTGTCGTTGAGCTGTCCCGCCAGGGTGTCGTTGGCCTCGGCGTCCAGGACGTCGGCGACGATGCAGGTGATGTTGTCGGGTCCGCCGCCGCGCAGGGCGAGCTGGATGAGGGCCTGGATGGTCTCCTGGGGGCCCTGGTAGCTGGCGAGGGTCTCTTCCATGGTCTGGTGCGAGACCACGCCGGAGAGGCCGTCCGAGCAGATCAGGTAGCGGTCGCCGGCACGGACCTCACGGATGGAGAGGTCGGGCTCGACGTGGTCGCCGCTGCCCAGCGCGCGCATCAGCAGGGAGCGCTGCGGGTGGGTGGTGGCCTCTTCCTCGGTGATCCGGCCCTCGTCGACCAGCCGCTGCACCCAGGTGTGGTCCTGGGTGATCTGGGTCAGTACGCCGTCGCGCAGGAGGTACGCGCGGGAGTCGCCGACATGGACGAGGCCGAGCCGCTGGCCGGTCCACAGGAGGGCGGTGAGCGTGGTGCCCATGCCCTCCAGCTGGGGGTCCTCCTCGACCATGACGCGGAGCTGGTCGTTGGCGCGCTGCACCGCGGAACCGAGCGAGGTGAGGAGGTCGGAGCCCGGTACGTCGTCGTCGAGCTGCACGAGGGTGGAGATCACCTCGGACGAGGCGACCTCTCCGGCCGCCTGGCCGCCCATGCCGTCGGCGATGGCCAGCAGCCGGGGGCCGGCATAGCCGGAGTCCTCGTTCCCCTCCCGGATCATTCCTTTGTGCGACCCGGCGGCGAAACGCAGAGACAGACTCATGCGCACCTCGCCCGTCGGCTCGCCGGTCGACTGTCGCGCCAGCCGGTCTCGAGCCACACTGCCCACCCTCCGGTCGGGAGCCTGCTGCGGTCCGCTGTGGGGACCGTCGCGGCTCGCTCGCTCCGCTCGCTCATTGTCGTACTACTTCCGCAGCTCGATGACGGTCTTTCCGATGCGGATCGGAGCGCCCAGTGCGATCGGCTGCGGGGTCGTGAGCCGGGTCCGGTCGAGATACGTGCCGTTGGTGGACCCGAGGTCCTCGACGATCCATTGACCGTCACGGTCCGGGTAGATCCTGGCATGCCTGCTGGACGCGTAGTCGTCGTCCAGCACGATGGTCGAATCGTGGGCGCGGCCCAGCGTGATCGTCTGCCCCTGGAGCGCCACCGTGGTGCCGGTGAGGCTCCCTTCGGAGACGACCAGCTTGGTGGGCGCTCCCCTGCGCTGCCGGCCCCCCTGCTGTTGCTGCTGGCGCTGCTGGGGCGGCGCCGCGGACTGGCGTCCCTGCTGCGGGCGGGCGTCTGCGTTGCGGCGTGAGCCGCGCTGCGTGACGCGTGTTCCGAACAGGTCGCTGCGGATGACCTGTACGGCCACGATCACGAACAGCCACAGAACGGCCAGAAAACCTAGCCGCATGACCGTCAGGGTCAGCTCTGACATTGCCCCCGCTTCACCCTTCGGCTTGCCTGAAAACGATGGTGGTGTTGCCCACGACGATCCGCGAGCCGTCGCGGAGCGTAGCGCGGGTGGTGTGCTGTCCGTCTACCACGATGCCGTTGGTGGACCCGAGGTCCTGGACCGTGGAGGGCGTTCCTGCCCGGATTTCGCAGTGCCTGCGCGAGACCCCGGGATCGTCGATCCGTACGTCGGCGTCGGTGCTGCGGCCCAGGACGAGGGTGGCGCGGGAGATCTGGTGGCGGGTGCCGTTGATCTCGATCCAGCGGCGCACCTGGCCCTGCGGCAGCGGGCCGGGGCCGGGGCCCGCGGGCCGGCCGCCGGGGCCGCCCGCCGGGCTTCCGGGCGGCGAGGAGGAGGGCATCGGGGGCACGGCGCTGGGCGGGTAGCCGTAGCCGCCGGGGGCGCCCCTGGGAGGTGAGGCGGGGGCCGCGGAGCCGGGGCGGCCGGAGACGCCCGCGGGGCCGCCCGGGCCGCCGGGTCCGTCCTGTGACGTACTCGACGCCAGGGTCCGGCTGCGTACCCGGTACAGACCGGTGTCGAGGTCCTCGGCCTTCTCCAGGTGGACCTTGATCGGCCCCATGAAGGTGTACCGCTGCTGCTTCGCGTAGTCGCGGACGAGCCCGGACAGTTCGTCGCCGAGCTGGCCGGAGTACGGGCTGAGCCGCTCGAAGTCCGGCGTGCTCAGCTCCACGATGAAGTCGTTCGGGACGACTGTCCGCTCGCGGTTCCAGATCGTCGCGTTGTTGTCGCACTCGCGTTGGAGGGCACCCGCGATCTCGACGGGCTGGACCTCGGACTTGAACACCTTCGCGAAGGTGCCATTGACCAAACCTTCGAGACGCTGTTCGAAACGCTTCATGACTCCCATGGGGCACCTCCTCCGTCGTTGCCGTCCTGGTACTGCTTACTGATCGTATCCACGCGTCGGGAAATCGGCTGGTTCCCCTTGTCTGCCCCGTCGATGAGTGTCACCTCTCACACGGATCGTAGAGGCGGCCCGACGCCAGTGTCCCGCACCCTGGGTGCACTCAGGAGGAGTGGGTGGCGCCCGTTGTCCGTTCCCTGCTTCCGCGGCCGATCCGTCGAAGGTCCCGGAAACAAACGGATGTGATTCCACCCTCGGCAGCGTGCTAATCTTCTCGATGTCGCCAGGAGCACACACCAGCTCAACACCAGCAGGTGAAGTACCGGGACGACACACCCAATGCGCGGGTGGCGGAATAGGCAGACGCGCTGGATTCAGGTTCCAGTGCCCGAAAGGGCGTGGGGGTTCAACTCCCCCCTCGCGCACAGCGGGTAGTCAGTGACTACCCACAGCGGATTGGTCGAACCCCCGCTCCGGAGATCTTCCGGGGCGGGGGTTCTTCCGTATGCCCGGGCGGTGGTGTCGTGCCTGGTCCGGCTGGTGTGGGGCCGCCCTGTACGTGGTCCGGCGGGTGTGGGCCGGCGGGTGTGGTCCGGGTGCCCCGGGCTTCGGGTGCCGCGGGTTTCTTCGGTTCCTCGGGATTCTCCCGTTTCTCGGGGATCCGGCTCTGTGACTCTGTGACGCAGGTTACTGCCGGGTGGCCGGGCGGGGACCGTTCCGGGGTTTTCCACAGGGGCGGGCGCCTGGCCGAAACCGGCGGTACGGTCGTGAGCGGTTGATCTCACACGACGAGTGCCGAGTCACGACGGGCAGACGAGTACGGGGGAGGCGGCGCGCCATGGGCGGTGTCGGGTCTGGGACGGCTGGTCCGCGGGCAGCGGGTCCGGCGACGGCGGCCGGGGCGGTACGGATTCCGGCGGTGCCGGGGTTCGCGCCGCGTGCCGCGCGGGCGGAGGCGGACGGTGCGCGGACGCCGAAGGCGCGGGGGCGCGCGCTGCGGGAGCGGGTGCCGCGGTCCTCGCACGCCGCGTGGGCCGAGGTGGCGGGGCGGCCGGACGCGGTGCGGGCCGTCGAGGAATCCGGCCGCGGCCGGGTGGCGAGGCTCACTCCGCTACGGGTGGGGCGGATGGCCGCGACCCCCTTCGCCTTTCTGCGCGGCTCCGCCGGACTGATGGCCCATGACCTGACGGGTACCCCGGTCACCGGGGTCGGCGCGCAGCTCTGCGGTGACGCGCACGCGGCCAATTTCGGCCTGTACGGGGACGCGCGCGGCCGGCTCGTCATCGATCTCAACGACTTCGACGAGACCGTGGTCGGCCCCTGGGAGTGGGACGTCAAGCGGCTCGCCGCCTCGCTGGTGCTGGCGGGGCGCGAGGCCGGCGCCGACGAGGACACCTGCCGGGGCGCGGCGTACGACGCGGTGGGGGCCTACCGGCGCACGATGCGGCTGCTGGCGAAGCTGCCCGTGCTCGACGCGTGGAACGCCATCGCCGACGAGGAGCTGGTCTCGCACACGGACGCCCGTGATCTCGCCGGCACGCTGGAGCGTGTCTCGGAGAAGGCGCGCAACAACACGAGCGCGCGGTTCGCGGCCCGGTCGACCGAGGCGGTGGACGGCGTGAGCGGGAAGGGCCCCGCCGGGCGGCGCTTCGTGGACGCGCCGCCCGTGCTGCGGCGCGTGCCCGACGAGGAGGCGGCGGCCGTGGCCGCCTCGCTGGAGGAGTATCTGACCACCCTTCCGGCGGACCGGCTGCCGCTGCTCGCGCGGTACGCGATCCACGACGTGGCGTTCCGGGTCGTCGGCACCGGCAGCGTGGGGACTCGGTCGTACGTGGTGCTCCTGCTGGACCACCGGGGGGAGCCGCTCGTACTCCAGGTGAAGGAGGCGCGGCCCTCCGCCCTGCTGCCCCATCTGCCGGCCGTCGGTTTCGAGCCGCCCGAGGTGGCGCACGAGGGGCGGCGGGTGGTCCTCGGCCAGCAGCGGATGCAGGTGGTGAGCGACAACCTGCTGGGCTGGACGACGGTCCTGGGCAGGCCCTGCCAGGTGCGCCAGTTCAGGAACCGCAAAGGCAGCGTGGACCCGGCGGCCCTCCCCGCCGACCTGGTCGACGACTACGCCCGGATGACCGGGGCGCTGCTCGCCAGGGCGCACGCGCACAGCGTGGACCCGCGCCTGGTCGCCGGGTACTGCGGCAGGAACGAGGAACTGGACGCGGCCGTGGCGGAGTTCGCTGTGGCGTACGCGGACCGCACGGAGGCGAACCACTCGGAGCTGCTCGCGGCGGTGCGCGGTGGGCGGATCTCCGCCGAACTGGGCGTCTGAGCGGCCGGTACGGGCGTGCCGGGGGCCGGGGAGGGACGGGGCGGCCGGATCCGCCCGTAGGCTGGGCGGGTGATGCACGACGCCCCTGGGGAGCCGACGATCCGTAACGACGACGAGCAGGACGTACGAGACGTGCCGGACGCCACCGCTTCGGTGCCGGACGCCACCGAAGCGTCCGACCCGCGCCCCGAGGCGCGCCTGGAGCGGGCCGTGCGCGCCGCCGAGCAGGCGCTGATCGAGTTCGAGATCGCCCTGGAGACGTTCCGGATCGAGGTCGAGAACTTCTCCCGGCTGCACCACCAGCGGCTCGGCCCGATGTACGCCCGGCTCGACGAGTTGGACGCGCTGATCGCGGAGGCCCGCGCCGCCCGCTCGGGCGACCCGGAGGATCTGCGCAAGGCGCGGGAGGCACGGGCGATGGTGCAGCCGATGCCGGGCGTGGAGGAGCTGTTCCACGATTGGCTCGATTCCGACGGTCTGTCGCCGGAGGCCTCGGCGATGCTCACGGACCGGGCCGTCCGGCCGCCCAAGCGGGTCCGGCCGAGCGACGAGGCACGCAAGCTCTACCGGGACCTGGTGCGCAAGTCGCACCCGGATCTCGCGCAGGACGACCGGGAGCGCTCGCGCCGTGAGGAATTCCTCACGCGGGTCAACTCCGCGTACGGGCGCGGGGACGAGGCGCAGCTGCTGGAGCTGGCCGGCGAGTGGGCGGCGGGGCCCGCGCCGCGGCCGGCCGAGCTGAGCGAGAGCGAGGAGCTGTACGCCCGGCTGGAGTGGCTGTCGCAGCGCAAGGAGGCGCTGACGCTGGTCGCCCAGGAGCTGGAGCAGGGCGCGATCGGCGCCATGCTCAGGATGGCTCCGGACGATCCGGACCGGCTGCTGGAGGAGATCGCGGAGCAGCTGCTCGCGGAGGTCTCCGGGCGTGAGGCGGAGCTCGCCGGACTGGTGGAGTAGATTCCGGAGCCCGGGTCCCGCCACGGCGATCGCGCCCCGGCTCGGACCCCGGTCCCGGTCCCGTACGAGAGAAGGCAACACCCATGAATTTCGCCCCGCTGCCCTCGGTCGATGCCGCGGCGGTGCCCTCCGACGCCCTGGTGCTGGACGTCCGGGAGGCCGACGAGTGGGCGGCCGGTCATGTCGAGGGCGCGCTGCATGTGCCGATGAGTGACTTCGTGGCCCGCTTCGGCGAGGTCACGGAGGCGGTCGCCGAGGGCCGGAAGGCCTTCGTGATGTGCCGGGTGGGCGGTCGGTCCGCACAGGTCACCCAGTATCTGGTGCAGCAGGGGATCGACGCGGTGAACGTGGACGGCGGCATGCTCGCCTGGGACGGCGCCGGGCGCCCGATGGTCGCCGACAACGGCACCGCGGCCTTCGTGCTCTGACCGCCGGGGCCGGTGGTCGGCTCAGCCACCGAAGCCGGTGGTCGCGGTCAGAGGTCGGAGTCGGTGGTCGTGGTCAGCGGTCAGCGGTCGAAGTCCAGCTCCACCTCCGGGGTGGCCGGATGGGACTGGCAGGCCAGTACGTACCCCGCGTCGGTCTCCTCCGGTTCGAGCGCGAAGTTGCGGTCCATCGTGACCTCGCCCGAGACCAGGAACGCCCGGCAGGTGCCGCAGACCCCGCCCTTGCACGCGTAGGGCGCGTCCGCCCGGCTGCGCAACACCGTCTCCAGCAGCGATTCGCCCTCCTGGACCGGCCAGGTGCCCGAGCGGCCCCCGAGGCTCGCGGTGAGGGTGCTGTGCGCGGGAGCCCGGGCGCCGGTTGTGGCCGCCGCGACGGCGGGGGGCGCCTCGTCGACGTGGAAGATCTCCTGGTGGATGCGGGCGCGCTCCACCCCGAGGCCGCGCAGCGCGCGTTCCGCGCCGGAGACCAGGCCGAGCGGGCCGCACAGGAACCAGCCGTCGACCTCGGCCACCGGAAGCAGCGCGGGCAGCAGCCCGGTCAGCCGCTCGCGGTCCAGACGGCCGGACGGCAGTCCTGCCTGCCGCTGCTCCCGTGAGATGACCGTGACGAGCTGGAACCGGTCGGGAAAGCGGTCCTTGAGATCGGCGACCTCCTCCAGGAACATCGTGGACGCCACGGTGCGGTCGCTGCGCACCAGACAGAACCGGGCCGTGGGCTCCCGGAGCAGCAGGGTGGCCGCGATCGACAGCACCGGGGTGATGCCGCTGCCCCCGACGATCGCCGCGAAGTGCCCGGGGCGCGGCTCCAGGACGAAGCGGCCGGTCGGCTCCATGACCTCGACCGTGTCGCCCACGGCGAGCTCCTTGAGGGCGTACGTCGAGAACTCGCCGCCCTCGACCAGCCGGATGCCCACCCGCAGCGTCGGCTCGGGGCCCGCCGGTGCGCAGATCGAGTACGTACGCCGGATCTCCTCGCCGTGCGCGGTGCGGCGGCGCAGGGCGATGTGCTGGCCCGGCATGTGCCGGAACGCCTCGCGCAGCTCGGGCGGGACGGCGAGGGTGAGCGCCACCGCGTCGTCCGTGAGCGGCTCGACCTCGCTGACCCGGAGCGGATGGAACATCTACAACTCCTTGAAGTGGTCGAACGGTTCACCGCAGGCCGTGCAGCGGCGCAGGGCCTTGCAGGCGGTGGAGGAGAACCGGCTGAGCAGTTCGGTGTCGGTGGAGCCGCAGTGCGGGCAGCGCAGGGAGAGCGCCAGCGGCACCGGTCCGGCGGCGGCTCCCGGCGCCGCGCCCGGGCGCGGCGGCGCTATGCCGGACGCGGCGAGTTTGCGGCGCCCCTCGGCGCTGATGTCATCCGTCGACCAGGCCGGGGAGAGGACCGTGACGACCGAGACCTCCGGCACCCCGTGGTCGTGCAGGACGCGCTCGATGTCCGCGGACATCGTCCCGATGGCCGGGCAGCCGGTGTAGGTGGGGGTCAGCTCCACGCGGACCCGGCCGGGGCCCGAGAGACGCAGCCCGCGCAGCACGCCCAGCTCGGCCAGGGTCAGCACCGGCAGCTCCGGGTCGGGCACGGCCCCGGCCAGGGCGCGCAGCTCCTCCTCCAGCGCCGTCGTGCCCGCCGGTGCAGCGCTTCTGTCCGTGCTCCTGTCCGGGGCCGGGTACGGGGTGGTGCCCGGGGTCGTCACCATGACGCCCCCGGGTGGCTGCGGTGAAGATGCTGCATCTCGGCGATCATCCGGCCGAACGGCTCCGTGTGCAGCCCCTGCCTGCCCGCGCCCGCCGTCCAGGCGCCGGACCGGGGGCCGTCCGGCACGGTCAGGGTCGCCCGGCGCAGCACATCGGTGACGGACGCGAGCCAGCTCTCCTCCAGCGCCCGCCAGTCGACGTCGAGCCCGTCGTGGTCGTCGGGCTCGTCGTCCTCTCCGATGGGGTGGAACATCTCGCCGGTGAACCGCCAGAGCGCCCGGCAGGCCCGGTCCATCCGCTCATGGCTCTCCGGTGTGCCGTCCCCGAGCCGCAGCGTCCAGCGCTCGGCGTGGTCCTGGTGGTAGGCGATCTCCTTGACCGCCTTGGCCGCGAGTCCGGTGAACTCGCTCTCCCCGGCGGCGAGCTGCCGGTACAGCAGGAGCTGGTAGGTGGAGAAGTAGAGCTGGCGGGCGATCGTGTGCGCGAAGTCCCCGTTCGGCTGCTCGACCAGGTGGAGGTTGCGGAACGCGCGCTCCTCGCGCAGATAGGCCAGCTCGTCCTCGTCCCCGACGAGGGAGAGCAGGAACCGCGCCTGGCCGAGCAGGTCCAGCGCGATATTGGCGAGCGCGACATCCTCTTCGAGGACGGGGGCGTGGCCCGCCCACTCCGCCAGCCGGTGCGAGAGCACCAGCGCGTCGTCGCCGAGCGCGAGAGCCGCCGCCCGGGGCGCGGGCCGCGCGGCCCGCGCCGGCCGTTCCGTTGCCGGTACGCCGGTCACAGGTTGTTCACCCCCTCGGGGATCTCGTAGAAGGTCGGGTGCCGGTAGGGCTTGTCGGCGGACGGGTCGAAGAACGGGTCCTTCTCGTCCGGCGAGGAGGCGGTGATCGCCGACGACTCCACCACCCAGATCGAGACGCCTTCACCGCGCCGGGTGTACAGATCGCGCGCGTTGCGCAGGGCCAGCTCCGCGTCCGGGGCGTGCAGGCTGCCCGCGTGGGTGTGCGAGAGCCCGCGGCGGGAGCGTACGAAGACCTCCCACAGGGGCCAGTCGGCCGTACCGCTCATGCCGCCGCCTCCGTCCGTGCCGCCGGGCGGTGCTTCTCCGCGTACGCCGCGGCGGCCTCCCGTACCCATGCGCCCTCTTCGTGTGCGCGGCGGCGCTGGGTGATCCGCTCCTCGTTGCACGGCCCGTTGCCCTTCAGCACCTCGTGGAACTCCGCCCAGTCGATCGGCCCGAAGTCGTGCCGCCCCCGCTCCTCGTTCCACCGGAGATCCGGGTCGGGGAGGGTCAGGCCGAGGGCCTCGGCCTGGGGGACGCAGATGTCGACGAAGCGCTGCCGCAGCTCATCGTTGGAGTGCCGCTTGATCTTCCAGGCCATGGACCGGGCCGAATGGGCCGACTCGTCGTCCGGGGGGCCGAACATCATCAGCGACGGCCACCACCAGCGGTCCACCGCGTCCTGGGCCATGGCGTGCTGTGCGTCCGTCCCGTTGCTCAGGGTCAGCAGCAGCTCGTACCCCTGGCGCTGGTGGAAGGACTCCTCCTTGCAGATCCTGACCATGGCCCGGGCGTAAGGGCCGTAGGAGCAGCGGCACAGCGGGACCTGGTTCGTGATCGCCGCGCCGTCCACCAGCCAGCCGATCGCGCCGACGTCGGCCCAGGTCAGGGTGGGGTAGTTGAAGATCGAGGAGTACTTCTGGCGGCCGCTGTGCAGCTTGTCGAGCAGCTCGTCGCGGCCCGTGCCCAGCGTCTCGGCCGCGCTGTACAGATACAGACCGTGTCCCGCCTCGTCCTGCACCTTGGCGATCAGGATCGCCTTGCGGCGCAGGGAGGGCGCGCGCGTGATCCAGTTTGCCTCCGGCTGCATCCCGATGATCTCGGAGTGCGCGTGCTGGGCCATCTGGCGGACCAGCGACGCGCGGTACGCCTCGGGCATCCAGTCGCGCGGCTCGATGCGCTCGTCGGCGGCCACGGCCGCGTCGAACGCCGCCTCGAAGGACTCCGTCGTCCTTTCCACCGTCGCCTCCTCGGCTGTCCCCGTGGTCACTGCCGTCATCCGGACCCCCTACCGACCGATCGTTCGGTTCATGGACTTCAATGGTGAGTCGGCGGCCCGTAGGGTGTCAACCCTGTGGATAACTGACCGGAGTGCGACGGCGATCGGGGCGGGATGGATTCGTACGACGACCAGGGCGGGAAAGCCGGACCGCCACCCGGGGCCGGGATAGCCGGCCTCTCCTTCCGTTACCAGGTGGTGGCCGCCGTCTCCCTCGCGGTCATCGGACTGCTGGCCTGCGTGCACGTCGCGATGGTGTTCCTCCACGTCGCCCCGTCCAACACGCTCACCAAGCAGCACGGCAAGGCCGTCGACGCCTGGGTCTACCCCGAGTTCGAGCAGAACTGGAAGCTTTTCGCACCCAACCCCCTCCAGCAGAACATCGCCGTCCAGGCGCGCGCCGAGACCGGGTCCGGCGCCGCGCGCCGGACCAGCGAATGGATCGATCTCTCCGCCGAGGACGGCGCCGCGATCCAGGGGAATCTCCTGCCCAGCCATGTCGACCAGAACGAGCTGCGCCGGGGCTGGGACTTCTTCGTCGGATCGCATGACAATCAGAACCGTCCGAACGGGCTGCGCGGCCAGCTCTCCGAGAGCTACATCCGCCGGATCGTGATGCTGCGGCTGGAGAACCACGACCTGGGCGGCCCGGTGGAACGTATCCAGGTCAGGTCGGTCACCACGGCCGTCGCCTCGCCGTCCTGGAGCACGGAGAAGATCAGCACGCGCCCGTCCTACCGGGTCTATCCGTGGTGGGCGGTGAACGCCGCCGATCTTCCCGGAGGCGTGGAGAACGGCAGCGCGGAGGCGGACCGGTGAGCGAACAGCCCGTGGAACCCTCACAGCAACGACAGCCCGCGGAGTCCGCGCGGCCCGTGGAGCCCGTACGGCCGGGGCCTTCCGTGGAGCCCGTACCGCCGGGACTGCCCGGTCCGAAGCCCGCCTCGTCCGTGGGCCGGCCGCGCCACCTCGAACAGCGGGCCGCGGTCGCGCTCCGGCGTGTCACGGCGACCGCCCTCGGCCGCTACCAGAGCGCCGTCATCCGGATCGGCTTCGCCGGCACCTGGCTGCTCTTTCTGCTGCGCGAGGTGCCGCACCGCCATGAGCTGTACGGTCCCGAGGGCCCCTGGAGCTGGGGCATGGCCCAGCAGCTCATCGCGAAGAACAGCGCCTTCTCCGCGCTGATGTGGTCGGACAGCACGGTCTGGTTCGAGATCGTCTACGCCGTCGCCGTGCTCTCCAGCGCGCTGCTGATGCTCGGCTGGCGGACCCGCACCATGTCCGTGCTCTTCATGTTCGGGGTGCTCTCGCTCCAGAACCGCAGCATCTTCATGGGGGACGGCGGAGACAACGTCATCCACCTCATGGCGATCTATCTCGTGCTGACGCGCTGCGGGCAGGTCTGGTCGCTCGACGCGCGGCGCGCCGCCCGTGCGTCGCGCCGAGCGGAGATATCCGCCGGGACGGATGGACCGGACCCGTCGGGACCGGCCGGGGCGGGTGCGGCGGATGCGGGCCGGCCGGCCGTACGGGACCGGGTCGGCCCCGTCCTGTGGGCCGTCACCGGCACAGTCCTCCTCGTCGGCACGCTGACCGACCGGGTCCAGGCCGAGAGCTGGCTGCTGGCCCTGTTCTGGGGGGCGTGGGCCGGACAGGGGCTCTGGTGGGCCGTGAACCGGCGCGCGCCCCACGGCGAGCCGCGCGCGCTGCTGGACGTCCTGGCCAATCTGATCCACAACGCCGCGCTCGCCGTCATCATGGCCGAGGTCTGTCTCATCTACGCCACCGCCGGCTGGTACAAGATCCAGGGCTCGCGCTGGCAGGACGGCACCGCGCTGTACTACCCGCTCAAACTGGACTACTTCGCCCCCTGGCCCGCGCTCTCGGGCCTCTTCGCGTCCAGCGCGCTCGTCGTGATGGTGCTGACGTACGGCACGGTCATCGTGCAGGTCGCCTTCCCGTTCACGCTCTTCAACCGGCGCGTCAAGAACGTCCTGCTCGTCGCGATGATCCTGGAGCACGCGGGGATCGCCGTCCTGCTCGGGCTGCCGTTCTTCTCGCTCGCGATGATCGCCGCCGACGCCGTGTTCCTGCCGACGGTCTTCCTGCTGTGGCTCGGCGGCCGGACCACCGCGGTGTACGACCGGCTGCGTCGGCGGCTGCCGGGCCGGCGACGCCCCCTCGCCGGGGCGGCCGCACCGCCCGGGCAGCGGCGGGAGAGCTCCGAGCAGCCACGTACCCTCGTATAGGTGATCAGCGAGACAGCGGACGAGGGCCTGGAGCCGGTCCAGTACGACGAAGGCTACGGGCCCCCGGTCGGCGTCGGACCGCACGGCGAGCCGTGGCCCCGGGGCGAGCGGTACGACCCGGAGCTGCTGGCCGCCGGTGACCGGCGCAATGTCGCCGACCAGTACCGCTACTGGACCCGCGAGGCGATCGTCGCGGACCTCGACACCCGGCGGCACGACTTCCACGTGGCCGTGGAGAACTGGAGCCACGACTTCAACATCGGCTCCGTCGTCCGCACCGCCAACGCCTTCCTCGCCAAGGAGATCCACATCGTGGGCCGGCGGCGCTGGAACCGGCGCGGCGCGATGGTCACCGACCGGTACCAGCATGTGCGCCACCACCCCGGCACGGAGGAGCTGACGGCCTGGGCGGCGGCCGAGGGGCTGCCGATCATCGGGATCGACAACCTGCCGGGGGCCGTCGCGCTGGAGCGGACCGAGCTGCCGCGCCGCTGCGTGCTGCTCTTCGGCCAGGAGGGTCCCGGCCTGACCGAAGAGGCCCGTCGGCACGCCACGATGGTCTGCTCGATCGCCCAGTTCGGCTCGACGCGCTCGATCAACGCGGGAGCCGCCGCGGCCATCGCCATGCACGCCTGGATCCAGCGGTACGCCGAGATCCCGGCACCGCCCGCGCCCTGATCCGGCCCCGTATCCCGGCTTGATCCGGCCCCGTATCCCGGCCGGGGATGCCCCCGATCCGGCCGGGCCCCGGACGCGCGACCTCAGGCCGCGACTTCAGGCCGGGCGACCTCAGGCCGGGCGGCGGACCTCCACCGTCCGGAAGCGGTTCGCCACGAACGCCGCATCGCACAGCGCCGCGTTCGCCGCCGGGTTGCCGCCCGAGCCGTGGAAGTCCGAGAACGCCGCCGTCTGGTTCACGTACACCCCGCCCGTCAGGTTGAGCGAGAGCTGCGCGGACTCGTCCAGGCACACCTCCTCGACCGCGCGCTCCGTCTCCGGCGACGTCGTGTACGCGCCGACCGTCATCGCGCCCTGATGGCGCACCGTGCGCCGCAGCAGCTCCAGCGCGTCCTCCGTCGAGTCCATGGCGACCGCGAAGGACACGGGCCCGAAGCACTCCGTCAGGTACGGCACCTCCTCGCCGCCCTGCCACGCCTTCTCCCAGACCTTGCGGGCGCCGTCGGCCTTCACGATCGCGGGTGTACGGACCACGGCGTCCGGGAAGTCCGGGTGGGCAATCTCCCGCGAGGCCAGCGCGATGTCCCCGAGCCCGTCGGCGCTCTCCAGCCGGGCCTTCACCCCGGGGTTGACCAGCGCGCCCAGCAGCGCGTTGGCTCGGGCGTCGTCGCCCAGCAGCCCGGCCACCGAGGCCGCCAGATCGGCCACCACCTCGTCGTACGACTTCTCGCCCGCGTCCGTGGTGATGCCGTCGCGGGGGATCAGCAGATTCTGCGGTGTGGTGCACATCTGGCCGCTGTACAGCGACAGCGAGAAGGCGAGGTTGGAGAGCATCCCCTTGTAGTCGTCCGTGGAGTCCACGACGACCGTGTTGACGCCCGCCTTCTCCGTGTACACCTGCGCCTGGCGCGCGTGGGTCTCCAGCCAGTCACCGAAGGCCGTCGACCCCGTGTAGTCGATGATCCGGACCTCCGGGCGGACGGCCAGGGTCTTGGCGATGCCCTCGCCGGGCCGCTCCACCGCCAGCGCCACCAGATTCGGGTCGAAGCCCGCCTCGGCGAGCACCTCACGGGCCACCCGTACCGTCAGCGCGAGCGGCAGCACGGCGCGCGGATGCGGCTTGACCAGGACCGGATTGCCGGTGGCGAGGGAGGCGAACAGCCCCGGATAGCCGTTCCACGTGGGGAAGGTGTTGCAGCCGATCAGCAGCGCGACCCCGCGCGGCACGGCGGTGAAGGACTTCCGCAGCTCCAGCGGGTCGCGCTTGCCCTGCGGCTTGGACCAGCCGGCCGAGGCGGGCGTACGCGTCTGCTCCTGGTACGCGTACGCCACCGCCTCCAGGCCGCGGTCCTGGGCGTGCGGGCCGCCCGCCTGGAACGCCATCGTGAACGCCTGGCCGCTCGTGTGCATCACCGCGTGCGCGAACTCGTGGGTCCGCGCACCGATCCGCGCCAGGATCTCCAGACAGACCAGGGCGCGGGTCTCGGGCCCGGCCTCGCGCCAGGCGCCCATGCCCGCGCGCAGGGCGGGCAGCAGGACGTCCGGGTCCGCGTGCGGATACTCGATCTCCAGGGGTGGCCCGTACGGCGAGACCTCGCCGCCGGTCCAGCCGTCCGTGCCCGGCTGGTCCAGCTCGAAGCGGGTACCGCGCAGCGCCTGGAAGGCGGCGAGCCCGTCGGCGGGGGCGGTGTCGCCGTACGCCTTGGGGTGCTCGGGATGCGGGGACCAGTAACCGCGGGACCCGACCGTCTCAAGGGCCCGGTCGAGCGTGGGCCGGTGCTTCTCGGCGAGCTGCTGGGGGCTGAGCTGGGCGGCCATCGTGGACCAACTCCTCATCGAGTCAGGCAGGCGGAGCGGGGGGACAAGTACGGGCGGACAGGGTTAGAGTAACCGAACGATCGGTCGGGACAAGGGGATCCGGGCGATCCTGTGGAAAAGCGACGCCGGTCGGCGGGCGGCGGACCACCGCCCCCGGAGCACGGTCACCCGCCGCCGTGCGCCCACCGACAACAGGAGGATCGCGGCCATGACAGCAATCGGGCCCGGCCGCGTCGTCGCGGTCGTCGGCAGCGGCACGATGGGCCAGGGCATAGCCCAGGTGGCGCTGGTCGCCGGCCACCCCGTGCGGCTCCACGACGCCGTGCCGGGCCGGGCCGTACGGGCCGCCGCCACCATCGCCGGACGCCTGGACCGGCTGGTCGCCAAGGGCCGGCTCGACGCGTCGGCCCGTGACGCCGCGACCGCCCGGCTGTTCCCGGCCGCGGACCTCGCCGAGTTGTCCGACGCCGCGCTCGTGATCGAGGCGGTCCTGGAGGAGCTGTCCGTCAAGCGCGAGCTCTTCGCGGCGCTGGAGGACGTCGTCGCCGAGGACTGCCTGCTCGCCACCAACACCTCCTCCCTCTCCGTCACGGCCGTCGCGGGCGCCGTGCGGCTGCCGGGACGCCTGGTCGGGACGCACTTCTTCAACCCGGCCCCCCTGCTGCCCCTGGTGGAGGTCGTCAGCGGTCACGCGAGCGACCCGGACGCCGTGACACGCGCGTACGAGACCGTGCTGGCCTGGGGGAAGACCCCGGTGCGCTGCGCCGACACGCCGGGCTTCGTCGTCAATCGCGTCGCGCGCCCCTTCTACGCCGAGGCGCTGCGGGTGTACGAGGAGAGGGCCGCCGACCCCGCCACCATCGACGCGGTCCTGCGCGAGTGCGGCGGCTTCCGCATGGGCCCCTTCGAGCTGACCGATCTCATCGGCCAGGACGTCAACGAGGCCGTCACCCGCTCCGTGTGGGAATCCTTCTTCCACGACCCGAAGTTCACGCCGTCGCTCGCCCAGCGCAGGCTGGTGGAGTCGGGCCGGCTCGGCCGCAAGACGGGCCGGGGGTGGTTCCCGTACGGTGAGGGCGCCGCCGCCCCCGTACCGCGTACGGAAGAGCCCTGCGAGGCCCCGGAGACGGTCGGCCTCCACGCCCGCCTCGGGCCCGCCGCCGTCCTGCGGGAGATGATCGAGGAAGCGGGCATCAAGGTCACCCGCGACCGCACCCCGCACGTCTCCGAGGGGTTCCTCGCGCTGCCCGGCGGCACGTCGCTGCGCCTCACCGGCGGAACGAGCGCCACCGGCGACCCCTTCGGTCCGACCATCCACTTCGACCTCGCGCTGGACTACCGCTCCTGTACGCGCGTCGCCCTCGCGCCCGGGGACGACGTCGACCCCGCGGACCTGCGGGCGGCCATCGGCCTCTTCCAGCGGCTAGGCAAGCGGGTCAGCGTCGTCGACGACGTCCCCGGCATGATCGTCGGCCGCACCGTCGCGCTGCTGATCGACTTCGCCTGCGACGCCGCCGCCCGTGGGGTGGCCGGTGCGGGGGACATCGACACCGCCATGAAACTCGGCGTGAACTACCCTGGCGGACCCGGCGAGTGGTGCGACCGGCTCACCTCGGAGTGGGCCCGGTCCTTCCTGTCGACCTTGGACGGGGCGTATCCCGGCGGCCGCTACGCCCCGTCCCCGGCACTGACCCGCCGTGCCGACACCGAAGCGAAGCAGGGGCGTTCATGACCACCGCCAAGCGCGACACCTACACTCCGGAGACCCTGCTGGCCGTGGCGGTCCGGGTCTTCAACGAACGCGGCTACGACGGCACCTCCATGGAGCATCTGTCCAAGGCCGCGGGGATCTCCAAGTCCTCCATATACCACCATGTCGTCGGCAAGGAGGAACTGCTGCGCCGGGCCGTCAGCCGCGCCCTGGACGGCCTCTTCGGCGTTCTCGACGAGGACGGCGCGACGCACGGCCGGGCCGTCGACCGGGTCGAGCACGTCGTCCGGCGCACGGTCGAGGTGCTGATGGCCGAGCTGCCCTACGTGACGCTGCTCCTGCGGGTCAGGGGCAATACGCAGACCGAGCGCTGGGCCATGGAGCGGCGCCGGGAGTTCGACCAGCGGGTCGCCGGTCTGCTCAAGGCCGCCGCCGCGGAGGGGGACCTGCGGGCCGATCTGGACACCAAGCTCGCGACCCGGCTGCTCTTCGGCATGGTCAACTCCCTGGTCGAGTGGTACCGACCGCACGCGGCCGGCGGCTACGGACGCGACCAGGTCGCGGACGCGGTCGTACGGCTGGCCTTCGACGGCCTGCGCACTTCCTGACGGGGCCGCGGGCCTCCTGACGGGCCGCGCCCTCTCCTGACGGGCCGCGGGCCTCCTGCAGGCCGCGGGCACCGCCTGCCGCCTACAGGGGCGGCACACCGCCCCCGCCCGGGTCCAGGTCCGTCTCCTCGAACACCAGCAGCGTGCGCGTCGAGAGCACCTCGGGAATCGCCTGGAGCCTGGTCAGGACCAGCTCGCGCAGCGTCCGGTTGTCCGGGGTGTGCACCAGCAGCAGCACGTCGAAGTCGCCGCTGACCAGCGCGATGTGGGTGGCTCCCGGCAGCTCCTGGAGCTGCTCGCGCACCGTGCGCCAGGAGTTCTGCACGATCTTCAGCGTGAGGTACGCGGAAGCCCCCTGACCGGCCCGTTCATGGTCGACCCTGGCGCTGAAACCACGGATCACCCCGTCGTCGATCAGCCGGTTGATCCGCGCGTACGCGTTGGCCCGCGAGACATGGACACGCTCGGCGACCGACCGTATCGAGGCACGGCCGTCCGTCTGGAGGATGCGCAGGATGTCCCGGTCGATGGCGTCCAGCGGACGCGGTGGCTGCTCCTGCTCGGCGGCCCGTGCCGTGCCGTCGGCCATTTGTTCAGCTCCCCTGTCTCCCGGACTGCCCGCGATGGACGGCCTGCGTCCATCCCAGGCTGTGGAGAACCGTTTGTCCACAGGCTGGAGGCGTGTGTAGCCAAAATGGCCTGACGACCGAACAATCGGTAGGGAGGAGGCGCCGCGATCCGGCGTCCGCCCGCTCGCCCGACGAGCCCGTTCGCCCCGACGAGGAGGTGCACGCGTGAAGAAGAGCAGCACGCCGGTCCAGGAACTGCCCGCCGCCGCGGCCCGTCCACCCGCCCCGCCACCGGCCTGGCAGCCGCGGACCGACCCCGCACCGCTGCTCCCCGACCCCGAGCCGTACCGCGTGCTGGGGACGGACGCCGCGGCGGGGGCCGACCCCGCGCTGCTGCTGCGGCTCTACGCCGAGCTGGTCCGCGGCCGCAGGTACAACGCGCAGGCCACGGCCCTGACCAAGCAGGGCAGGCTCGCCGTCTATCCGTCGAGCACCGGCCAGGAGGCGTGCCAGGTCGCCGCCGCCCTCGCCCTGCGCGAGCAGGACTGGCTCTTCCCCAGCTACCGCGACACCCTCGCCGCCGTGGCGCGCGGGCTCGACCCCGTCCAGGCCCTGACGCTGCTGCGCGGCGACTGGCACACCGGCTACGACCCGCACGAACACCGGATCGCCCCGCTCTCCACGCCGCTCGCCACCCAGCTTCCGCACGCCGTCGGGCTGGCCCACGCGGCCCGGCTCCGGGGGGACGACGTCGTCGCGCTCGCCCTGGTCGGCGACGGCGGCACCAGCGAGGGGGACTTCCACGAAGCGCTGAACTTCGCCGCCGTATGGCGCGCTCCGGTCGTCTTCCTCGTCCAGAACAACGGCTTCGCGATCTCCGTACCGCTCGCCAAGCAGTCCGCCGCGCCCTCCCTGGCCCACAAGGCCGTCGGGTACGGCATGCCGGGGCGGCTGGTCGACGGGAACGACGCGGTCGCGGTGCACGCGGTGCTCGGGGAGGCGCTGGCGCGCGCCCGGCGCGGCGACGGCCCCACGCTGGTCGAGGCGGTGACGTACCGCATCGACGCCCATACGAACGCGGACGACGCGACGCGCTACCGCGGGCGGGAGGAGGTGGAGACCTGGCGCGCACACGACCCGGTGCGGCTCCTGGAGCGCGAGCTGACGGGGCGCGGGGTGCTCGACGAGGACGGCGTCAGGGAAGTTGCCGCCTCCGCCGAGGCGATGGCGGCGCGGCTGCGCGACCGGATGAACGCGGATCCGGTGCTGGACCCCATGGATCTGTTCGCGCACGTCTACGCGGAGCGGACGCCGCAACTGCGCGAGCAGGAGGACCAGCTCCGCGCCGAGCTGGCGGCCGCCGCCGAGCCGGCCGGGGGCTCCGAAGGGTCCGGTGATCCGCGATGACCGACACGCTCACCGAGAAGGCGGCCGTCGCGGCGAAGCCCGCCACGATGGCGCTGGCGCTCCAGCGCGCGCTGCGCGACGCGATGGCCGAGGATCCCTCGGTCCATGTCCTCGGGGAGGACGTGGGCACGCTCGGCGGGGTCTTCCGGATCACCGACGGGCTCGCGGCCGAGTTCGGGGACGAGCGCTGCACGGACACGCCGCTCGCCGAGGCGGGCATCCTGGGGACGGCCGTCGGGATGGCGATGTACGGGCTGCGGCCGGTGGTGGAGATGCAGTTCGACGCCTTCGCCTATCCGTCGTTCGAGCAGCTCGTCAGCCATGTGGCGCGGATGCGCAACCGCACGCGCGGCGCGCTGCCGCTGCCGATCACGGTGCGGGTGCCGTACGGCGGCGGGATCGGCGGGGTCGAGCACCACAGCGACTCCTCCGAGGCGTACTACATGGCCACGCCCGGCCTCCATGTCGTCACACCCGCGACGGTCGAGGACGCGTACGGGCTGCTGCGGGCGGCCATCGCCTCCGACGACCCGGTGGTCTTCCTGGAGCCGAAGCGGCTCTACTGGTCGAAGGCCGCGTGGTTGCCGGAGGCGCCGGCCGAGGTCGCGCCGATCGGGCGGGCCGTCGTCCGGCGCCGGGGCTCCAGCGCCACGTTGCTCACGTACGGCCCCTCGGTTCCGGTCTGTCTTGAGGCGGCGGAAGCGGCCCGTGCCGAGGGCTGGGACCTGGAGGTCGTCGACCTGCGCTCGCTGGTGCCGTTCGACGACGGGACGGTGGCGGAATCCGTGCGCCGTACGGGCCGGGCGGTCGTCGTCCACGAGTCCACGGGCTTCGGCGGGCCGGGCGGGGAGATCGCCGCGCGGGTCACCGAGCGCTGCTTCCACCACCTGGAGGCGCCGGTGCTGCGGGTGGCCGGATTCGACATTCCCTATCCGCCGCCCATGCTGGAGAGGCACCATCTTCCGGGAGTGGACCGGGTGCTGGACGCGGTTGCGCGGCTCCAGTGGGAGACGGAGAGCTGATGGCGCAGGTGCTGGAATTCAAACTGCCTGACCTCGGTGAAGGGCTGACCGAGGCGGAGATCGTCCGCTGGCTGGTGTCGGTGGGGGATGTTGTCGCCGTCGATCAGCCGGTCGTCGAGGTCGAGACGGCCAAGGCGATGGTCGAGGTGCCCTGCCCCTACGGCGGTGTGGTGACGGCGCGCTACGGCGAGGAGGGCACGGAGCTGCCCGTCGGGGCGCCGCTGCTGACCGTCGCGGTGGGTGCCTCGGCCCCGGCCGGTGCGTCCACGCCCGCTCCCGCCGCTCCGGCTCCGGTGGCCGATTCCGCGCCTACGCGCACGCCGGCGCAGGACCCCGCACCGTCCCGGGAGGGCGCGTCGGGGAATGTGCTCGTCGGGTACGGCACGGGCGCACCGGTGGCCCGCAGGCGCCGGGTCCGGCCGCCCGTCAACGGGGCCCGTACGGCTCCGTCCGCCGTCCCGGACGGCGGGGCGGCGGGCGCACCCGGGCCGGTACCCGGGCCGGTCGCCGTGGTCTCACCCCTGGTGCGCAGGCTCGCCCGTGAGCACGGCCTCGATCTGCGGACGCTCACGGGCTCGGGCCGGGACGGACTGATCCTGCGGTGCGACGTCGAGCGGGCGATACGGGAAGGCGTTCCCGCGGCGCAGGCCCAGGGGACCACCGCGGCCACCACTCCCACGGCGGCCACCGCCTCCACGGTGGGCACGGCCTTTCCGGCGGCGCCGCGGCACCTCGCGCCGGACCGGCCCGCGGGGGCCCGGCCCGGTGGGCCGGCCACGACCGCCGGAACGCAGGTTTCCACGGCGCGGTCCGGGGCGACGCGGGTGCCGCTGCGGGGCGTACGGGGCGCGGTCGCGGAGAAGCTCACCCGCAGCCGGCACGAGATCCCGGACGCCACCTGCTGGGTCGACGCGGACGCCACGGAGCTGCTGGCCGCCCGGGCGGCGATGAACGCGGCGGACGGGCCCAAGGTCTCGCTGATCGCGCTGTTCGCCAGGATCTGCACGGCGGCCCTCGCCCGCCACCCCGAGCTGAACTCCACCGTGGACACGGCGGCCCGGGAGATCATGCTGCTGCCCGAGGTGCATCTCGGCTTCGCCGCACAGACCGACCGCGGGCTGGTCGTCCCCGTCGTACGGGACGCGCACACCCGCTCCGCGGAGTCACTGAGCGCCGAGTTCGCCCGGCTCACGGAGGCGGGCCGGTCCGGCGCGCTGACGCCGCGGGATCTGACCGGCGGCACCTTCACCCTCAACAACTACGGGGTGTTCGGGGTCGACGGCTCCACCCCGATCATCAACCACCCCGAGGCGGCGATGCTCGGCATCGGGCGGATCGCGGCCAAACCCTGGGTCCACCAAGGGGAGCTGGCGGTGCGTCAGGTCGTCCAGCTCTCGCTCACCTTCGACCACCGGGTCTGCGACGGCGGTACGGCGGGCGGCTTCCTGCGCTACGTGGCGGACTGCGTCGAGCAGCCGGCGGTGCTGCTGCGCGCCTTGTGAGGAGGGCGAGTTCGAAGAACGGGCACCCTCGCGTGCTCCGTACCGGCGATCACGGCACATAATGCAGCCATGACCGCGTATGACGCCATCGTGCTCGCCGGAGGCGCCGCCAGACGGCTCGGCGGGGTCGACAAACCCGGTGTACGGGTCGGCGGCCGGGCGCTGCTCGACCGGGTGCTCGCCGCCTGCGACGGGGCCGCCGACACCGTGGTCGTGGGCGGCCGGCGGCCGACGGCACGGCCGGTGCGCTGGGCCCGCGAGGAGCCGCCGGGCGGCGGACCGCTCGCCGCGCTCGACGCCGGGGTCCGCGGCGTCCGCCCCGATACGGAGACGGTGCTCGTCCTCTCCGCGGATCTGCCGTTCCTCTCCCGGCCCACGGTGCGCCGGCTGGTCGGGGCGCTCACCACGAGCGGCGCGGAGGGGGCCCTGCTCACCGACGCCGACGGCCGGGACCAGCCGCTGGTCGCGGCGTACCGCGCCGAACCGCTGCGCCGCGAGATCGCCCTGCTCCGTACCGAGTACGGCAGCCTCGCCGGGCTGCCGCTGCGGCTGCTCGCGCAGGAACTCGAACTCGCCCGGGTCGACGCGGGGCCCCTCGACTCCTTCGACTGTGACACCTGGGAGGACATCTCCACGGCCCGGGCCAGGATCAGGGAGCATGGGACCGTGCTGGACGAATGGATCACCGCAGTCAAGGACGAACTCGGCATCGAGCTGGACGTCGACATCTCCGTCCTCCTCGACCTCGCCCGCGACGCCGCGCACGGCGTCGCCCGGCCCGCCGCCCCGCTGACGACCTTCCTGGTCGGCTACGCGGCGGGCCGGGCCGGGGGAGACGGTCCCGAAGCCGTCGCGGAAGCGGCCCGCAAGGCCGAGGCACTGGCCCTGCGCTGGGCGGCCGAGGCGGAGCCGGGGACCGGGTCCGAGGGAGCCGACGCCGGATGACCGCCCATGACCGGGAGGTCGACGGGATCGATGGGATCGACGACGTGCTGGCGCTGGTCGGCCGGGGGCCGGTCGGCGCGGGCGGTGCCCACGCCGGTGGCGGCGCCGCGTCCGGGCGGCACCGCGCCGTCGCGTGGCCCGACGCCCGCGCGCTCGCGGCCCGCTCCGGGCGTCCGGCACGGGCCGGGGATCCGCCGGCCCGCTCCCGCCGGGCCCCCCTCGACCAGGCCCTGGGGCTCGCGCTCGCCGAGCCGCTGACCGCACTCACCGACCTGCCCTCGTTCGACACCTCCGCCATGGACGGCTGGGCGGTCGCCGGGCCGGGCCCCTGGTCCGTGCGGAGCGGCGGCAGCGCCGGCGACAACGACCGTGCCGACGCCGTCGCGGGCGACCGCGGCGCCGGCCTGCTCGCCGGGCACGCCACGACGGCGCGCCTCCCCGACGGTTCGGCCGTACGGATCGCCACCGGCGCCCGTATCCCCCCTGACGCGACCGCCGTGATCCGCAGGGAACACGCCCGTACCGACGGTGCCGGACAGCTCCATGCCCAGCGCCCGGTGACCCAGGGCCAGGACATCCGGCCGCGCGGCCAGGAGTGCCGTTCCGGCGAGCGCCTGCTGCCGGCCGGGTTCGTCATCACCCCCGCCGTGCTGGGGCTCGCGGCGGCGGCCGGATACGACGAGCTGCCCACCGTCCCGCGCCCCCGCGTCGAGGTGCTGGTCCTCGGCGACGAGCTGCTCGCCGAAGGTCTCCCCCGCGACGGACTGATCCGCGATGCCCTCGGCCCGCTGATCGCGCCCTGGCTCCGCGCCCTCGGCGCCGAGGTCATCGCCACCCGCCGGCTCGGCGACGACGCCGAGGCCCTGCGCCGCGCCGTCTCCGAGTCCACGGCGGATCTCGTCGTCACCACGGGCGGCACGGCGGCGGGACCGGTCGACCATGTCCATACGGTGCTGCGGCAGACGGGCGCCGAACTGCTGGTGGACGGGGTGGCCGTACGCCCCGGCCACCCCATGGTGCTGGCCCGGCGGGCCCCCGAGAAGCTGTTCATCGGGCTGCCGGGCAACCCGCTCGCCGCGGTCTCCGGGCTGCTGACGCTCGCCGAGCCCGTGCTGTGCGCGCTGGCGGGACGGGCGAGCCGGACGCCGTACCACGTACCGGTGAGAGACGCGGTGCACGGACATCCGTCCGACACCAGGCTCGTCCCCTTCGTCCACCGGGACGAGGGGCTCGTACCGTTGCGATTCAACGGACCGGCCATGCTGCGCGGTATCGCCGCCGCGGACGGGCTCGCGGTGGTGAAGCCCGGTGGCGCGCGGCCGGGCGACGATCTGGAAGTGCTCGACCTGCCGTGGAACGCCACGGCATCGGTCGACGGAGGGTGTTTCACGTGAAACTTCCCGGCCAGGATGCGATGGCCAGGCGCGCGGACGAGCATGTGGTCGCCGCACGGGTGAAGCTGCCGCGCCGTACGGCCGTACGGCCGCTGCTCCAGGTCAGCCGACGGCTGCTGATGGCGCTGTTCGTCCTCGCGCTGACGGTCTTCATCGTCTACATCGACAAGGAGGGCTACCACGACAACGCGGACGACTCCGTCGACTTCCTCGACGCCGTCTACTACGCGACCGTCACGCTCTCCACCACGGGGTACGGCGACATCGTCCCGTACAGCGACAGCGCGCGGCTGGTGAATGTCCTGCTCGTGACCCCGCTGCGGGTCCTCTTTCTCATCATTCTGGTCGGAACCACTCTTGAGGTCCTCACGGAGCGCACCCGGGAGGAGTGGCGGCTGAACCGCTGGAGGTCCAACTTGCGCGACCACACCGTCATCGTCGGCTACGGAACCAAGGGGCGCTCGGCGATACAGACCCTCTGCGCCACGGGTCTGAAGAAGGAACAGATCGTCATCGTCGACCCGTCGAACAAGGTGATCGAGGCGGCCAACGCCGAGGGGTTCGTCGGCGTCGTCGGCGACGCGACCCGCAGCGATGTGCTGCTGCGGGCCGAACTCCAGCGCGCCCGCCAGATCGTGATCGCCACTCAGCGCGACGACACGGCGGTGCTGGTGGCCCTCACCGCCCGGCAGCTCAACCGGGGCGCGAAGATCGTCGCCGCGGTGCGCGAGGAGGAGAACGCGCCGCTGCTGCGGCAGTCCGGCGCGGACGCCGTGATCACCAGCGCGAGCGCGGCGGGCCGACTGCTCGGGCTCTCCGTGCTCAGCCCCAGCGCCGGCACGGTGATGGAGGACCTGATCCAGCAGGGCAGCGGCCTCGACCTCATAGAACGCCCGGTGATAAAGGCCGAGGTGGGGCGGAGCGTACGGGAGACGGACGACCTGGTGGTGAGCGTGCTGCGCGGGCACCGGCTCCTGGGGTACGACGACCCGGCCGCGAGCCCGCTCCAGCTCACGGACCGGCTGATCACCATCGTCCGGGCCACGAGCCCCGCGGAGTCCGGCCTGAGCGACTGACCCGGCCTCTCCGCGGGACCCGCAGGAGTAGCCTCGCGGCCATGCATGCGATCACGATTCCGGAACCCGGTGGCCCCGACGCGCTCGTATGGGCCGAGGTGCCCGATCCCGTACCCGGTGAGGGCGAGGTGCTCGTCGAGGTGGCGGCGAGCGCCGTCAATCGCGCCGATCTGTTGCAGCGCCAGGGCTTCTACGATCCCCCGCCCGGCGCCTCCCCCTACCCCGGCCTGGAGTGCGCGGGCCGGATCACGGCGCTGGGGCCCGGCGTCGCGGGGTGGGCCGTCGGGGACGAGGTGTGCGCGCTGCTGGCCGGCGGCGGCTACGCCGAGCGGGTCGCCGTACCGTCGGGGCAGCTCCTGCCCGTGCCGGAAGGGCTGGACCTGGCCACCGCCGCGGCGCTGCCCGAGGTCACCACGACGGTCTGGTCCAACGTCTTCATGATTTCCCATCTGCGACCGGGCGAGACGGTCCTCCTGCACGGCGGCGCCAGTGGGATCGGCACGATGGCGATCCAGCTCGCCAAGGCCGTGGGCGCGCGGGTCGCCGTCACGGCGGGCGGACCCGACAAGCTGGCGCGCTGCGCCGAGCTGGGGGCGGACATCCTGATCGACTACCGCGAGCAGGACTTCGTCGAGGAGATCCGCAAGGCCACGGACGGCGCGGGAGCGGACGTCATCCTCGACATCGTCGGCGCGAAGTACCTGGAGCGGAACGTGAAGGCGCTGGCCGTGAACGGCCGGCTCGCGGTGATCGGTCTCCAGGGCGGCGCGAAGGGCGAACTCAATCTCGGCGCCCTGCTGAGCAAGCGCGCCGCCGTCACCGCGACCTCGCTGCGCGCCCGCCCCCTGGCGGAGAAGGCGTCCATCGTGGCGGCCGTACGGGAGCACGTCTGGCCGCTGATCGCGGCCGGACAGGTCCGGCCGATCGTGGACCGGACGTTCCCGATGGAGCAGGCCGCCGACGCGCACCGTGCGCTGGAGAGCGGCACGCACATCGGAAAGGTGCTGCTCCTCACCTCCTGAGGCGCCCGGTCCCCGCCGGTCCTCAGGGCTCGCCGCAGTCCCCGGGCCCTTGCGCGCACGCGGCTGTGGTCCGGCGCACGGCACACGCGCCGGACCACAGCCGGTCCACATCCGGACCACACTCACGCCACAGGCCGCGGCCAGCTGGCGAAGGCTTTACGCCCGGCCGGCCGCCGAGGGCTTTACAGGTACGGGCCCGAGCGGATCGCGCCATGGCCCGGCTCGCCCTCTTCCTCCGGGACGGAACCGGGCGGCAGAGCGCGCCGCATCGATTCCAGCTGGGCCCTGGCCGCCATCTGCTGGGCGAACAGCGCCGTCTGGATCCCGTGGAAGAGCCCTTCCAGCCACCCCACCAGCTGGGCCTGCGCGATGCGCAGCTCCGCCTCGGAGGGGATCGCCTCGTCGGTGAAGGGGAGCGAGAGCCGCTCCAGCTCCTCCACCAGTTCGGGGGCGAGCCCGTCCTCCAGCTCCTTCACGGAGCCGGCGTGGATCTCCTTGAGGCGTACCCGGCTCGCCTCGTCCAGGGGAGCCGCCCGCACCTCCTCCAGAAGCTGCTTGATCATGCTGCCGATGCGCATGACCTTCGCGGGCTGTTCCACCATCTCCGTCACCGGGATCTCACGCGCCTCGGCGTCGGCCCCGCCGCCGCCGAGCGCCATCCCGTCCTGTCCGACCACCAGGACATGGGGGCTCTCCTGCGACCGTTCGTTCCTCGGCATCTCCATGCCGCCCATTGTCTCGCACAAGTGCGTCATCACGCGGCGTGCCCCCGTACGAAGACGATCCGGCTTTCCGACGGTCCGTCTTTCGTACGGGGGCACGGTGCAGAGCGGGTACGTTACGTCGCGGCCCTGCGGCCCAGCGTGCGGTGCGAGCGGGTGACCAGCGCCGCCAGGACCGCCGCGCCCAGCGGGACGGCGATCAGCAGGGCGCCGAGCGTGCCCCACGGGACGACGATGGGCACGTACGGCTCGGCCATCTGGCCGCCCTGGTCCAGTGCCTCCTGATACCACTTGTCCTGCGCGCGCTCCTCGGTCAGGCGCAGCCCGATGGCGGGCAGCACGCCGGCCGCGGAGCCGAGGACGACCCCCATCACCGCCACCACCCCGCACTGGAAGCCGCTGAGCGTCCTGCGGACCCGCGCCGGGGCGCCGACGGCCGCGAGCGTCTTCAGATCGGCCTCGGCATCGGCCTGGGCGAGCCCGGTGGCGATACCGGCGGCGCCGATGGTGACCAGACCGGCGAAGACGGTCAGTGCCAGCAGCACGATGTCGGTCTCGCCGACGTAGCCCTGTTCGATCCTGAGGCTGACCTCGGAGCCGGTCTTGTTGATCTCACCGTCCAGCTTCTGCTGCTGGGCGCTGGTCGGCAGGGAGGTGGTCGAGTAGTACGCGCCGAGCGGGGCGGTGCCGACACCCGCGGCCTTCGCGGTGGCCGGGGTCATGAGCATGGACAGGCCGTACGCGGTGGTGTCCTCGGGGGTCTGGTGCACCGGGAACGACTTGATCTCGCCCGGCGGCTCCTTGTCCTGCTCGATCGCCTTGTCCGCGGCCTCGATGTCGGTGATCAGACGGATGTCGATCTTGCCGTCCTTGTTGACGTTCCGCTTGTCGAACGAGACGACCTTGCCCTCCGCGAGCGCCTTCTCGGCGGCCGGGTCCTTGATGCCGAGGACCTTCAGCACATTGGCATCGCCGACCAGCACACCACGCTCGACTTCGGTGAAGACGTCGTCCTGCCGGCAGCGCCAGTCCTTGCCGAGCTTGCGGCGCTCGGCCGTGGTGAACTCCGTCTCCGCGTCGTCCGCCTCCCACAGCGGGCACTGGTTGGCCTCGGGCACGATGACATCGAACTGCCCGCAGCCCTCATCGGCGCTGTACATCGAGCAACTGGGCTTGCCGACGTTGATGCGCTCCACTTCGGCCCGGACATCGACGGGCAGGCTCTGCTGGACCGCCTGGCGCACGGCGGGTACGTCCCGGCCGCCGCCCTCGGTGACCATGACCGAGACCGCGCCGTGCGGCAGATTGGGCACGTAACTGGCCTCGTTCTGCGCGTCGTTGCTCGCGGTGTACGTGGAGACGGCGACGGTGCCCGCGATGGCGGCCAGCACGGCGGCCACGGCGGGGGCCGTGCGCCCCCGGTTGCGTACGGAGTCCCGCAGCGCCAGCCGCGGCGAGAGCGGCAGCCAGCGGCCGATCCGGCCGAACAGCCCCACCAGGGCCGGGGTCAGCGCGACCACGCCCAGTTCGGCGATGGCGCTGCCACCCGCGACGATGATGAACTGATCGGTCATCAGCGACCCGTACAGCGCGATCGCGGCGCCGATCGCGACCGCGATCAGTCCCACGACCGGCAGCACCCTGCTGGACTTGCGGACGCCGCGGCGTCCGGTGAGCGAGGCCAGGACGGTCTGCCGGGAGGCGGTGACGGCCGGGACGATCGCGGCGAGCAGACCGGTCAGCACGGCGAGCAGCGCGATACCGCCCAGCTCCAGCGGCCGGATGTCGAAGCTGCCGAATCGCGCGCCCATGTAGTCCTCAAGGACGGGCTGCAGGGCGAAGGTCAGGCCGATGGCGAGAACCGTACCGACGACCGCCGCGGCGACACCGATCACCAGACCGCCGCCGAGAACGATGGCCCTGACGTGGTGCCGGTCGCCGCCGTTGGCCCCGACCAGGCCGAGCTGGCGGCGCGAGCGCCGGGCCCCCACCGCGAAGGCGGGGCCCGCCAGCAGACAGATCTCCAGCATCGCGAGTCCGACGACGGTGCCGACCGCGGCCAGCTCGGCGGTCTGGGCGACGGTGCTCTCGTCGTAGTCGAGCCAGCCCTTCTTCTGGTACAGCGGGATGTCGGCGCGGGCCGGCGGATCCAGGGCCACGGCGCGCGAGGCGACCAGGACACCCTTGGTGTTGATCTCCTGGACCATGTTCCACGTGAAACCACCGGAGCCGGCCAGCTTGACCAGATACGTGGTGTCGGGCTGTGTACCGGGCAGCTCGGCGGCCTTCAGCGCTTTGTCGAGGGGGGCGAGCAGCGCGCCGGGGAGCGCGTTGACCTCGTCCGAGTCCAGCGAGTCCGGCAGCTCGTACGAGCCGACGATCCGGTACTCGGCGTCCAGCCCGCGGGCGGTCAGCTTCGAACCGACCCGCAGTCCGCTCGCCTCCAGGAAGTGCGTGGTCGCCGCGACCTCGCCGCTCTTCTCCGGGAACCGGCCCTCACCGAGGCGCATGATCCCCCGGGCCATCGGGTCCGCGGCCTTCAGCTCACGGATCTGGGTGTTCAGCAGTCCGTGCGTGGTGCGGAGCCTCCCGGAGCCCGTGGAGTCCGCCAGGACGGCGGCGCCCGCCGGGATGGCCTTCTTGATGTCGGTGGGGCCGTCGGGGTACGGATTCTCGTCGAAATCCCCCTTCGGCTGGTAGGCCTCGCCCGCGGGGTCCTGCATGAGGGGCTGGCCGGCGAGTTCGGGATCGGAGAACCGGGCGTCGGCGTCGCCGAGTCTCCGGTCCATCGCCTCGGCGGGGGAGAGCTCCGAGCTGCGTATGGTCAGGTCGATGGCGCCCACGCCGAGGATGGGCAGCGCGATCATGGCCAGGACGAGAAAGCTGCGTCCCTTGTTGCGCACGGCGTCGCGGCGGGCGATACGGAGCGCGGCCCGCCAGGAGTGGTACCAGGTCTTCACAGCTCGGCCGCCTGGCCGGAGAGGAGCGAGTCCGCGTCGCTGCGCAGGGTCTGGTCGACGACGGCGCCGTCCCGCAGGAAGACCACCCGGTCCGCCCAGGCGGCGAAGCGCGGCTCGTGGGTGACCAGGATGCCGGCGGCGCCCGCGTCGCAGCGGGCACGGAGCAGGGCGAGCACGGCTTCGCCGGTCTCGGAGTCGAGGGCGCCGGTCGGTTCGTCCGCGAGGACGAGGCGCCGGTCGCCGACGAGCGCGCGGCCGAGGGCGATGCGCTGCTGCTGGCCGCCGGACATCTCGTCGGGGAAGCGGTCGGCGAGCTGTTCGAGGTTCATTTCCGCGAGGGCGGCGAGCGCCTCGACGCGGGCCTTGCGCGCGGAGACGCCGTCCAGCTCGCGGGGGAGCGCGATGTTCTCGGCGGCCGTCAGGGCGGGGATGAGGTTGTAGTCCTGGAAGACATAGCCGACGCTGCGGCGGCGCAGGGCCGCGAGCTTCTTGCGGTCGGCGGTGGTGATGTCGGTCCCCTCGATGAACACCCGGCCGGAGGTGGGGAGGTCGAGACCGCCCGCGATCGTCAGCAGGGTGGACTTGCCGGAGCCCGACGGGCCCATGACGGCGACGAGTTCACCGGGGTAGACATCGAGGTTCACCCCGCGCAGGGCGTGCACCTCGGTGGCGCCGCTGCCGTGGACGCGGGTGAGCTCCTGGAGCTGGAGGACGGGGCTCTGCGCGCCGCCGGACCGGGACGGGGGGACCGGGGGTGAGCTGGGTTGCTGCTGTGCCTTCTGGGACTGGTGGTGCTGCTGTGACTTTCCGGGCATGAGATCCCCCTATGGGATGTCCACGGTGGCGGTACAAGCGGTCTGTGTGCTGCGTAAGTGAGTGGGTGCTTCTGCACGGGTGCGTGTGTGTGGGTGCGGGCGCAGGTGCAGGGCGTGTGTGCGTACGAGTGAGGACGAGGGCGTACGAGTGACGAGTGGGGTGGTGCGCGCCGGGCGCGTGGCGCGGTCGCGGTGTCCGGCCGGGAGCCGGCCGGGCGGCGGAGCCTCGGCGGGGGGGGCCCGCCCCCGGGGCCCGACCCCCCCCCCCCACCCCCCAC
>NZ_JBHYZP010000003.1:118670-319066 GCF_042752355.1 Streptomyces sp. NPDC059255
GGGGGGGGGGGCTTTTCGGGGGGGGGGGCGGGGGGGGGGGGGGGGGGGGGGGGGGGGGGGGGGGGGCGGGGGGGGGGGGGGGGCGGGGGGGGGGGGGGGGGGGGGGGGGGCGCCCCCCGCCCCCCCCCCCCCACCACTGGTGGCCGACCTGCCGGTGGCCGATCACCGATGGCCGACCTGCCGGTGCTCGGCGGTCTGCGCTCGACGTGATCGGCGCTCGGGCGGTCTGCGCTCGACGTGATCGGCGCTCGGCGGCCCGCGCTCGGCCGTCGGTTCTCAGCCGCCGGGCGTCGCCCCGCCGGGCTGGTGCGCCAGCTTCGCGGGCACCCCGCCGGAGACCTCCCCGGGCCCCCCGTCCGGCGGGTCGTCCGCGAGTTCCCCGGCGCCCTTCGCCGGCCGGTCCTCGCGCAGCGGCACCACCGCGAGCCGGATCAGCCGGACCTCGCAGTGGTCGAGCCAGCGGGCCTCGGCCTCCGTCTGGAAGATGAGCTGCTCCAGGACGAGCAGCCAGGCCACCTCGTCCCGGTCCTTCGGTACGGACTCCAACGCCTGCGCCTTGAGCCGGGTGTAGTCCTGCATCGCCTGGATCGTGTGGCGGCGCTGCGACTGGATGACCTCCCGGATGTCGACCCCCGGCGAGCCCACCGCCATGGCCAGCTTGATCGCCAGCTCGTCCCGGGGCGGGCTGGCCCGGTCGACGGGCGTACGGAACCAGGACTTCAGCTCCGTACGGCCGGCGGGAGTGATCACGTAGAGCGCGTGTCCCGCCTCGTCCTCGCCGTCCTGGGCGACCATGCCGTCACGCTCCAGCCGGCTGAGGGTCGTATAGACCTGGCCCACGTTGAGCGGCCAGGTGGAACCCGTGCGCGACTCGAACTCCGTACGGAGCTGAGAGCCGTAGCGCGGGCCACGTTCCAGGAGGGCGAGAAGCCCGTGGCGAATCGACATACTCAGTATGTATACCGAGTATGTCGTGGCCTGCAAGGGACCTGAGGTGGACGTAGTAAGTACGCCGTAAGTACTACCGCGATGGGCGGGAAGAGGGAGGCGGACGGCAACAGCGCAGGTCAGCGCTGCCTCAGCCGCACTCCGAGGAAGCCGAGCCCGAGCCCGATCAGCGTGATTCCGGTGCCCAGGGTCAGTACGGATACGGGACGTCGTGACGCGTTGGTGACAAAGGCGGAGTCCCGTTCGCGGGGCGCGTCCGCGTCCGGGGGGTGGGCCGCCGAGGACGCCTCCGGGATCGGCGCGACCCCCTCGGGCAGCACCTCGTACTCCCCCGCCGTCCCGTTCTCGTCGGTTTCGTCGGTCCCGTCGTTCCTGTCGGTCCCGGCGTCCTTCCCGTGCCGGTCCGGCCGGGCGCGCGAGGGGGCCGCCGGGGTGGCCGAGGGGGTGGCCGAGGGGGGTGTCGAGCGGGCGGGGTGCGTGGCGTCGCCGGAAGGGGCCACGGAGGCGGCGGAAGCGGCGGAAGCGGCGGGCGACGGTCCGCCGGGGCGCCGGCCGGCCGCCGCGCCCGTGCCGGTCTCCTTGCCCGTCCCGCTTCCGGTCTGCTTGCCCGCCGTGCCCGAGGTGTCGGTCGTATCCGTCGTGCCCGTCTGCGGGTCGCGACCCGTGTCGCCGTCCCCGCCGCTGTCCCTGTCGCTGCCCGTCCCGCCGCCCGGGTCGTTCTCGTGATCGCTCCCGGGGGCCGTGTCCCGGCCGCGCCCGGGGCCGACGGCAGGCCCCGCCTCCTCGGGCCGTACGACCTGCCCGCCCGTCGGTCGGCCCGGACGGGGTCGCCCCTCGCCCGCGGGCCGCGCCACCGAAGCGGCGGGCTCCGGCGCCGCCACGAAGGCCTCGGGTGCCACGGCCGCCCCGGCCTCCTCGCCGGACGCGACGGGCGCGGCCAGCAGCAGCGCCGCGACGGCGACCGCGGTCGCGCCGGAGAGGCGAACGGAACTCGAACTCACCGATTCAGCGTCACATGTGACACCAGAACCGGCATCTCGGGCATTTCGTTACGGGTCGTCGTGGTGAGCCCGTCGCGAGCCCGCCGCGAGCCCGGCGTGATCCCGACGACAGGCCTCAGCCCGCGTCCCCCGTGGAGATCGTCAGCTCGAACTCCTGGTCCTTGGGGCGGATGGCCGCGCCCGGCTCGGGGTACTGGGTGATCACGATGTCCTCGGCCTGTGCGCCGTCGTCCTTCTTCTTCGGCTCCGCCCAGGTCCAGCCCGCCTTACGCAGGCAGTCCTTCACCGAGATGATGTCCTTGTACCGCAGGTCGGGGGCCTGCACCTTCGACGGGTCCAGGCTGTCCTCGGACGCGGCCGTGCACTTGTCGGAGTCGATCGTCCGGTTGCGCTCCGGGTCCCGGTGGTCCGCCGAGACCGCCGGGCCGCTGGTGTTCGCGGAGGGATCGGTCTTGTTGTCGTCCGGGCCGCCGTTCATCGAGAGGGCCGCGATCAGGCCGCCCACCGCCAGGACCGCGACCGCGACCGAGCCCACGATCACCGGGGTGTTCCGCCGGCCGCCCCCGCCGCCACCGCCCGCGCCGGAGCCCGGGGAGCCCTGCGGGGAGATGCCGTACGACTGGGGCGACGTCGGCGCGGGGGTGTGGTACGCCGGGGACGACTGCGGATAGCCGTAGGCGCCGCTCTGCGGGTGGGCCGGCGGCGGTGTCTGCATCGGGCCGTACGCGGACGCCGGGGCAGGCGTCGGGGCAGGAGTCGCGGGGCCGTAAGGGCCGGGCTGGTACGGCGTATGTACCCCCGGGGCGCTCTGGAAGGGCCCCGAGGTCTGGGCCGACTGGTCCACCGGCGGGAAGACCGCCGCGCCCACGCCCGCCCCGCTGCTGGTCCCCGAGGCTCCCGGCACGATCACCGGGGCGCCCGGCTGCCCGGCGGTCAGCACGCGCGCGCACTCGTCGCGCATCGCGTCCGCGCTCGGGAAGCGCTCGTTGGGGTTCTTCTTCAGCGCCCGCGCGACCAGTGCGTCCATCGCCGGTGTGATCGACCGGTTGACGGTGGACGGAGCGACGGGCTCCTCCTGGACGTGTGCGTATGCGATCGCCAGCGGCGAGTCCGCGTCGAACGGCAGCCGGCCCGTCAGGAGCTGGAAGAGCATGATCCCGACCGAGTACAGGTCGGAGCGCGCGTCGACCCCGCGTCCCAGCGCCTGCTCGGGCGAGAGGTACTGCGGTGTGCCGACGACCATGCCGGTCTGCGTCATCGACGTGACACCGGACTGCATGGCGCGCGCGATGCCGAAGTCCATCACCTTTACGACGCCGCGCTTGGTGATCATCACATTGCCGGGCTTGATGTCCCGGTGGACCAGGCCCATCTCATGGCTGGTCTCCAGCGCGGCCAGCACATCGGCCGTCACCTTGAGCGCCTTGTCGGCCGGCATCGCGCCGTACTGCCTGATGTCCTGCTGGAGCGCGGAGCCGAGCGGCTCGCCCTCGACGTACTCCATGACGATGTACGGCATCACCGCACCGTCGAGGGTGTCCTCGCCGGTGTCGAAGACGGAGACGATGTTGGTGTGCGACAGTTTCGCCACAGCCTGCGCCTCGCGGCGGAAGCGCTCGCGGAAGGACTGCTCGCGCCCCAGCTCCGTGTGGAGTGTCTTGATCGCGACCTGCCGGTCGAGCGCCGAGTCGTACGCGAGGTATACGGAGGCCATGCCGCCTTCGCCGAGCAGATCGCGAAGCTGGTACCGGCCGCCCGCGACCGAACCGCCCGCATAGCGGCCCCGTGCGCCGTCGTGGCTCATGACTGTGCTCCCCCTCGGCGCGCGTGTACGCGGTCGTGCCTCGCGCGGCGGTCTCGCGTCGATACCGGCGATACTGGCGCCGTGATCCCGTTATTACTGGCCAAGTCTGCCGCAGGCCACTGACACGTCAAGCCGGGTGCCCGATCCGTGACCGTAGACACAGCAAGCGTCTCGGAAGCGTTACAGGAACCGCACGGAATTTGCATGGGCAGCGAGTCGGCGGGTTTCATGGCCGGTCCATCCTGGACCGGCGTGTCACACGGAGCCTGTAGCGTGATGGCCCACAGCCAACCCTGAGCAACTCCACCCCGTGGCACCGAGTATCCCGATTCCGCCAAAGACGCAGTCACACAAGCTTCACAAAGCTCCTGAGACAGACAGACCACCCGCGGACCGCGCGTGCGGCGCACCCGTGGACAGACACGACGGCGAGGACTGATGGCACCCGAACCCGGAGCAGGCGGCGGAGTGCCGGATGCGGCGGACTCCTGGGGCGACAACGGATTGGTCGGCGGGATGGTCGGCGACGGCCGCTACCGCATGACCCACCGCCTCGGGCGCGGCGGCATGGCCGAGGTGTTCGCGGCCGAGGACGTACGGCTCGGGCGCATCGTCGCCGTGAAGCTGCTCCGCGGCGATCTCGCCGAGGACCCGGTCTCCAAGGCCCGCTTCACGCGCGAGGCGCAGTCGGTCGCGGGCCTCAACCACCACGCGGTGGTGGCGGTGTACGACTCCGGCGAGGACACGGTCAACGGGCAGACCGTGCCGTACATCGTGATGGAGCTGGTCGAGGGCCGGACCATCCGTGATCTGCTCGTCAGCGCCGAGGCCCCGCCGCCCGAGCAGGCGCTGATCATCGTCTCCGGCGTGCTGGAGGCGCTCGCCTACTCGCACCAGCACGGCATCGTCCACCGTGACATCAAGCCGGCGAACGTGATCATCACGGACGCGGGCGCGGTCAAGGTGATGGACTTCGGCATCGCGCGCGCCCTGCACGGCGCGCAGTCGACGATGACCCAGACCGGCATGGTCATGGGCACGCCGCAGTACCTCTCGCCCGAGCAGGCCCTCGGCAAGGCGGTCGACCACCGCAGCGACCTGTACGCCACGGGCTGTCTGCTGTACGAACTGCTCGCCCTGCGGCCGCCGTTCACCGGCGAGACCCCGCTCTCCGTGGTCTACCAGCACGTCCAGGACATCCCCGTGCCGCCCTCCGAGGTCTCGGACGTGGCGCCGCCGGAGCTGGACGGGCTCGTCATGCGTTCGCTCGCGAAGGAGCCGGACGACCGGTTCCAGAGCGCCGAGGAGATGCGCGGGCTCGTCCAGTACGGCCTGCAGATGATCCAGCAGCAGGGCAGCCACACCGGTACCTGGAACACCGGCCCGGTCGACGCCCACATGATGGGCGGCAACACCCCGGCGATGGGCATGGCCCAGACGACCGCGATGGGCCACCCGCCGCACGGGGAGACCGCGCAGGGCCCGATCCTGCCGCCGATGAACCCGAACGACGGCGGGTACGACGGCGGCCACAACGGCAACGGCGGAGGTCGCGGCAAGCTCTTCCTCTTCGTCGCGCTCGCGCTGATCGCGATCATCGCGGGTGTCGCGTACGCGGTGAACAGCATGGGGACCACGGACCCCGGGGGCGACACCAAGAACCCGACCACTCAGTCCCCGCCCAAGGACCCGACGTCCGAGAGCCCGAGCCCGAGCGAGTCGGAGTCCTCGCAGGAGAGCGACACGGACACCTCCACGGGCGGCAACGACTACCCGAGCTACGACCCGCCGAGCCGGCCGTCCTACTCGCCGACGGCACCGGACGAGCCGTCCGACTCGCCGTCCTCGGCCGACCCGGGCACGGCGGACGGCGGCACGGACGACGGCGGGACCGGCAGCGACCCGACGGCCGACACGCCGAGCACACCGACCGACGACAGCGGCGGCGGTGGCGGCGGCGGTGGCGGCGGCGAGACGTCCAGCGGAACCGGCACGGACGCGGGCACTTCGGCGGGCAACACCTCGGCCGGCGCGGTCCAGGGCACCACCGAGGGCGTGGGCACCTCCCAGGGCTGAGGAGCCGGCGGCCAGGAGCCCATGGGCCCCGCTGATCCCCCGGCCCGCTGATCCCCGGCCCGCTTGGCCTGCTGACCCGCCGACCCGCTGACCCGGGGCGGCGGGTCAGCCCGCGAAGGCCTCGCAGACAGCCTCGTACTCCCGCGTCCACCAGACCGCGAGGGCCGACACCGCGGCGAACAGCGGGTCGGCCCTCCGGTCGTCCAGCATGTAGCGCCACCGCAGTATCCAGAAGTCGTTGAGCCGCTCCCACCAGACCCGGTGGACCGCCGCGGCCAGCTCGGAGGCGCCCGCCCCGGCCGCCTTGCGGTAGGCCCGCGCGTACGCCCGTACCTTCGCCAGCTCCAGCTCCCCCGTCGGCCGTACGAAGAAGATCGCCGCGGCCCGGACGGCCTCCTCGGCGCGCGGCTGGACGCCGAGGCGGTCCCAGTCGATGATCGCGGCCGGCTCCGCGCCCCGGTAGAGCAGGTTCAGCGGGTGGAAGTCGCCGTGCACCCACCCCGTGGCGGGCTCCGCGCCGGGCGGCGGCCGGCGGTGGGCGTGGCGCTCCAGCAGCACCCTGCGCTCCACGAGCCGGTGCTCGGCGAGCGTGTCGAAGACCTCGCGGCGGGCCCGGCTCCGCGCCAGGACGAGGAGTTGGTCGATGAGCGCGAAGGTGTCGGCGGGGTCCGGGCTGACGTACGCGAGCGCCGCCGGGCCCGGCTCCATCACCCGCTCCAGGCAGGTGTGCACGAGCCCGAGCAGCCCGCCCAGGCGCTGCGACGCGCGGGCGGTGAGCTGCGCGCCGTCCCGGTGGCTGCCCTCGATCCAGGGATGCAGCGCGTAACAGCGCCCGCCGAGGACGGCGACGGTGTCCCCGTCGGCGCCCTCGACCGGCGGCGCGACGGGCACGCCGAGCGTCTGGAGCCGCTGGGTGGCGCGGTGCTGGCGGCGGATGGTGTCGCGGTCGCTGTCGAGGTGGTGCTTCAGGAAGTACGCGCCGCGCGTGGTGCGGAGCCGGTAGCCGTGGTTGAGCAGTCCTTGGGCGACGGGTTCGCACGACAGGGGCTCGCCGGTGTTCCGGTAGCGGCGCAGCAGCAGCCGTACGGGCGGGGCCGGGGCGCGCGGGGCCGTACGGGGAGCGACAGGTGAGGCGAGGGATGGGACGAGGGGTGAGACAAGCGGTGACACAGGGGGCGGGACAAGGGATGAGGCAAAGGGTGAAGCAAGGGGTGAGGCAAGGGGGAGGGGTAAGGCGGGGGTGGAGAGGAGGGCGGTGACAGGCGGAGCTGTGTGGCTGGCACGAGCGGCGGTGGGCCGGGGAATGACGGCGGTCGCGGCAGGCGCAGCGAGTTCATATGAGCGCGGCACTTGTCAGATGTTAGATCACGCAGCGTGTTGACTCCGTCGCTCGTCTGCGTAGTCGAGCGTGTGTACGGTGATGAACTGGGGCGTAAGCCGCATGTAGACCGGATCGAACGGTTTGCCGTCCACATGGTGAGGTTTGGCGCCGAACATTTCGATTTCCGAGGTGGTCGGCTCAATCACCTCGGCCGTCCCGGTGAACTGCACCGACCAGAGGTTGTCCGCGCCGCTGCCGTAGTTGTCCGCCCCGTACGCCACCACACCGCCGCCGCACGCCTGGTGGTATCCGTGGCCCGCGTGCATCAGCAGCAGGACCGAGCCGCCCGTCACCACATGGCGGGCGGGCGCCACGAACGGCATGGCCCGCATGCTCGTCGCCACACGTCCGTACGGTACGCGGGTGAGCAGGGCCATGGCGCGGAGTTCCTCGGTGGACATGTCGTCCACTCTCCGTCACGGAAGCCGCTCCCAACAGGGGAGACGGCCCTTGAACAACAGGACGTTGGTCCCGATTAGGACCAGGTCCGCCGCGGTACGACGCCGACCGTGGCCACTGCGTACGTACGACGCCGACCGTGGCCACTGCGTACGTACGACGCCCGCCGGGCCCTGCGGGAGGGTCAGCGTTTCTCGGCCTGGAGCCGGGCCACGTACGCCGCCGCCTGCGACCGCCGTTCCATCCCCAGCTTGGAGAGCAGGCTGGAGACATAGTTCTTGATCGTCTTCTCGGCGAGATGGAGCCGCTCGCCGATCGCCCGGTTGGTCATCCCCTCGCCGATCAGATCCAGGATCCTGCGCTCCTGGTCGGTGAGGCCGGCCATCTTGTCGTCCGGCTTGGCGCTGTTCCCCGTACGCAGCCGCTCCAGCACCCGCGCCGTCGCCACCGGGTCGAGCAGCGACCGTCCCGCCGCCACGTCCCGTACGGCCGTCAGCAGTTCGTTCCCCCGGATCGCCTTCAGTACGTAACCCGAGGCGCCGGCCATGATCGCGTCGAAGAGCGCCTCGTCGTCCGCGAACGACGTGAGCATCAGACACTTGACGGACTCGTCCCGGGATCTGATCTCCCGGCAGACCTCGACGCCGCTGCCGTCGGGGAGCCGTACGTCCAGCACCGCCACGTCCGGGCGTGTCGCCGGGATGCGGGCCATCGCGTCGGCCGCCGTGCCCGCCTCGCCGACGACCTCGATGTCGTCCTCGACGGACAGGAGTTCGAAGACGCCCCGGCGGACGACTTCGTGATCATCAAGCAGGAATACAGTGATTTTTCCTTCTTCGTGCACAGAATTCAGTCTCACACACTCACTCCTTCCCTGCCCTTCCCTGCCGCTGAGCAGCGGGATAACGTGCCGTTGTTCCGGCGGCCTGCGAGGCTGTGACCAGTGGTTGTTCCCGACTTTGCCGATTTACTTGGAAATCCAATCAAAATTGCAGGTCAGATGGGGTTTCGCAGTAATGGTGCCCACTGGGTAACGTGCCTGTGACAGGGCGCTCGCCGGGGCACCTGTCACGTCTGTCCCGATCTGGTCGCACCCACCCTGTGCGCCGGGCGGTACAGGCGAGCCGCACTGGTTCCCGGCGGATCCCGGGGGCCGGACAGACGGAGGAGCACGCACGTGACCGTGGAAAGCACTGCCGCTCGCACACCGCGACGGAGCAGCGGTACCGGTACCAAGCGCGCGAGCGCGAAGAAAACGGCCCAGAAGAAAACGGCGACCCCGAAGGGCGCGAAAGCGACCGGCCCCGGGCCCGGTTCCGAGCCGCAGCTCGTCCAGCTGCTCAGCCCCGAGGGCGAGCGCCTGGAGCACCCCGAATACTCGGCCCTCATCGCCGACATCACCCCCGAATCCCTGCGCGGGCTGTACCGGGACATGGTCCTGACCCGCCGCTTCGACGCCGAGGCCACCGCCCTCCAGCGCCAGGGCGAACTGGGGCTGTGGGCCTCACTGCTCGGCCAGGAGGCCGCGCAGATCGGCTCCGGGCGCGCGCTGCGCGACGACGACTACGTCTTCCCGACCTACCGCGAGCACGGCGTCGCCTGGTGCCGCGGGGTCGACCCGACCAATCTGCTGGGCATGTTCCGCGGCGTGAACCACGGCGGCTGGGACCCCAACTCGAACAACTTCCACCTCTACACGATCGTCATCGGCTCGCAGACCCTGCACGCCACCGGCTACGCCATGGGCGTCGCCAAGGACGGCGCGGACTCGGCCGTGATCGCGTACTTCGGGGACGGCGCCTCCAGCCAGGGCGACGTGGCCGAGTCGTTCACCTTCTCCGCCGTCTACAACGCGCCGGTCGTCTTCTTCTGCCAGAACAACCAGTGGGCGATCTCCGAGCCGACCGAGCGCCAGACCCGGGTGCCGCTCTACCAGCGCGCACAGGGATACGGCTTCCCCGGCGTCCGGGTCGACGGCAACGACGTCCTCGCCTGCCTGGCCGTGACCCGCGCCGCCCTGGACCGGGCGCGCCGGGGCGAGGGCCCCATGCTGGTGGAGGCGTTCACGTACCGGATGGGCGCGCACACCACCTCCGACGACCCGACGAAGTACCGCGCGGACGAGGAGACGGAGGCGTGGCAGGCGAAGGACCCGATCCTGCGGCTGCGCCGGTACCTGGAGCGCGAGGGCAACGCCGACGAGGCGTTCTTCGCGGCGCTGGACGAGGAGAGCGAAACACTCGGAAAGCGGGTACGTGACGTGGTACGGGCGATGCCGCAGCCGGACCCCATGGCGATCTTCGACCATGTCTACGCCGACGGGAACGCGCTCGTGGACGAGGAGCGGGCCCAGTTCGCGGCGTACCAGGCGTCGTTCGTGGATTCCGGACCCGTGGATTCCGGATCCGCCGGTTCCGCCGAGGGGGGTAACTGATCATGAGCGGCGTACAGAAGCTCCCGATCGCGAAGGCGATCAACGAGTCGCTCCGCAAGGCGCTCGAAACCGACCCCAAGGTCCTGATCATGGGCGAGGACGTCGGCAAGCTCGGCGGCGTCTTCCGCGTCACCGACGGCCTCCAGAAGGACTTCGGCGAGGACCGGGTCATCGACACCCCGCTCGCCGAGTCGGGCATCGTCGGCACGGCCGTCGGGCTGGCGCTGCGCGGCTACCGCCCGGTGGTGGAGATCCAGTTCGACGGCTTCGTCTTCCCGGCGTACGACCAGATCGTCACGCAGCTCGCGAAGATGCACGCCCGCGCCCTCGGCAAGATCAAGCTGCCGGTCGTGATCCGTATCCCGTACGGCGGCGGCATCGGCGCGGTCGAGCACCACAGCGAGTCGCCGGAGGCGCTGTTCGCGCATGTGGCGGGGTTGAAGATCGTCTCGCCGTCCACGGCGTCGGACGCGTACTGGATGATGCAGCAGGCCATCCAGAGCGACGACCCAGTGATCTTCTTCGAGCCGAAGCGCCGCTACTGGGACAAGGGCGAGGTCAACACGGAGGCCATCCCGGACCCGCTCCACGGGGCGCGGGTGGTCCGGGACGGCACCGATCTCACCCTGGCGGCCTACGGCCCGATGGTGAAGGTCTGTCTGGAGGCCGCGAACGCCGCGGCCGAGGAGGGCAAGTCGCTGGAGGTCGTCGACCTCCGGTCGATGTCGCCGATCGACTTCGACACGCTCCAGGCGTCGGTGGAGCGGACGCGCCGGCTGGTCGTCGTCCACGAGGCGCCGGTCTTCTTCGGTTCGGGCGCGGAGATCGCCGCCCGCATCACGGAGCGCTGCTTCTACCACCTGGAGGCGCCCGTGCTGCGGGTGGGCGGCTACCACGCGCCGTATCCGCCGGCCCGGCTGGAGGACGAGTACCTCCCGGGCCTGGACCGGGTGCTCGACGCCGTCGACCGCTCGCTCGCGTACTGAGGAGTGCCGTGACCATGACTGCTGACATCTCCGCCCGGTACCGGGAGTTCAGGATGCCCGACGTGGGCGAGGGGCTCACGGAGGCGGAGATCCTGAAGTGGTACGTACAGCCGGGCGACTCCGTCACGGACGGCCAGGTCGTGTGCGAGGTGGAGACGGCGAAGGCGGCCGTCGAACTGCCCATTCCGTACGACGGGGTGGTGCACGAGCTGCGTTTCGGGGAGGGCACCACGGTCGACGTGGGCGCGGCCATCATCACGGTGGACGTGGCCCCGGGGAGCGGCGGGGCGCAGGCTCCGGCCCCGGCTCCCGCTTCGGCTCCGGCTCCTGCCTCGGCTCCGGAGCAGGCCGGGGCTCCTGCCGCGGCTTCGGCCTCGACAGCGGGGGCCGGGCCGGCGGGTGGCGGCCGTACGCCGGTACTCGTCGGCTACGGGGTGGCCGAGGCGTCCACGAAGCGCCGCCCGCGCCGGGGCGCCGCTCCGGCCGTCCCGGCCGCCGCGGCTCCGGCCGCCCCGGTGCCCGGCCAGGTGAACGGACACGCGGGTATGGCGCCGGCCGCCCCCGCGCGCCCGCTGGCCAAGCCGCCCGTACGGAAGCTCGCCAGGGACCTCGGCGTGGACCTGGCGACGGTGACGCCGTCGGGCCCGGACGGGATCATCACCCGCGAGGACGTCCACGCGGCGACGGCCCTGCTGCCGGAGCGGGCCCCGGCACCGGCGCCGTCCCCGGCCGCCGCACCGTCCGCGGCGCCGGCACCGGAACCTGTCCCCGCCCGGGCCACCGTGCCCGCGTACGCCCCCGGAACCGCCCGGGAGACCCGTATCCCCGTCAAGGGCGTACGGAAGGCCACGGCCGCCGCGATGGTGGGCAGCGCCTTCACCGCGCCGCATGTCACGGAGTTCCTGACCGTCGACGTGACCCGCACGATGAAGCTGGTGGAGGAGCTGAAGTCCGACAAGGACATGGCGGGTGTACGGATCAGCCCGCTGCTCCTCGTCGCCAAGGCGCTCCTGGTCGCCCTCAAGCGGCACCCCGACGTCAACGCGGCGTGGGACGAGGCCAACCAGGAGATCGTGCTCAAGCATTACGTCAACCTGGGCATCGCGGCGGCGACCCCGCGCGGTCTGATCGTTCCGAACATCAAGGACGCGCAGGACAAGACGCTGCCGCAACTGGCCGAGGCGCTGGGGGAGCTGATCACCACCGCCCGCGAGGGCAGGACGACCCCGGCGGCGATGCAGGGCGGCACGGTGACCATCACCAATGTCGGCGTCTTCGGCGTCGACACCGGTACGCCGATCCTGAACCCGGGTGAGTCCGCGATCCTCGCGGTCGGCTCGATCAAGCCCCAGCCCTGGGTCCACAAGGGGAAGGTCAGGCCGCGCCAGGTCACGACCCTGGCGCTCTCCTTCGACCACCGGCTGATCGACGGGGCGCTCGGCTCGATGTTCCTCGCCGATGTGGGCGCGGTCCTGGAACAGCCGAAGCGCCTGATCACCTGGGCGTGATCACGCGAGCCTGATCACCTGGGCCTGATCACCTGGGCGTGATCGGCGGAGTATGACGGACAGAGGTGGGGGACGGCCGGGTCCGGCCGTCCCCCACTGTCGTTCCGCACCGTCGGTCGGAACTCCTCGTGGAGTCCCGCCGTCAGGGCCGCTCAGTCGCGCTGGGCGTCCGCCGGGAGGGTCCGGAGCTTCATCGTCTTCGCGGTCGAGGCGCCGAAGCCGTGGTCGAGCATCTTCGCCGCGTCCTTGTAGCGGTCGGAACCGTTCAGGACGACGCCGACGAGCGTCTTGCCGCCGCGCGTCGCGGCGAACACCAGGCAGGGCCCGGCGGCGGTGCCCGTGCCGGTCTTGATGCCGATGGCGCCGTTGTAGGAGCCGAGCAGCTTGTTGGTGTTGTACCAGGTGTACGTGCGCTTGCCGCCGTTCGCGGCCGGGGCCGTGGCCTTGTACGACGTGGCCTTGACGACCGCGCGGAAGTCCGCGTTCTTCATGGCGTACTGCGCGATCTTCGCCAGGTCGCGCGGCGTCGTGTAGTTGTTCCCGCCGCCCGATATGCCGTCGAAGGAGTCGAACTTGGTGTTGGTGAGCTTCAGTTCCTTGGCCTTCGCGTTCATCTTCGCGATGAACGACTTGGTGCGCGCCGCGTTGGTGGATCCCGTGCCGTACGTGTCGGCGAGGGCGTAGGCGGCGTCGCAGCCGGAGGGCAGCATCGTCCCGTACAGCAGCTGGCGGACGGTGAGCTTGTCGCCGGTGCGCAGATCGGCGGTGCTCGCGCCCTCCTTGGTGACGTAGTCGCGGTACGCCTGCTTGACGGTCACTTTGCGGTTGAGGTCCACGCCCTTGGTGCTGAGCACCACCGCGGCCGTCATGATCTTCGTCGTGCTGGCCATCTGGCGCCGGGTGTCGGCGGCCTTGCTGTAGACCGTGGCACTGGACGAATTGTTCAGCAGGAACGCGCCCTTGGCGGTGACGGCCGGGGCGGCGGCCGCCTGCGCCGGTGCGGCCAGGACGGTGACGGAGAGCAGGGCGCCCGCGCCGAGGGCGAGCACGGCGGACCTGCGCACGCCGGGGTGAGTGGATGTCAAGGAAACACTCCGAGTTAGCGAATGCGGGTGAAGTCGTCGGTACATCGTCTGAAAGCTCTGATCACGCTGAACGCTTTGAACACTTAACGCGCGCTGAACGCTCTGGATGCTACGAATCAGGGCCGTTTCGGGGCTCCTGGCGAGAGTCGGCCGAAAAGGCGTCCCGACAGAAGACCTGCGAACGGGCCTCAGAGATGTACGGATCCAGGTAATCATTCCGGAAAAACTGATCCGCAGGGGCCCGGGGGGTTTGGAGTTGCCGGCGTGTCGCCTCAGGGGCCGGAGGTGAGGCGGGCCGCCGAGGCGATCGTGGCGCGTGCCTCGCGCTCGTCGAGACCGGTTCGTACGGCCGCGTCGACCAGCGCCTCGGTGAGCGCGTCGCCGAAGCCGTGCTCGTACGCCCGGCAAGCGGCCCAGAACAGCCGGGTGTTGCGCTGCCCCTCGTGTGCGGCGAGCACGAACTGCACCAGGCCGTGGCCGCGCGCGGGCCGGTCCCGCGCGTGCCGGGGCCGGGCCGGCGGCGTCAGCAGGTGCAGCAGGGCGCGCGGGCAGGGCGCGGGCGCGAGTCCGGCCGTCCCCGGGGCGAGCCGGTAGGCGCCGCGGGCGGTGACGGAGCCGGGGCCCACGAGATAGCCGCCCGAGCCCCGTACGTCGATACCGGGCGCGAGCCGGCCGGCGGAGTTGGGCACGACGACGTCCGGCGGGCCGGTGAGCCAGATGTGCCGGCCGCCGCTGGGCGTCAGCACGACCACCGTGTCGGGCAGCGTGAAGAGGTGCTGGAAGGCGAGGTGCTGGAGCGCGGCCACGGAGTCCGGCGCGGGCTCCCGCAGGTCCCGCAGGTCCCGCAGGGAGTTGGCCCTGGGGTCCCGCGAAGGGCCGGGGGTGACCGCCCCGTCCGCCGGGCCGATGTCGAGGTCGATGCCGATGAGCTGGTACGGCGGCCGGCCGCAGGCGATCCCGTACCCCGTGGCCCAGGGCGCGGCGGCGAACAGCGCCCGTACCCCCGCCGGGTCGGTGGTGGCGTCGTGCACGCCGTGGCCGGGACGGCCGCACTCGCCGCGGCAGAGGGAGGGGCCGCCGGGTTCGTCCCGGTGCGGTGAGCGCAGGGCGGGGAGCTTGGCGGGGGACAGGGGGAAGACGGGGAGCCCGCGCCCGGCAGCGGACAGCGCGTGCGCGAGGGCCAGGGTGGCGGTCTGCCGGAGGGTGGTGGCCATGGCTCCATGTTCGTACAGGTGTTCGAAGAAAGGAAGGGGGGAGGGCTGAAAGGCGGTACGGGAGGAGGTGTTACGGGATGGATTTCGTCGCGGGGGTGACGGCGGGCCGGGAGTGCACTGAAACGCTTCATCTCTTGCGGCGTCCGGGTTCCGGGAAGTTCTCGCCGGGTCCGGTCTCTGCGGCCATGGTGCGATGCGGGGCTTTGAGGACGCATTGGGGTTTATCGACCTGTCCTCACGCTTGCGAGGGAATCAGCTCCTCCGGGGTGGTTCCGGCGGATTCGGTGGGCAATTCTGAGTTCGCGACGTCGCCACGAAGACCGGAGCGGTCGGCCAACCGCCCCGGATCGAACTGCACTTCCCGCCGTACTTCTGGTTCCTGGAGGAAATGACATGGCAAGCTTCCGTACCGCCCGTGCCTTCGCCGCTGTCGCCGCGCTGCCCCTGGCCGCCGCGCTCTTCACCGGGGTGGCCAGCGCCGACAACGGCGCCCTCGCCAACGACGGATCGAACGCCAGCGCGGCGTCGATCAGCGGCAGCGGGGTGGGCGGTCACAACTTCGGCAACTCGACGACCACGCAGCAGGTGGCGACGGGTGCCGGGGCGTCCAACCAGAACAACACCGCGAGTGTGGTGGGCTCGGGCTTCACCTCGATCGACCAGTCCAACGAGAACGTTTCGGTGAACTTCACCAATCTGTGGTGGTGAAAGCGGCCCGACGGGGGGCGTGACTGAGGGGTGAACGACGACCTGCGCGGCGGTGCGGAAGCACCGCCGCGCAGCCGTGCGCGCGGGCGGTGCGTCCGCCCGGCGGCGGGGCCGGTGCCAGGGTCGGCCCCTACAGTGCGCGTCCGCTTTCCTCCACCTTCAGGAGGTGTAGTCACCCCCACCCCTACACCCTGAGGCGGACACGTCTTCGGGACCTGGGGCCGATCCCCCGGCCGGGCGCCGCTCCTAGCGTGGAGCCATGACCACGCCTGTCTGCCCGAGCGCTTCCACAGCCGCCAAGTCGGCCGCAACGCCGGCCGCGCAGTACGTGCCGTACGCCGCGCAAGCGACGTATCCGCCCTACACGTCGTTCTCGTCGTACGTACGGGCGCGGGGGCCCGTGCTGCTGCGTACCGCCCGTTCGCTCACCGCCAACCCCTCCGACGCGGAGGACCTGCTCCAGACCGCGCTCACCAAGACGTACGTCGCCTGGGAGCGGATCGAGGACCACCGGGCCCTGGACGGCTATGTCCGCCGGGCCCTGCTGAACACCCGCACCTCGCAGTGGCGCAAGCGCAAGGTCGACGAGTTCGCCTGCGAGGAACTGCCCGAGCCCGCGGGCCTGCCCGAGCCGGACCCCGCCGAGCGGCAGGTGCTGCACGACGCGATGTGGCGCGCGGTGATGAGACTCCCCGACCGCCAGCGGGCCATGGTGGTCCTGCGGTACTACGAGGACCTCAGCGAGGCCCAGACCGCCGAGGTGCTCGGTGTCTCGGTCGGCACGGTCAAGAGCGCCGTGTCCCGCGCGCTGGGCAAGCTCCGCGAGGACCCGGAACTCTCCCCCGCACGCTGACGGCCCGATCCCCCGACGCACCGGTGGCTCCGACGTACGGATGGTCCCGACGCACCGGTGGTCCCGACGGATTCGGGGAACTTCCCGCGGCGGTTTCTACTCCTGGGTAGTGACATACCGGCTGGTACGCGCGCAGAATCTCGGCAGCGAAACACCGCCGCAACGAATCGCGACGCGACGCCAACGCCCACCGGGAGGACGCCGTGCTGAGCACCATGCAGGACGTACCGCTGACTGTGACCCGCATCCTGCACCAGGGGATGACCATCCACGGAGCGTCACAGGTCATCACCTGGACCGGGGAGAGTGAACCGCAGCGCCGCAGCTTCGCCGAGGTGGGCGGACGCGCGACCCAGCTCGCCCGCGCCCTGCGCGACGAACTCGGTGTCACCGGCGACGAGCCGGTCGCGAGCCTCATGTGGAACAACTCCGAACACCTTGAGGCGTATCTGGCAGTCCCCGCCATGGGCGCGGTCCTCCACACGCTCAACCTGCGCCTCCCGCCCGCACAGCTCGTCTGGATCGTCAACCACGCGGCGGACCGCGTGGTGATCGTGAACGGCTCGCTGCTGCCGCTGCTCGCCCCGCTCCTCCCGCAGCTGCCCACCGTCGAGCACGTCGTCGTCGCCGGAGCCGGCGACCGCACCGCGCTGGACGAGGCCGTCGCCGCGCGCACGGCGTCCGGGGCTCCCGTACGGGTGCACGTGTACGAGGAACTGATCGCCGGCCGTCCCACCGCCTTCGGCGCCTTCGACTGGCCGGAGCTGGACGAACGGTCCGGGGCGGCCATGTGCTACACCTCCGGCACCACCGGCGACCCCAAGGGCGTCGTCTTCTCCCACCGCTCCATCTACCTGCACTCGATGCAGGTCAACATGGCCGAGTCGATGGGGCTGACGGACCGGGACCTCTCGCTGGTAGTAGTCCCTCAATTTCATGTAATGGCTTGGGGGCTGCCGCACGCGGCGTTCATGACCGGCATCAGCATGCTGATGCCCGACCGCTTCCTCCAGCCCGCCCCGCTCGCCGACATGATCGAACGCGAACGGCCCACCCACGCCGCCGCCGTTCCCACCATCTGGCAGGGGCTGCTCGCCGAGGTCACCGCCCGCCCCCGGGATCTGACGTCCATGGCCCACGTCACCATCGGCGGTTCCGCCTGTCCGCCGTCCCTGATGGCGGCGTACGACAAGCTCGGGGTACGGCTCTGCCACGCCTGGGGCATGACGGAGACCTCGCCGCTCGGCACGACGTCCAACCCGCCCGCCGGACTCACCGCGGAGGAGGAGTGGCCGTACCGCCTCACGCAGGGCCGCTTCCCGGCCGGGGTGGAGGCACGGCTCGCCGGGCCCGGCGGCGACCTGCTCCCCTGGGACGGTGAGTCCGCCGGTGAGCTGGAGGTACGCGGACCGTGGATCGCGGGGGCGTACTACGGGGGCGCGGGCGCCGAACCCTTCAGGCCGGCGGACAAGTTCAGCGAGGACGGCTGGCTGCGGACCGGCGACGTGGGCGTCATCAGCCCGGACGGTTATCTCACGCTCACCGACCGGGCGAAGGACGTCATCAAGTCGGGCGGCGAGTGGATCTCCAGCGTCGAGCTGGAGAACGCGCTGATGGCCCACCCCGACGTGGCGGAGGCGGCGGTGGTCGCCGTACCGGACGACAAGTGGGGCGAGCGGCCGCTCGCGACGGTCGTCCTCAAGGACGGCGCGAGCACCGGATACGCGGAGCTGAAGGAGTTCCTCGCCGGGAAGATCGCGAAGTGGCAGGTGCCGGAGCGGTGGTCGGTGGTGGCCGCGGTGCCGAAGACGAGCGTCGGGAAGTTCGACAAGAAGGTGATCCGCAGGCAGTACGCGGACGGCGAGCTCGACGTGACGCGCCTGTAGACGCGGCGGCGCGGGGGCGTGGCGGCACGGCCGCGTGGCTGTCCGTACGGCGCCGCCACGCAGCCGATCGGCGTCGATCGGCTGCGACCGGCAGGTCAGTTGGTCAGCTGGTCAGATGGTCAGTTGGTACCGATCTTGGCGAGGAGGTCGACGATCCGGTCCTGCACCTCGGTGCTCGTGGAGCGTTCGGCGAGGAACAGCACGGTCTCGCCGGAGCTGAGCAGCGGCAGCTCCGCCTCGTTGATGCCGGCGGAGGTGTATATGACCAGCGGGGTCCGGTTCAACTGGCCGTTCGCGCGCAGCCAGTCGATGATCCCGGCGCGCCGGCGCCGTACCTGCATCAGGTCCATGACCACCAGGTTCGGCCGGATCTGGGCGGCGAGGTGGACGGCGTCGTTGTCGTTCGCGGCGCGCGCGACCTGGAGGCCGCGCCGTTCCAGTGTCTCTGTGAGGGCGAGCGCGATCTCCTCGTGCTCCTCGATCACCAGCACGCGTGAGGGGTGCTGCTCGCTGTCGCGCGGCGCCAGGGCCTTGAGGAGCACGGCCGGGTCTGCCCCGTACGCCGCCTCCCTGGTCGCCTGGCCCAGCCCCGCCGTCACCAGGACGGGGACCTCGGCGGCGACCGCGGCCTGGCGCAGCGACTGGAGCGCCGTACGGGTGATGGGGCCGGTCAGCGGGTCGACGAACAGGGCGGCGGGGAACGCGGCGATCTGCGCGGCGACCTCCTCGCGGGAGTGCACGACGACGGGCCGGTAGCCGCGGTCGCTCAGCGCCTGCTGCGTCAGGACGTCCGGCGCGGGCCAGACCAGCAGGCGGCGCGGGTTGTCGAGCGGCTCGGGCGGGAGTTCGTCGTCGACGGGCTGCGGCTGGGGGCGGTTGGCGACCTCGACCGCGCCACCGGGGCCGTCCAGCGGCTCGGGGCCTTCGGCACCCTCGTCGGGCGCCCCTATGGCGTACGACCGGCCCGCGGCCTGCGCGGTCGGCAGCCGCAGGCCGCCGCCCTGGGTGGCGCCGCCGGGGATCTGGGTGGTGGGGAGGCGGCCCCCCAGGGTCTGGTGCTGACCCTGGGCCTGGCCCGGCGGCTGTGGCTGCGGTTGCGTTTGCGGGGAGGCGGCGGCCCCGGCCGGCTCGGTGCCGGCGGGCGGGGTGCCGAGCTTGCGCCGACGGCCGGAGGGACCGGAGGGGCCCGAGGACGCGGTCGGCGGCTGGCCCTGCTGCGGGATCTGCTGCCCCTGCTGGGCCAGGGGCACGCCCTGGCCCAGCGTGCGCACGCTGAAGCCGCGGCTCTGGGTGGAGTCCGGCGGGACCGGGACCGGGACGGGGGCCTCTTCCGGCAGGGGCTGCGCGGGCGGCAGCGGCTGGTGCGCGCCGAGCCGGGGGTGCGGTACGGAGGACTCGGTGGACGGCTCCGACGCGGCGACCGACGCGGCGGCGGCCGTCGGCGCGGGCTCGGATTCCGGAGCGTGCGCCGGACCGGGGGCCGGAGCCGGACCGGGGGCAGGCCTTGCGACCTGCGCCGGTGCCGGGACCGCCGCCGGCCCTGTGACCTGCGCCGGCCCTGTGGCAGGCGCCGGAGCCGGGACGGCCGGGGCGGCGGGCGCGTCGGCGGGCGGGGGCTCCTCGGGCCAGCCCGGCGGCGGCGCCATGAACCCGAAGCCGGAAGTGGTCGGCATCCCCTGCCCGTTGGTCGCCGTTCCCGCGGGCCGGCCCGCACCCTGCCGGGGGAAGGCGCCGACCGGGGCGGCCGGTACGGGGCTGCCCCAGCCGCTCGGGTCCGGCGCCGCGGCCGTCTCGGCGGCGGGCACCGGGGCGGGGGCGGGAATGGGGCCGGGCTGGGCGCGGCGCCCCGCCGCGGGCAGGGGGTGCGGCTGCGGCGGGGTGTGGTCGTCGTCCGGAGCCGTGCGTACGGCGTCGTGCCGGCCCGGCAGCGAGGTGTCCTGGGCGGCGGGCGCGGGAACCCTGCGGTCCGCTTCGGCGGGCGGCAGGGCGAACGGGCTGCGAGCGGTGTCCGCCTCGGCCGGGGCCGGGGGCGGGACGCGCCGGTCCTGCGCGGGCGCGAGCGCCCGGCGCGCACGGCGCCCGGCGGGCTGCTGCTGGGAAGGCTGCTGGGGCTGCATCTGAGCGGGTACGGGCGCGGGCCCCACGGCGGCGGGCGCCGGGGCCGCGGCGTGCGCGACCGGAGCGGCGGGCGTGGCGTGCGCGACCGGAGCGCCCCCCTGGGGAGCGGACGGCCCGGACGGCAGCGCGGGAAGGGCCCGCTGACCGGGCCCGCCGTGCCGCGCGCGGCGTTCGGAGCCCGGCTCGACCGGTACGCCCTGCGGCGGCACGGCCGCGCCGAGCGCCGCGAGCCCGGTCGGATGCGCCCCTTCGGACGAGGTCACGACCGCGCCCTCCGACGGCGCGGGCACCGGCGCGGGCACGCCGCCCGGCAGCGCGACGGCGGCCCCGGGCCCGGCGCCGCCCGGCGCCGCGTCCTCGGCCGGGCTGGGCCGCCCGCGCCGCCGCCCCGTACCGCTCCCGGCGCCGGCGCCCGTGACACCGGCACCGGCCGTACCGTCGCCCGTACCCTCGGCTCCGGAGCCACCTGCGCCACCCGCGCCACTTGCGCTGCCGGCCCCGGACTCGATCGCGCGGGCCCTGCGCCGTCCCGTGGGCTCCCGATCCCGCTCGCCCGTCTCCTCCGCCGGGGAGTCCAGGAACGCGTCCGTGGTCGCCCGCCGCGCGCGCCGCCTGCCGCCGCCCGAGGTCCCGGGACCCTGCCCGGGGCCCGGATGCGGCGAAGGCGCCTGATGCTGCGCTCCCTGCGTACCCTCTCCGCCGGGCATCGCGGAGGGCGGCGGAACCGCCCCCGAGCCCTCGCCCAGCGGCAGCTCCAGGACGTACGCGCTGCCGTTCATCCCGGGCACCTCGTGCGTCTGCAGCACGCCGCCGTGCGCCCGTACGATCCCGCGCACGATCGGCTCGTGCACCGGGTCGCCCCCGGCGAACGGCCCGCGCACCTCGATCCGTACGACGTCGCCGCGCTGCGCGGCGGCCACCACGATGGTCGAGTCGACGTAACCGCCGGCCGCCGACGGCGCCTTCGTACGGCCCGTCGAGTCGACCCCGGCCACATCGGCGACGAGATGCGCGAGCGCCGTCGCCAGCCGGACGCCGTCCACCTCGGCCTCGATCGGTGGGGCGTGCACCGCGAACTGCGCCCGGCCGGGCCCGATCAGCTCCACCGCGCCCTCGACACCGGCCGCCACGACCCCGTCGAGCAGGGTCTTCGCCTTGGTGAGCGTCTCCGTACCGGCGTCGAGCCGCTGATAGCCGAGGACGTTGTCGACGAGCGTCGTCATCCGCGCGTACCCGGCGGCGAGATGGTGCAGGATCTGGTTGGCCTCGGGCCAGAGGTGGCCCGCCGGGTCGGCGGCGAGCGTGGTCAGTTCGCCGCGCAGCTCGTCCAGAGGCCCGCGCAGCGCCTCGCCGAGCACGGCGGTGAGCTGGGTGTGCCGGCCCGCGACATCCCCGTACCGCTCCGTCAGCCCCTCGATCTCGGCCGCGTACCGGTCACTGCGGTCGGCCAGCTCCGCCGCGTGCCGCTCCTCGGCGGCGGCCAGCTCGGCGGTGAGCCGGTCGGTCGTCTCCGTCAGCTCCGCGGTGAGCCGCTCGTCGGTCTCGGCCACCTCCGCGGTACGCCGCTCCTCGGCGGCGGTCAGCTCTGCGGCGTGCTGCTCGATGAGTTCGTCGTACGGGCGCCGGTCGGTGAAGGTCATCACGGCGCCGACGAGCTGGTCGCCGTCGCGCACCGGCGCGGTCGTCAGATCGACCGGCACCTTCTTGCCGCCCTTCGCCCACAGCACCTGCCCGCGCACCCGGTGCTTGCGGCCGGAGCGGAGCGTGTCCGCGAGCGGGGACTCCTCGTACGGGAACGGCTCGCCGTCCGCGCGCGAGTGCAGGATCAGCGGATGCAGCTCCTGCCCGCCCAGGTCGCTGGCGCGGTGGCCGAGGATCTGCGCGGCGGCCGGGTTGACGAGCACGACCCGCCCGTCGGTGTCCGTACCGACGACGCCCTCCGACGCGGCCCGCAGGATCATCTCCGTCTGGCGCTGCGAGCGGGCCAGCTCGGCCTCGGTGTCCATAGTCCCCGACAGGTCCCGTACGACGAGCATGAGCAGCTCGTCGCCGGTGTAGCTGTGCGAGTCGTTGTACGCGTCCCGGCCGTCCTCCAGGCTCGCGCTGGTCACCTCGGCCGGGAACTCGCTGCCGTCCGTGCGCCGCGCCATCATGCGGGTGGGCTTCGTACGGCCGCGGGCGTCGGCGGAGGCGGGGCGCCGCATCGAGCCGGGGATCAGCTTCGAGTCGAACTCGGGCAGCAGATCGAGCAGCCCGCGGCCGACCAGGGCCGTGCCGGGGGCCTCGAACATCTCCAGGGCGATGGTGTTGGCGTTGACGACCGTGCCGTTGGCGTTGACGAGCACCAGGCCGTCGGGGAGTGCGTCGAGTATCGCCGCGAGGCGAGCAGCGCCTCGGGATGGCCTGCTGCTCACGACGACGCTTCCTCCCTGAACCACTGCACCTTGCGGACGGCCGCACCCATCTTGCCTCTCGGCTCCCGGCCTGTCACTGATGGGAGTCTAAGGGCTGGAACGGGGGCAGCGGCGGCGATGAGGGGTACCTCTCGCCGGGGCCGCGGCCCGGGGCGGGTGCGCGTGGCCTGTGCCATGGTCACATCACCTACGCCCGGGGCCTTCAGCACCCCCGGCCCTGGCCCGCCGGTCCTACTCACCGGCCCCGGGAAGAACGGGCTCCAGCGTCCGCCAGCGGGAGATCTCGCAGCCGTTCTTCTTGTCGAAGGCGGCGTCGACGGCGCGGCCCTGCCAGGTCCCGGTGACGCGGGCGGTGGCGGGACCGCCGTACTGCATGGTGCACACGGCGTCCCGGCGGACCGGCGCGAAGGGATCCCGGCTCTCCCGGGCGAGCTCCGCCAGCCGGTCGCAGGCGGCCCGCGCCCGCTGATGCGTCCCGCCGACGGGCCGGCAGGTCAGCCGGTACGTACCGTCGGCCGCGGCGGCCCCGGAACCGGCGACGCTGACCGTGAGCTGATCCCCGGGGGCCGCCGCCTCCTGCGGCCAGGCCTCCTCGGTGAGGGGCAGCGGTACGGGCGCGAGCGGGGCGCCGGTGGCGGCGGCGGACGTACCGACGAGGGCGGCGGACGCGGCGACACCGAGAAAGAGGAGACGCAGACGCAGCATGAGGGCTCCTGACAGTGACCTGGACCTGACGGACAACGGACAACGGCATACGCCGGGCCCCACGCCCGGCCCCCTGCCTAACGCGCGCCGGTCCCCGGCGTTGCGCGCGGGTATGTGCTTTGCCCTGCGGCCCACCTGCCTAGTACCGTGAGGAGCGATTGGTGACACCCCACCTGGCTGTGTCATCATCTGCACGCACCCGTTTCGCGCCCGCGCGACACGGAAGCTGGAGGCGTCGCCTAGTCCGGTCTATGGCGCCGCACTGCTAATGCGGTTTGGGTCTTAAAGCCCATCGAGGGTTCAAATCCCTCCGCCTCCGCAGCGTCGATCACCGAAGCCCCGGCCTCACGGCCGGGGCTTCGGCCGTTCTCCCGATGTTTTCGACATCTCTGCAGGTCAGAGGGGGTGCGGGCAATGGATTTCACCTGACGCCGCAGGTCATGTAATGTTGTTCCCGCAACGCCGACCGGGAAGAAAAGCCCGGAACGCCAAGCACTCGTAGCTTAACGGATAGAGCATCTGACTACGGATCAGAAGGTTGCAGGTTCGAATCCTGCCGAGTGCACACAGGTCAAAGGCCCCGCCGGTTCGTCCGGCGGGGCCTTTGACATCAACGGATGACATCAACGCGGCCGGAAACCCGCCGTCAGTCGTCCACTCCCTCCGCTTCCGGCTCGTCGTCGGAGTCGTCGAGGTTGAGCGCGTCGTCCATGCGCTCCGCGGCCACCCGCAGGATCGGTGACGCGGCCCGTGATCGTGGCGAAGATCAGGCCGTCCGGCCGGCCTGGCGCGGGCTGCCACTTCTTCCCTGCGACCTTGCGTTGCCGCTCCTGCTGTTCCCGCCGGATGCGCTGCACGTTCCGTCGCACCCGGAGCCGGCCGTTCGTGAGATCGACGTCGGACCAGGTGAGTCCGAGCGCTCACCGAGCTGAGGCGTGAGGGGCGAGCGATTCTCGCTCACCTCTCCAACGGTCCTTCCCTCAACCCGAGCAGGGCTCCTCTACAGCAGCCCGACTGCTGTCGCCTCGGAGCGATCCTCCTGACGGTTGCCCGCGGTGGCCTTGGGGCGATTCGCGCGGAGGCACGAATCGCCCCATTACCGGCCCGCCTTGCGGCCCATCATCTTGAGAGCGCCCGCGTATTTTGACCGCTTCGACCAAGGAACAGCTTCGAGCAGGACGCGGTGCATCCCCAACCGGCTATGACGGGATCCCGCTGAGTTGCTCCTTCAGGGTGTCGTCACCGTACTCAATTGGCGTGTCGGGAAACACCGCATGGCCGCCCCGTTACCGTGCGGGCGTCGACCACAAAGGACTGCCCGGCGGCTGGCGGGTAAGGGCTCCCTCAGCGTAGCGGTGTAGCCCGATCGAGAGGATTTGGACCTTGAGCGATTTTTCCCGCCGCTACCTGCTCAGAGCGTCAGCGGCCGCCGGTGCCGGGGCGGTCGTCATCCCGGGCCTCACGGCCGCAGGCGCGCCGGACATTGCGGCCGCAAGCACCTCGGGCCTTCTGGCCGCGAGCGACCCGACCAAAAGGTCGACGGGATGTCCGCCGGCGAAGCTGACCGGTCGCGTCGTCCGCCCCGGTGACGACTCGTACACGGATGACCGCATCGACTACGACCAGCTGTTCTCTCACTACCCGCTGGTCATCGTCTTCGCCCAGGAGACCCAGGACGTGGTGAACGCCCTCACCTGGGCGCGGCAGCACAACGTCGCACTGCGGGTACGCAGCGGCCGCCATGCCCTGGAGGGCTGGTCGAACATCGACAACGGCATCGTGATCGACGTCAGCCAGCTCAAGTCGGTCCACATCAACACCGACGCTGGTATCGCGACGGTCGGCGCCGGCCTGACCCAGTTGGAAGCGGTGACGGCGCTCGCCGAGCGGGACCTCGCGGTCACGACCGGAAGCGAGGGCAGCGTGGGCCTGGTCGGTGCGACGGTCGGCGGCGGCCTCGGCCCCCTCAACCGCTACCTCGGCATGGCCTGTGACAGCCTGATCGGGACCGAGGTCGTCGTCCCGTCGGGTCGCGACTGCGCCGAAGTGATCCATGCCGACCTGAATGACCACTCGGACCTGCTCTGGGCGCTCCGTGGGGCGGGAAACGGCAACTTCGGAATCGTCACGCAACTCACCTACAAGGTGCACCCGCTCAAGCGCATCGCCTATGTGCAGGCGACCTGGGACGGCCTTACGGACCTGCATGGGATCTTCGATGCGTGGCAGCGTACGGTACCGTTCGCCGACAACCGCCTCGGATCCGAAGTCGAGATCCACAAGTCCCAGATCCTGCTGTTCGGGTGGCTCGCGGAGGGCACGGAGGCAGAGGCCAGAAAGTTGCTGGCTCCGATCCTGTCGATCGGCACGCCCGATGTGACGGTGCAGGTCGGTAACTGGGGCCCCATCTATGCCGGAGCCCAGGTCCCGCGCTCGCAGGAGCCCGCCAACGTGAAGTTCTTCTCGCAGTTCGCCAAGAAGCTGTTCCCGAAGAAGGCGATCGACGTCATCGGCCACTTCATGCGAAACGCTCCCACGGAGGAGAGCAACTACTTCGTCGATGCCTTCGGCGGGGCGATCAAGGAGGAGCCCCGCGGCGGCACCGCGTTCGTGCACCGCGACGCGATCTTCTACGGCGAGATCGGCGCAGCCTGGGGGACTCCTTCGACGACACCAGGCGTCTGCGACCCGCTCACCTCGGAGTGCCAGGCCTGGACCGCCGAATTCAGCCAGGCGATGCGCCGCTTCGTGGACGGCGCCTACGTCAACGTGCCGAACGTCGGCATGCAGGAGTGGGAGACCGCCTACTGGGGGAGACAGCACTTCGAGCGGCTGCGCGAGATCAAGGCGAAGTACGACCCCTGCAACGTCTTCCAGTACGAGCAGAGCATCCCGCCCGCGACACGCTGATCGACAGTTCGCCGTCGGGGCCCCGCCCCGGCCAGGCTCGGCCTTTCACGCAGAAGGGCCCGACGCAGTCGAAGGGGTGTCGTTAACCTCGGTCTTGCATGAGGGGTCGTCAGATTGCTGACGATCCCTCTGCTCGTTCGGAGTGAAGATTTCTGCTTGCGGGCAGGGCTGATGTTCCGGCTGTCATGCCGGGTGGGCACCGGGTTCCACGGCTCCGGTTGAGATGGTGCTGGTAGCAGGGAGGGGATGCTGCTGGTCAGCCAGGGTTGGGCAGAGCTTCGAGCCGGTCGAGGGCGATCTGGATGATCTCCGGCCAGATCTGGCTCCGGGGCGTGTCGTGCAGGGCAGGTTGCGCGGGCCGGGAGAAATCCGGGGGCCTCTCGCGTGGAAGGGCATCCGCTGGGGCGGATGCCCCCTCACCGTCGCAGCCCGAACTTGGGGCCCCGCCTCACCTTCGCCAGAACAGGTGGTGCGTCACGCCGCTCGGGCTGGGCACAACCTCCAGGTGGAACCGGTCGAGCAGTTCGTCGGGGGACTCCCAGAGCCGCAGTCCGGACCCCAGCCTTACCGGTGAGACCGCCACATGCAGGGTGTCGACGAGGCCGGCATCGAGGAACTGCCGGATGGTGGTGACCCCGCCGCCGAGTCGGACGTCCTTGCCCTGCGCCGCTTCCCGCGCCCGTTCGAGGACCGTGGCCGGATCGCCGTCGACGAAGTGGAACGTGGTGTCGGAGAGCGTGAACGACGGACGCTCGTGGTGGGTCATGACGAACACCGGCGTGCGGAACGGGGGCTCCTCCCCCCACCAGCCGCGCCATTCATGGTTCTGCCAGGGCCCGCGCTGGGGTCCGAACTTGTTGCGGCCCATGATCTCGGCGCCGATGTTGCGTGCGAAGTCGCGCGTGAAGTAGTCGTCCAGGCCCCGGCTCCCGCCGGAATCCGTGCGCATGGGCCAGCTCGCCGTGGCTCCGGCCCAGGCGAACAGCCTCTCGGGATGGTCGAAGCCGAACGGCCGCTCGAAACTCTGGGCCTCCCCGGCTGCGATTCCGTCACTCGAGACGTTGAAGTTCATCACTCTCAGTAGTTGATCCATGTCTGTCCTCGTCAGGTCCTGTCGCGTCATCGTGCGGCGGAGCGCCGCACACAATTACGTCGAACGGGAGGTGGCCGGATCGACAGCGACGCGCGACTTTTTTCCACGGCGTGCGAGGAATCGGCCCCCGTAGCGGCGGATCAGAAGGGTGCGGGTTCGGTGCCGGTTCCCGGTTAGGGTGACCGCTTGTATCGCATGACGGCTGGGGAGTCGAAGCATTCGTGCGAGGGGGTGGAGGGGCACTCATGAAGATCCGTACGGTCGGGGCGGGGCTCACGGCTGTGATGCTGGCCGCGCTCGTGGGGTGCGGGACAAGGGCCGGGGAAGCTGGAGAGGACGGAGAAGATCGCCTTTCTTCCGGGACGCTGCAGAGCCGGTGGTGGACGTGGGCGTCGACGGAGCCCGAGCTGACGAACCCGGTCGCCGATCAGAACGGCAGCGCGTGCGAGCGGAACCAGCCGCCGGACGTGTGGTTCCTCGCCGGCACCTTCGGCACGCACACCGAGCGCACGTGCGGCGTCCCCGCCGGAGTGCCGATCGCCTTCCCCTTGCTGAACCGGATCGGTGAGCCGGCGGACTGCGCGGGGTTCATGAGGACAGCCGAGGGGGCCGCCGTTCTGGACGGGAAGAACGTCGCCCCGGACACTCAGCGGGGCGAGCCGATCGAGGTGGAAAGCGTCGCCGGCAACCCCGTCACGGGCACGGGCGGACGCTTCACCACGACGGCCTGCGGACTCTGGGTCCAACTGCCTCCGCTGGAGCCCGGAAAGCACACGTTGACGATCCGCGGCCGGTCCGGCGATTTCACGGTCGGTGTGGACTACACCCTGATGGTGGACGCCACGTAGGCGAGGGGCCGGCGGATTCCCGGAGCGTGAGCCGGTGGAATACGGCACCGGGGCGGAGCATGATCGGTTCATGGAACGAGTCGTTGATCTCGATCAGGCGGCCGCGGTCATTGACGAGCGGGCTGCCGGCCTGCTGAGGGCCGGCCTTGAGGTCGGGCGGATGACATGGCGGGACGAAGCCGCGCCATGGCCCCAGCGATTCGAGACCGACCGGGCGATCGTGCGTGACCCCGACTCGGTCGGCGTGCTCATCACCGGCCCGGCGCACACCGAACTGTCCGTGGTGCTCTTCCGCGGCGGCTGGGCCGACGTGGACTTCCTCGCCGGTCTCGACGACGCCGGAACCCTGCCGGCCTTCGGCATCGAGTCAGCGGCGGAGTTCGGCAACCGGCTCGATCAGTGGGTGCCACGTGTGTTCGGGGAGATCCTCGCCACGTAGAACGGGAGAGGTGGCCGCCGGCTGCACTTGGTGAGGTGAGGGAAGCGTGAGCCGTGCTTCCTCCTCCCGCATCCACCACAACGCGTTCCGTGCGATCTGTGAAGTGTTTCCCCGCTGCACCCCTTCCGTTCGCCACGCGTGGCTACTCTCCAGTCGCCTTGGTCCGGCAGAGGAGAGGTACGTCCATGAACGCCCCGGTGTACCGCACCTCAACTCGGCAGTTAGTGGCTGCTCCGATGCCGAACCGGCAGCGCCGGGACGGGAGTGCGTCCGGGAACTCGGCGGAGCGCGCCCTCCTTGAGATCCAGTCCAGCGCCGGCAACCGGGCCGCGACCGCGGCGGTGCAGCGGGCCAGGGGTACCGCGAAAGGGAAGGCGCCGGAGAACGGCAACGCGTCCTCCGGGTCGAAGAGTTTTCGCGACCGGATCGCCAAGATCCTCGACAAGCTCAAGAAGAATTTCGAGCTCATCGACACCTTCGTCAAGGGCGTCCATGTGCCCGCCAACGCGGGCTTCTCCCAGCAGGCCTCCGCCACCGCCAACGAGGGCCTCAAGCAGTCCGCCGGCTCCTCGGGGACCGCCGCCGCGTCGGGGAACCTCGTCACGGAGACCGCCGGCACCCTGCTCAGTGGCATGGAAGCGGCCAAGGCCAAGAAGGACGCCAAGAAGCACAAGGCCGGGGCCGCCTTCCACGGAGCGGACAAGAAGGCCAACACCAAATCGGCCGACGCGGTCATCGGCGCCGCCAGCTCCGGAAGCTACGCCCTCGGTATCGCCAAGGAGCTGACCAAGGCCCAGAAGGCGGCGGGCGCCGCGACGGCGTCCGAGGCGAGCGGCATCGGCTCCGGTGTTGTCGGCGCGGTGAAGGGGGTCCGTGCGGCGGGCCGGGTCGGGCTGACGGCCCGTAAATACCGCGCCCTGAAAGGGCTCGGGAAGTCCGACCGGGTCGACGACGAGGCACTGGGCCGGCTGGACCAGGCGCGGCAGGAAGCGGAATGGGCCGCGGCCGAGGCGTATGTCGCGCTGGACGCCCACTGGGGTCACGAGGGTGAGGACCGGCTGGAGCGCGTTTCCGGCGCCATCGACGCGGCCTGGTCGGCGATGGGTGACGCCCGCGACGCCGCGAGAGACGTCCGGCAGGCCGAGGACGTGAACACGATGGACACGGTGCACACGTACGCGCTCGGCAAGCAGCGCAACAAGATGGGCAAGCAGGCGTTGACCGCCGTGGGCGAGTCCACCAAGGCCGCGGGCGGCATCGTGACGGCGGTCGCCGCCACGGCGGGAGGTGCCGGACTGGCGAGCAACCCGGTCGGCTGGGGCCTCGCCGCGGGCGCGGCCGGCCTCATCCTCGGGGTCACCGCCTACCGCGCGGGCCGCGCGGGCAAGAAGCGCTACGACGGTGCCCGCCACCCCGAACGCTGGGCGGAGGAGCAGACGTCGGCGGAGCCCGCTTCCCGGGAGGATGCGCTGAAGGAGGCCCTGAAGTTCTGGAAGAAGGTGGAGAACGGTGAACGCCAGGCCATGGCTCGTAAACTCTACGGACTGGCCGCGGGCGCGGACATCAAGGGCAGCGGCGACACATCGCCCGAAATGAGGAACTCGGCCAGAGCCCTTCTCGTCGCTCTCAAATCAGGCCCCGCCCACCAGCGGCTGTCTCCGGACGAGTGGGCGGAATCCCTCAACGACCCGGCGAAGAGCGCCGCCTGGGTCAAGGAGATCGCGGAACAGCTGTCCTCGGCCTGATCGGCGGAAGGCACCGGCCGCGAGGGTGTGCCCGAGAGCCCGTCGTCCTGAGCCGAAGCGGTGCCGGGCGCCGTCATCGAGGAGGGCCGGGACCCGTCCTCGATGAACGGCATCCGGCGGACATCGCCTACCGCCTACCGTCCGCTGCCGGCCTTTCGGCCCGGCGTCACTTCAGGTGCCGGCCGAAGAACCGGTTCCCGTCGTCCACCTCGAACCACGGGGTACCGGTGTGCCCGCCCATATTGGCGTGCAGCGTCTTCTCCTTGGTGCCGAAGGCGTCGAACAGGTCCAGGGCCCGCTGCCGGGGGTTCCCCTCGTCGTCCCACTGCAGCAGGAGCAGCAGCGGAACGGTGACCCGCCGGGCCTCCTCGCGCTGGGCGTGGGGCACGTACCCCCCGGCGAAGAAACCGGCGGCCGCGATGCGCGGTTCGGCCACCGCCAGCCGGATGCCGACGGCGGTCCACCCCGAGTACCCGACCGGGCCGCCGATCTCGGGCAGCGCGAGGAGGGCATCCAGGGTGGTCCGCCATTCCGGGACCGTCTTTTCGACCAGCGGGCCGATGAAGGACTCGAAGATCTCGTCGACCGGCTCGCCGGCCCGCATCGCCCGGCGGAGGTCGGCGCGGGCCTGCTCGTCGGCGGCGGAACGGGGCCGGTCGCCGCACCCGGGGGCGTCGATGGAGGCCACCGCGTAGCCGTACGACGCGGAGTGCCGGGCCCGGGCCACCAGCCGGGGTTCCCCCTTGGGCAGGCCGTTGTTGTGGGCCATCAGGATCAGCGGGACGGGTGCGGCGGATTCGGGCGTCCACAGGGTGCCGGGGATCTCGCCGAGGGTGAATTCGCGTTCCAGGATGCCGTCGTCGAGGCGATGTTCAGAAGTGAATCGCATGGTCGTGCCTTTCGGGAGTGCTCGTGAACGGCGCTCCCGGACGACCTATCGCCCGACCGTGACCCCGGAGGGGAGCACCCATGTCGATACTGCGTTCACGGGTACCACCTCCTCGTTCTCTCGCACGGCCTCCGGGAAAGTAGCAGTGGTCGCCGTGGTCCGCCAACGGGTTTTCGCGCGGGCTCCGTGGCCGGCGAGCGTGCCGTCATGGCACTGGCCGCGGTGGACCGGCTCAGGTGGTGGCGCGGCATGTCGTCCACCGCCGGTACGGTCCTGGCGGTCAGCGCCCCTCCTGGGCGGGGTCCGGGCCGTACGGGACCACGACCACCTGGTACGCGTCCTCGTAGACCACCCTGCCCGGGTCAGTCGAGCGCAGTTCGTGCCAGCCGACGCCGTGCGCCGTGAGGAGTTCCAGGTAGCCGGCAAGGCGCGCGATCAGTGGCTCCGCCTCGGGCGAGGACTTGAACCAGGCGACCGCTCCCGGGTTGTGGTCCGGGTCGTAGACCAGGGGGTCGACGGTGGACGGGTCGGGGTAGTTGGCGTCGTACCAGTCGTTGCCGGCCCGCCAGAAGCGCCACTGCTCCTCGGTCAGGGCGCCGCTCCTCGCCAGGCCGTTGGCCAGGGCGAAGACGCCGGGGTAGTGGCCGCGGGGGCTCCGGACCGTGCTCTGGTAGCGGGTGAATGCCGGGGGCTGGGGGTGCTCGGGTGCGTCCGCCTCGTGTGCCGCGGTCGGTTTGTTCATGGGGTGTCCTTCCGGCCCGTCGAAGACGGCATTCTGGCATCACGGCACAGGAGGAGGTACGCGGATGGCGTGGTGGTGCGACGGGCTGCGGTGGGACGGCGGGGGGCCCGTGCTGCGGTGGCGGCGGAGTGGGGAGCGGGGTGGGGAGAGAGGTGGGGAGAGAGGTGGGGAGCGGCGGGAGAGTGTGTTGGTGTACGGGCGTGACCTGGGGTTCCGTGCCGTCGGGGCGCGGGGGTGTGTCGGGGCGCGGGGGAATGTGTGCCCCCTCGGGGCGGTGATCCCCGGGCGGAGTACCGGCGGGCGGTGCGGGGAGTGTGCGCGGCTGGAGCGGGCGCACTCCGTGGCCGCCGACACCCTCGCCGACGATCCGCGCACCTACCGCGTCTACCTGGCGTGGTTCGGGCCCGGCATGGTGAAGGTCGGGATCACCGCCGAGCAGCGCGGGTCCGCGCGGTTGCTGGAGCAGGGCGCGGTGGTGTTCTCCTGGCTCGGGCGGGGGCCGCTGATGGCCGCGCGGCGGACGGAGGAGCTGGTGCGCAGGGGGCTCGGGGTGCCGGACCGTATCCCGTACGCGGCGAAGCGGGCCGTACGGTACGCGCTGCCGGGGCCGGTCGAGCGGGCGGGCCAGGTGGAGCGGCTGCACGCCCGGGCGGCGGCGCTGGAGGGGTGGCCGCAGTCGCTGGAGCGGCTGACCTTCGGCGCCGTTGACCACGCCGGGGTGTTCGGGCTGGAGCGTACGGATACGGCGGCGGTGAGCGGGGTAGTGGGCGAACTGGTCGACGGGGGGAGCGTCGCGGGGCGGCTGGTCGCCGCCGCCGGGCCCGATCTGCATCTTGCCCCCGCCGGTGACGAGAGGGAGGTGGTCGTGCTGGACACGCGGCTCATGAGCGGCTGGGAGCTGGTCGAGGGCGGTGGCGCGGACGCGGTCACCGTGCCCGTCGCGGAGGTACGGGGCGCCGGTGGCGATGTGCAGGACGGGCTGTTCTGACATGGGCGACGAGGTGGGTGACGAGGTGGGTGACGAGGTGGGTGGCGAGGTGGATGCCGTACGGCGGTTCCGGGAGCGGATCGGGGTGCCCGCGCTCGTCGATGTCCACACCCACTTCATGCCCGACCGCGTCCTGCGGAAGGTGTGGGCCTACTTCGACTCCGCCGGGCCCCTCACCGGCCGGGAGTGGCCCATCACCTACCGCCACGACGAGGCCGAACGCCTCGCCCTGCTCCGCGCGTTCGGCGTGCGCGCGTTCACGTCGATGGTCTACCCGCACAAGCCGGGCATGGCCCGCTGGCTGAACGGCTGGGCCGCCGGCTTCGCCGACCGTACGCCCGACTGTCTGCGGACCGCCACGCTCTTCCCCGAGGAGGACGTCGGGCGGTATGTGCGGGAAGCCGTCGAGGGCGGTGCGCGGATCTTCAAGGCGCACGTCCAGGTGGGAGCGTACGACCCGAACGACCCGCTGCTCGGCCCTGCCTGGGGGCTGCTCGCCGAGGCCGGTGTGCCGGTGGTGATGCACTGCGGTTCGGGGCCCGTGCCCGGGAAGCACACCGGGCCGGGACCGGTGGGGCGGCTGCTCGCGGCGCATCCGCGGCTGCGGCTGGTCGTCGCGCACCTCGGGATGCCGGAGTACACCGACTTCCTGGATCTCGCGGAGCGGTACGGTGAGGTACGGCTCGACACCACGATGGCCTTCACGGACTTCAGCGAGGGGTTCGCGCCCTTCCCGGAAGCGGAGCGGGCGCGGCTCGCCGATCTCGGCGACCGGATCCTGCTGGGCACGGACTTCCCGAACCTGCCGTATCCGTACGTCCATCAGCTCGAAGCCCTGGAACGGCTCGGGCTCGGCGACGGCTGGCTGCGCGCGGTCTGCCACGGGAACGGGGCCCGGCTCTTCGGGCTCGGCCCCGGATGAGGTGAGGGACGCCGGGTTCGGATGACGCGTTCGCCGCCGCCCGGATGACCGTCCGCCGGGGCCCGTGAGCCGCGTGCCCCGGCGGCCACGCATTCTCAGGGGATTCACAGGAAGCGGCAAGGTCTCTCTCAGAGCGCTTGCCCAAGGTGGGCACCATGACCCTCACCTCGCCCCGCGGGCGTACCGAAATGCTCAGGCCGGACGGGAGCCCCGTCCGTGTGCTCGTCGTCGACGACGAGACCTCGCTCACCGAGCTGCTCTCCATGGCCCTGCGGTACGAGGGCTGGGAGGTGCGCAGCGCCGGGGACGGCGCCGGTGCCGTGCGGGGCGCGCGGGAGTTCCGGCCCGACGCCGTGGTGCTGGACGTGATGCTGCCGGACATGGACGGTCTCGCCGTCCTCGGTCGGCTGCGCCGCGAGCTGCCGCAGGTGCCGGTGCTCTTCCTCACCGCGAAGGACTCCGTCGAGGACCGGATCGCCGGGCTGACGGCGGGCGGGGACGACTACGTCACCAAGCCGTTCAGCCTGGAGGAGGTCGTGGCCCGGCTGCGCGGGCTGATCCGGCGCTCCGGCGCGGCGGCCGTACGGAGCGAGTCGCTGCTGGTGGTGGGGGACCTGACCCTCGACGAGGACAGCCACGACGTCACCCGCGACGGGCACTCCATCCACCTGACGGCGACCGAGTTCGAGCTGCTGCGCTATCTGATGCGCAACCCGCGCCGGGTGCTGAGCAAGGCCCAGATCCTGGACCGGGTCTGGTCGTACGACTTCGGCGGCCAGGCCAACGTCGTCGAGCTGTACATCTCCTACCTGCGCCGGAAGATCGACGCAGGCCGCCCGCCGATGATCCACACCCGGCGCGGCGCCGGCTATCTGATCAAGCCCGGCGAGCCCGGTGACGCCCCGCGATGACGCGTCCGAAAGGCACCAGAGGGGTGAAGGGGCGGCGCTGGTCGCTGCGGACCCGGCTGGTGGTGTCGGCGGTCGCGCTGATCGCCGTGGTGGCCGCGGTGATCGGGGCGGTCACCACGATCGCCTTCCGCTCCTATCTGTACGGCCAGCTGGACCAGCAGGTGCGGTCCGTCGCGGAACGCGCCGCGGGGCCCCGGGACGGGGCCGTCGCCGACACCCCGCCGCCCGGCGGGATCCCCGGCGGCAGCAAGGATCCGCTGGAGGTGGTCACCGGCGGTGGCGCGCCGCTCGGCACGGTCGGCGCGGTGGTCTCGGCCGACGGTACGGTCGGCCGCGGCCTCGTCAGCGACGAGCAGAAGAGCTCTTCCTCCTGGCCGCCGGTCTCGAACAAGGACCTCACCCCGGCACAGAGCGCCGCCCTCGCCACCGTCGCGCGGGACAGCGGCCCGCACACGGTCACGCTGCCGGGACTCGGCGACTACCGGGTCACGTACATCGAGGGCTTCAAGGGCGACTTCCTCGTCGGCATCCCGCTCAAGGACGTCCAGGACAACCTCAACACCCTTGTCCTCGTGGAGGTCTGTGTCACGCTCGCCGGTCTGGTCGCGGCCGGGATCGCCGGCGGGGCCCTCGTCGGGGTGGCGCTGCGCCCGCTGCGGCGGGTCGCGACCACCGCCACCCAGGTCTCCGAACTGCCGCTGCACAGCGGGGAGGTGGCGCCGCTCGTACGGGTGCCCGCCGCCGAGGCCGATCCCCGTACCGAGGTCGGGCAGGTCGGCGCCGCGCTCAACCGGATGCTCGGGCACGTCGGCTCCGCGCTCGCCGCCCGGCAGGAGAGCGAGACGCGCGTCCGGCAGTTCGTCGCCGACGCGGGCCATGAGCTGCGGACACCGCTGGCCTCCATCCGCGGGTACGCCGAACTGACCCGGCGCGGCCGGGAGGAGACCGGCCCCGACACCCGGTACGCGCTCGGCCGGATCGAGGCAGAGGCGGAACGGATGACCGGGCTGGTCGAGGATCTGCTGCTGCTGGCACGGCTCGACGCGGGACGCCCGCTCTCGTACGAGGCCACCGATCTCTCCCCGCTGGTCGTGGACGCGCTCAGTGACGCGCACGCCGCCGGGCAGGGCCACCACTGGCGGCTGGAGCTGCCGGGGCCGGAGGAGCCGCCCGCCCTCGTGCACGGTGACGCCTCCCGGCTCCACCAGGTCCTCGTCAACCTCCTCGCCAACGCCCGTACGCACACGCCGCCCGGCACCACCGTCGTCGCCCGCGTGCGCCGGGACGGTGCCTCGGTCGTGCTCGATGTGCGGGACGACGGGCCGGGTATCCCTCCCGGGCTGCTCCCCCATGTCTTCGAACGCTTCGCGCGCGGCGACGCCTCGCGCTCCCGCGCGGCCGGGTCCACCGGGCTCGGTCTGGCGATCGTCCAGGCCGTCGTCACCGCGCACGGCGGGACCGTGGTGGTGGAGAGCGTGCCGGGCCGGACCGTCTTCTCCGTACGGCTGCCGTACGCGCCGGCCCCGCTGGGCACCGATACGGCCACGGGTACGGCGACGGCAACCCCACGGGACGCTGGGGCGCCGCGGGGGCCGGTCCCGTACGACTCACAGACAGGGCACAGGCTCACCACACGGCCGTGACAGCGCGCCCCGCGAGTGTCTGACCATGCGAACCGACACTTCATGGGGCACCCTCCCGGCCCGGGAGCATCTCCCGGTCGAGGTGACCGAGGCCCCCGTACTCGACGTGACCGTTCCCGTCTACAACGAGGAGCAGGACCTCGAACCATGTGTGCGGCGTCTGCACGACCATCTCGCCCGTACCTTCCCGTACAGCTTCCGGATCACGATCGCGGACAACGCGAGCACCGACCGCACCCCCGAGGTCTCCGCCCGGCTGGACGCGGAGCTGCCGGAGGTACGGGCGTACCGCCTGGAGGAGAAGGGGCGTGGGAGGGCGCTCCGGACCGTCTGGTCGCACTCCGACTCGCCCGTCCTCGCCTACATGGACGTGGACCTCTCCACCGATCTGAACGCGCTGCTGCCGCTGGTCGCCCCCCTGATCTCCGGGCACTCCGATCTGGCGATCGGCTCCCGGCTCTCCCGGTCGTCGCGGGTCGTGCGGGGGCCGAAGCGCGAGTTCATCTCGCGGGCCTACAACCTCATTCTCAAGTCCTCCCTGTCGGCTCGGTTCAGTGACGCCCAGTGCGGGTTCAAGGCGATACGGCGTGATGTCGCCCAGCGGCTGCTGCCGATGGTCGAGGACACCGGCTGGTTCTTCGACACGGAAATGCTGGTGCTCGCCGAGCGCGCCGGACTGCGGATCCATGAGGTGCCGGTCGACTGGATCGACGACCCCGAATCCACGGTGAACATCATCAGCACCGCGACCGAGGATCTGAAGGGCGTCTGGCGCGTGGGGCGTGCGCTCGCGGTGGGCGCGCTGCCTTTGGACCGGCTGGCGAGGCCCTTCGGGGACGATCCGAGGGACCGCCGGATCAGTGGGGTTCCCGGCGGTCTCGCCAGGCAACTGGTCGGCTTCTGTGTCGTGGGCGCCCTGTCCACGCTCTTCTATCTTCTCCTGTACTCGCTCTTCCGCGCCACAGCGAGTCCACAACTCGCCAATGCCGCCGCCCTCTTGGTTTCGGCGATCGTCAACACCGCCGCCAACCGGAGGCTCACCTTCGGGGTACGCGGCCGGGACGGCGCCGTCCGCCACCAGGCCCAGGGCCTGGTTGTCTTCGCGATCGGCCTCGCCCTGACCAGCGGTTCGCTCGCGGCCCTGGACGCGGCCACCGGCAACCCCGCGCACTCCACAGAACTGGCCGTACTGATCGCCGCCAACCTCGCCGCGACGGTGCTGCGCTTCCTGCTCCTGCGCGCCTGGGTCTTCCCGGACCGGCGCACCGACGACCCCACGGACGCTCGCTCCGCCGCTCGCTCCTCCGCCGCTCTCTCCTCAAGGAATGCCCGATGACCACGACCCTTCAGCCCGACGGGCCCGCCCTGGCGGCGGACCGCCACGCCCGCCGCGCCGCCGGCGCCGGACGCGCCGCCCGCCTCCGGCGGGGCAGGCCGGAGGACCCTGCCTGGGTGCGCCCGGCCCTGCTCGCCCTCCTGCTGGCCACCGCGCTCCTCCAGCTCTGGAACCTGAGCGCCTCGGGGTACGCCAACTCCTTCTACTCCGCGGCGGTCCAGGCGGGCAGCGAGAGCTGGAAGGCGTTCTTCTTCGGCTCCTCCGACGCCGCGAACTCGATCACTGTCGACAAGCCGCCGGCCGCGCTCTGGCCGATGGCCCTGTCCGTACGGCTCTTCGGGCTCGGCTCGTGGCAGATCCTGGTGCCCGAGGTGCTGATGGGCGTCGGGACGATCGCGGTGCTGTACGCCGCCGTACGCCGCCGCTTCAGCCCGGTCGCGGGGCTCACCGCGGGCGTCGTCCTGGCGCTGACGCCGGTCGCCGCGCTGATGTTCCGCTTCAACAACCCGGACGCGCTGCTCGCGCTGCTGATGACCGTCACCATCTACTGCGTGCTGCGCGCGCTGGAGGCGGGCCGGACGAAGTGGCTGGTGTGGGCGGGGGTCGCGATCGGCCTCGCCTTCCTGACGAAGACGCTCCAGGCGTTCCTGATCCTGCCGCCGCTGGCCCTGGTGTACGCGGTCTGCGCGCCCACGTCCGTACGGCGCAGGTTCGGTCAGCTCGCCCTGGCGGCGGGCGCGATGGTGGCCGCGGGCGGCTGGTGGGTCGCGATCGTGGAGCTGTGGCCCGCGTCCTCCCGCCCGTACATCGGCGGCTCGCAGAACAACTCCTTCCTTGAACTGACCTTCGGCTACAACGGTCTCGGCCGCATCAACGGCAACGAGACCGGCAGCGTCGGGGGCGGCGGCGGAGGCGCCGGTGGCCCTGGCGGCGGTGGCGGCGGTGGCATGTGGGGTGAGACCGGCATCGGCCGGATGTTCAACTCCGAGGTCGGCGGCCAGATCTCCTGGCTGCTGCCCGCCGCGCTGATCCTGCTCGTCGCCGGACTCGTCATCACCCGCAGGAGCCCGCGTACGGACACGGCGCGCTCGGCGTTCCTCGTGTGGGGTGGCGCGCTGCTGATGACGATGGGCGTCTTCAGCTTCATGGCCGGCATCTTCCACCAGTACTACACGGTCGCCCTGGCCCCGTACATCGCCGCCGTCATCGGCATGGGCGTCGCGGTGCTGTGGGAGGAGCGGGCGCACCTCCTGGCGTCGGCGACGCTCGCGGTGACGGCCGCGGCGACCGCGGTCTGGGCGTTCGTCCTGCTCGGCCGGACCACGGACTACCTGCCGTGGCTGCGCTGGGCGGTGCTGATCGGCGGTCTGGTGGCCGCGGCCGGACTGCTGTGCGTGGGACGGCTGGGGCGGCGGCTTGCGCTCGGCGCGGCGGGTCTCGCCGCGGTGGCCGCGCTGGCGGGTCCGTTCGCGTACACCCTGACCACGGTCAACAGCGCGCACACCGGCTCGATCGTCACGGCGGGCCCGGCCTCGATGGGCGGCTTCGGCGGGGGAGGCCGGCGCGGCTTCCCCGGCGGGGGCGATGGCGGCGGAATGGGGATGCCCGGCCAGCAGGGCCAGGCTCAGGGCCAAGGACAGGCTCAGGGCCAGGCTCAGGGCCAGGGCATGGGGCAGCCCCCGACCGGTGGCGGCGGCCAGGGTATGGGGCAGCCGCCCACGCAGAACGGCCAGACAGGCCAGACAGGCGCGAACGGCCAGAACGGTCAGCAGCAGGCCGGCGGGATGCCCGGCGGCCTGCCCGGCGGCGGCGCCATGGGCGAGCGCGGCGGCATGGGAGGCGGCGGCATGGGCGGCCTTCTCAACGGCCAGAACGTCAGCACCGAAGTCGAGGCGGCCCTCAAAAAGAACGCCTCGGACTACACCTGGGTCGCCGCGGCCATCGGCTCCCAGAACGCCGCCAGCTACCAGCTCGCCACCGAGAAGCCCGTCATGGCCATCGGCGGCTTCAACGGCAGCGACCCGTCCCCGACCCTCGCCCAGTTCAAGAAGTACGTGGCCGACGGGAAGATCCACTACTTCCTCTCGGGCAGCGGCGGCGGCCCCGGCGGCAACGGCAGCTCGTCCATCACCACCTGGGTGGAGGCCACCTTCAAGAAGGTCACCGTGGACGGCACGACGCTCTACGACCTGACGCGGAAGGCCTCCTGACCATGTTCACCCAAATTGCCTATACGGCGTAAGGGAAAAACCTTGTACGGTGTATGGCGACGTGAGTCCCATACACCGTACAAGGCGTTCAAGGAGTCCCCCATGCCGACAGCGCCCGCCCAGAACCCGGTCACCCCCGCCCCCCACCCCCAGCGCTGGCTCATCCTCGGTGTCATCTGTCTCGCCCAGATCACCGTGCTGCTGGACAACACCATCCTCAGCGTCGCGATCCCCTCCCTCACCCGCGAGCTGGGCGCCTCCACCGCCGACATCCAGTGGATGGTCAACGCCTACTCCCTCGTCCAGTCGGGGCTGCTGCTCACCGCCGGCAACGCCGCCGACCGCTACGGCCGCAAGAAGCTCCTGATCACCGGGCTCGCGCTGTTCGGGATCGGCTCCCTGGCGGCCGGACTCTCGGGAACCAGCGCGCAGTTGATCGCCGCCCGCGCCGGCATGGGCGTCGGCGGCGCACTGCTGATCACCACCACGCTCGCCGTCGTCGTCCAGATCTTCGACGACACCGAGCGCGTCAAGGCGATCGCCCTCTGGTCGACCGTCAGCTCCCTCGGTTTCGCGGCCGGTCCGCTGCTCGGCGGGGTCATGCTCGAACACTTCTGGTGGGGCGCGATCTTCCTGATCAACATCCCCGTCGCGGTGCTCGCACTGATCGCCGTCGCCGCCCTCGTACCCGAGTCGAGGACCAAGGAGGGCGACCGTCCCGACCTGCTCGGCGCGCTGCTCTCCACCGTCGGGATGACCGCCGTCGTGTACGCGATCATCTCGGGCCCCGACCACGGCTGGACGTCGGGCCGGGTGCTGCTCGCCGCAGCCGTCGGGGTCGTCGTCCTCGGCGGCTTCGTCCGGTGGGAGCTGCGGATCCCGTACCCGATGCTGGACATGCGCTTCTTCCGTGACCAGCGCTTCACCGGGGCGGTCGGCGGCGCCGTCCTGGTCGCCTTCGGGATGACCGGCTCGCTCTTCCTGCTGACCCAGCACCTCCAGTTCGTCCTGGGGTACGGGCCGCTCGACGCCGGGCTGCGCACGGCACCGCTCGCGCTCACCGTCATCGTCCTCAACCTGCTCGGCGTCGCGGCCCGGCTGCTGCCGAGGATCGGCACCCCGGGGCTCATCGCCATCGGCATGTCCCTGGTGGCCGCCGGACTTGCCTCGATCGCGCTGCTCGGCGCCCACGGCTACGGCGGGATGCTGCTCGGCCTGGTCGTGATGGGCGCGGGCGTGGCGCTCTCCATGCCGGCCATGGCCAACGCCATCATGAGCGCGATCCCGCCCGAGAAGGCCGGGGTCGGCGCGGGGATCAACGGCACGCTGGCCGAGTTCGGCAACGGCCTCGGCGTCGCGGTCCTGGGCGCGGTCCTCAACGCCCGCTTCGCCGCCCTCGTTCCGGCGGCCGTGGGCGCCGCCTCGCTGCCCGCGGCGCTCGCGGCGGCGGACGGGGCTGCGGAGCGGCTGCGGATCTCGGAGGCGTTCGCCGCGGGGCTGGAGACGAGCCAGCTCGTCGGCGCCGTGGCCGTGCTCGCGGGCGGGGTGCTGGCGGCGCTGCTGCTGCGCAGGGCGGAGCGTACGGGGCGTGCGGGCGGGAGGGCGGACGCGCCGTCAGACGCCGGTGCGGGTGCGGCATAGCATGAGATGTCCAGGAGGTTTCCCATGGTGTCCGAAGCCGGCAGCGCCCAGCGCCCCGTCCGTACCAGCGTATGGCTCGAAGGGAAACCGGCGGGCCGCGGCCGCAGGAACGACCGCGCGGACACCGGCACCGGAACCGGCACCGACCATCCGGGCGGGCTCGACCGCGACCGCATCACCGCCGTCAGCGTGGCGCTGCTCGACGCGGAGGGCCCGGCGAAGTTCTCCATGCGCCGGCTCGCCGCCGAGCTGGGGGTGACCGCGATGTCCCTCTACTGGTACGTGGACACCAAGGACGACCTCCTCGAACTCGCCCTCGACGCGGTCTTCGGCGAGGTCCGCGTCCCCGACCTGGCCGACGAGGACGCCGACTGGCGCGACCAGCTCCGCGAACTCGCCGCCAGCTACCGGTCGGTGCTGGTCGGGCACCACTGGGTCTCGCCGCTCGTCGGCAGGTTCCTGAACATCGGCCCGCGTTCGATGGAGTTCTCCGCGGCCGTCCAGGCGGTCCTGGGCCGTACGGGACTGGCGCGCCAGGACCAGATGGGCGGGCTGGCGGCGGTCTTCCAGTTCGTGTACGGATTCGGCACGATCGAGGGCCACTTCGTACAGCGCTGCGCGGACGCCGGGCTGACCCAGGACGCGTACTTCCGGCAGGCGATGGGAGCCGTCGAGAGGCAGCCCGGGTACGAGGGGACGTTCGCCAACGCGGGCGAGATGATGGCGGCGCGCGGCGGCGACACGGTCGAGGAGATGCGCGAGCGCGACTTCGTCTTCGCGCTGGAACTCCTCATCGCGGGCATCGAGGCGATGCGGGACCGGAACCCGGCCGAGGACGGGGAATGACTCCCGGCCCATAAGTCCGTCCATCAGTTGGCGCGCCGCCATTGCCACCGCCGTGCGGGGCTCTCGCCCGGCGCAGCCCCTACGCGCGGGTGGCGGCGCTCCGTGCCTCGGCGGCGCGGGCCCGGACCCGGTCCGGTGGCAGTACGGCGGGGTGGCGTACGGGGGCGGGCGCGCCCCGGCAGGTGCCGCACTCCCCGTCGACAAACGCCTCCGGCTGCCCCGGCGCCCGGCAGGTGCCGCACTCCACCCGGCCCGGGGCGGCCCGATGCGACACCACCGGCACATCCACCGGTTCGGGCGGCAGCTTGGCGATGAGCCGGGACTGTACGAACCCGGCCGGGTAATGGACCGGTAACGGCAGCCCGTCGGTGAGGGCCCGCAGCACATCCTCCTCACCGGCCCCGCGTACGAACCACTCGGCGACCAGCGCCTCCAGAGCCTCACAGTCGGCGGCGGACAACGACAGCGCGGAACACCGCCGCCCGACCGAGGCGAGCACGAGATAGCCTCGCGACCGCCCCGCCCGTGTGCCGGGTGCCGCGACCGGAGCCGCAGCCGGAGCCGGTGCCTGGGCCGGGGCCGGGGTCTGGGCCGCGACGGTCGCCGTCCCCGTGGTCGGCTCGCCCGCATCGACGGGTGCACCCCAGGCGTCATCATCGCGGGCGGTGCGGGAGAACCACGTACGGGTGACCCACCGTCCACCGCCGGGCCCGACCACCCTCTCCCGTCGCCGCAGCAGATGCCCGGCCCCCTCAAGGAAGTTCAGGGCGGTCCGTAAGGCGCACTGCCCGTACTCCATCACCTTGGCCAGCGCTTTCACCGAGATATCGGCCCCGTCGGGCAGCCGGTCGATGAACCCGGCAATGGCCGCCTCACGCCCCGGCAGCAGCGCGAAATCATCGGCGGAACGGCCCGGTTGACCGGCAACCGAACGCTTGCCGTACCCGGCACTGGCCATCGAATACGAAGGAGCGTGCACGCGCGGCGGCGCAACACTAAACTGCGAAGCAGCCATAAAGATCAACGCCTTGATCTAGTTGGTGAGGTCTCCGTCAGGTGCGTCAACACCCGGCGGAGGCCGTTTTTGCGTTCAGGGGCACGCTAGACGCTACTCACCCTGCGTGGCAACCCGATCACAAAACGTCAACCTCCGAGGTGGGGAGGGTGGGTGGGAAACAAGAACCAACCACTCCTCACAAGCAGGGCTCGACCCCCGAAGCTCAAGCCCCGGGCCACCCGCCACCCTCGATCCCCCAGCTCAGCCCCCCAGGAGCCCTCGCCCGAAGCCCGAAGCTCAAGCGCCCAGGTTTGTCGCAGGTGCGATTCGCAACCGGCTACGACCACTGCGCGGCACGGAAGCACCTCGGGAACCGCCTGCACCCCGCGACCGGCGTTCTTCCCACCCATCCTGGCAGTCCTGGAGGAGCAGACGTGACGCAGCAGAACACGGATGAGCGGCCGGGTATCGCCGCCGCCATCGTCGTTCACGAAGGCCGTGTGCTCATGGTCCGCCGCCGCGTGAGCGAAGGACAGCTCTCCTGGCAGTTCCCGGCCGGGGAGGTCGAGCCCGGCGAGACTCGAGAGAACGCCGCTGTGCGGGAGACCCAGGAGGAGACCGGGCTCACTGTGGCGGCCGTGAAGCTGCTCGGCGAACGCGTCCACCCGAAGACGGGCCGGCTGATGTCGTACACCGCTTGCCAGGTACTGGATGGCACGGCCTATGTCGCGGACACCGAGGAACTGGCCGAACTGGCCTGGGTCGCCCATGGAGAGATCCCGGAGTACGTGCCGTACGGACTGTTCGAACCAGTGCAGGAGCATCTGGACGCGATCCTCATTCCTGGCTGACTCCGGAGGCAGGGCCAGCGTCTGTATCGCTGTCCACGGGTACCGCGAAGAGGACCCACGAACCCTCACGGGACCGTCAGCGGGCTCCCCGGTCCCGTTCGACGATCCTCAGGCGGCCGAGCAACCGCTCTCGGGCCCGCCGTGTGAGGACGGCAGTGAGTTCGCGGGAAGCGGCATCGGGCTTTCGCCGGCCCACTGTAGAGCCGAGGGGGCCTTCGTCGAGGCGCTATCCTCGCGGACGAGCAGCCGTCGAGTCATAGGGAAGCGGAATGGATGACGAACCGCTGTCCGAGTGGGCGGACCGCCGTGACGCCAAGATCGGACATCTCCGCGCCGTCCCGCTGGTCCCCGGCGAAGGCCCGCAGGCCGGGCACGTCAACCCCGAGGCGCCTCGCCTGATCCAGCGGTGGAACGGGCACGCGTGGGAGGCGTACGGCTTCGCGGCCAACCTCGCGGAGGCGAAGCGCATCCAGTACCCGGACTCGAAGATCGAGACTCCGGCGCAGGGGCCGGGCCCGGCCCCCAAGCCTCTCGGCCCGGGCACCGGCCGGCACCGGAAGCCTCAAGCGTCCGGACCCGAGCGGCGCTGACTCTCGGCCGCTCCCCTGCTGGCTCGTTTCCCCGGAGACAGGCGGAAGCCTCTTTCACCATCCTCCTCATCTCCGGCACACTGGCCGAAGACGGGCCGGCCCCCATCACTCCGGGGGAGGGTGATGGGGGCCCGGTGAACCAGTAGGCGCTGTACCGCAGGGTCAGACGGTGCCGAACTCTCCGGACTTGACGCCCGCCACGAAGGAGGCGAACGAGTGGACGGGGAAGCCCAGGACGGGGCCGCTCGGGTCTTTGGAGTCCCGGACGGGGACGGTGCCGTGCGAGGCGATCAGATCGGCGGCGGCCTCAAGACACTGGCCGCCGTTGGAGCTGTAGGAGGACTTGAACCAGTGGAGCGAATCGGTTGTCACAGGAAGCCCTTTCTCACCTGACTGACCATGGCTACGGACTCTCGCTGCGAGAGTGCTTCAGCCTGTAGCTGATGGTAGGCCGTGAAAATAGGCCGGACCAACCGTGTATCGCGCTCCAGACGGCCGGAGTGCACAGACTCCGCATAGGCCATGCACGACCCGTCGGGCAGGGTGGCCAGCGTGACGGGCGAGTCAAAGGAGCGGCGTTCGCCCAGTTCGAACGGAGCCACCTGCACAACAGTGTTGGGCATGTCCGCGACTTCCAGGAGATGCCCCAGTTGCTCCGCCAGGACTCGGGGCCCGCCCACACGTTGCCTGATACAGCTCTCGTCGAGCAGGACGTACAACTGCGGGGGTGGTGTCCGTGCGATCAGCGCCTGGCGTCGGGACAGGAGCGTCAGGCGTTCCTCCGCCTGCTGTTCCGTGATCGCGCCGCGCCGCACGGCACCCGCGGTGATGGCTTCGGCGTACTCCCGCGTCTGGAACAGCCCCGGAACGATCCCCAGCTCGAACAGGCGGATCTCCGAAGCCCTGCCCTCGTGCTCGACAAAATCGGGAAAGCCGTCGAGTATCGCCGAGTTCCGCGCCGCAGCCCCTTGCCGTGTCAGTGCTTCCCCGGTGCCGAACGCCCTGTCCGCGCTTGCGGCGAATTTGACGGTTGGGTTTCGGGACCCAGTTTCGACCCCCGAAATATGCGAGGCGGAATATTCGGTACGATCCGCCAACTCATCCTGAGTCCATCCGCGTTCCTCTCGCAGCCTGCGCAGACGCTCCCCGAAGGCCGCGAGGGGCCCCGACTGGGGATCAAGCTCCTTACGGTTAGCCACTATTGAACCAACTTTCAATCAACTGGGCGGAGGTTGAAGGCTCTTCGAGGATAGATCACCCTGGGCACTCCCGGTAGTGAAATCGCTACAGAGAGGAGCGGTCCGTGATGCGTGAGCGACGCACTTCCGGAATTCCGCCGGCCTTGATCCACCCCCCGATTGACCCGGCCCCGGTGCCTGGTTGCGATCTGTGCGACTGGTGGGACAGGCGTCGGGAGAACGCCCGTCGCGGGATCGGGGAGGTCAGCGTGGCCCACTGTGCGCGCCAGATCGCGGCGCACCCGCACCGCCGGGCCGGTGATGCCGGATGACGCCCGGTCCCGATCTGCGGGTCGGCATGGCGGTGTTCGACCGGCGGGCGGACATGCCGGGTGTCATCCGGTCCTTCGCCGGGCCGGTGGTCTGTCTCGTCCGCCCCTCGGGGCACACCTGGCAGGCCGCGCTGATCGCGCTCCGCCCGGCGACCGAGCGGGAACGGGCCCAGCTCGCCGCCCTTGCGAAACTCCACCGTCAGCAGCGGCCCCCGGCCGGGCGGCGAGCATGAGCGCGGCACGGCTCTACCACGTGACCGTGGTCTGCGAGGGGCCCGTCAACGGCACGTGGGTACGGGTCGTCCTCGCCGCCCGGCAGGCGGCATCGCCCGAGTTCGCCCTCTCCTTCCTCCGCCACCAGGCCCGGCGCATCGCCGACGGCCTCGACCCCGGCCCGCGCTCCAGGTGGGCTCCGCCGGGCACACTCGTCCCCGTACAGGCCCTTGTTCCGGACGTACCCGCCGCACTCCGGTCCTGGTACCACGACCCCCGGGCACAGAAAGCGGCACAGGAACGGCTTCTCGCGGGAACGGAGTTCGCTCTCGACGCCGACGACTTCAGCGGCCGGTACACCCTCAGGGCACTGCCCGCGCCCGTACCCGCGTACGTACTACCGCGCCACGCGCAGCGCCCCGGCCACCGGAGACACCGCAAGCCCCGCTGGTACGGTCGGCTCCGGCTCACGAGCCTGTTCCCGTTCCGGCGACGACATGCGCCCCGCTGATGCCGCACGGGCCATGCGCGCGGTACGGACCGCGCTCGTCGTCGTCGCCACGCTTGCCGCCTACGTGGTGGCCGGATGGCTGCTGGTAGTGCCGTTCACACGCTGACGAACCCTCCCGGTGTTCCGGGCGGAGCCGCGGGACGCCCTGGCCCCGCCCTTCGGGCCCGACGGCCCTGCCTCTGGCACCCGCCTACGGCGCCAGGTGCGCCGGGAAGCCGCCCGTCGCGAGCGGGCCCCAGCGCTCCGGCGTGACGCGGATGATCGACTTGCCCTGCTTCACCATCGCCGCCCGGTACTCGTCCCAGTCCGGGTGCTCGCCCGCGATGTTCCGGTAGTACTCCACCAGCGGCTCGACCGACTCGGGGGAGTCGATGACCTCGGCCGTCCCGTCGACCTGCACCCACGGGCCGTTCCAGTCGTCCGACAGCACGATCACGCTCACCCGCTCGTCACGCTTGGCGTTGCGGGTCTTCGCGCGCTCGGGGTACGTGGAGACCACGATCCGGCCCGAGTCGTCCACCCCGCAGGAGAGCGGGGAGCCCTGGGGGCGGCCGTCGGCGCGGGTGGTCAGCAGGATCGCGCGGTGCCGGGGCCGTACGAACTCCAGCAGTCCGGCGAGATCCACGGTCGTGTTCGTTGCGATGTTCGGTGCCATGGCCCGCAGCCTATGACGTCCTGTGCCCCCGCGCCGGTACGCCCCTGCACGAGTACGCCCCGCGCCGGTACGCCGCTACGCCTCCGGCAGGTTCTCCCCCTGCACCGCCTGGATCTCCAGCTCCACCCGGAGCGTGGTCCCGATCGCCGCGATCCCCGCCTGCACCACCTGGTTGTAGTTCATGGCGAAGTCCGAGCGCCGCAGCTCCGTCGTCGCGTGGAACGCGGCCCGTACGCCGCCCCACGGGTCCGGGCCCGTGCCCAGGTAGCTCAGGTCCAGGTCCAGGTCGCGTACGACGCCGTGCAGCGACAGCCGGCCGTGCACCTTCCAGCGGTCGGGGCCCGCGGGGGACAGCCCCGTACTGCTGTACGTGATCTCCGGGAAGCGCGCCACGTCCAGGAAGTCCGGCGACCTGAGGTGCTTGTCGCGCAGCCCGTTGCCCGTGTCGATCGTGGCCGCGCTGATGACCGCCTCGACGCGCGCCTCCTCGGGCCCGCCGCCGGTGTCGAGGATCTCGATCCGGCCGCCGAACTCGGTGAACCGCCCGCGCACGCTGGAGATCCCGAGGTGCTGCGCCACCGCGCCCACCGACGAGTGCGACGGGTCGATGCTCCACACCCCCGGCGGCGGCAGCTCCACGCCGCCCTGCCTGACCAGCGTCACCGTGCCGAGGTCGGCCCGGCCGGTCCTGGTGACCAGCGCGGTCGAGGCGACCGGCGCGTAGCCGACGGCCGTGACGACCACGGTGTACGGGCCCGGCGTGAGCGGTGTGCTGTCCTGTACGGTCCCCTCCTCGTCCGCCCCGGTGCGCAGCACCTGCGTGCCGGTCATGTCGGTCATGGTCACGATCGCGTGCTGGACCGCCCAGCCGTCGCGCGTCCGTACCTGTCCGCGAAGTCCCATCCCTGTTCTCTCCTCGATCATGCCGATCCCGTACGGGATCCCGTGCCGATCCCGATGCCGCCCGCCGACAGGGCCCCGATGCGGGGGGTGTGGGGCAGAGTACGGCCCCACACCCCCCGAGGTCCCCCATGCGGGAGGAGCAACTACGCGCCGGGGTGGGCGAGTTCGATGTCGTGGCCGTCGATGCCGCGTCCCGTGACCGTCAGCGCGCCGGCCACCGGCGGGTATCCGGTCGCGATCACCGTGTACTCGCCCGAGTCCAGGTCGGCGAAGGCGTACGCCCCGTCGTCCCCGGTCGTCGCCGTGGCGACCACGTTCCCGGCCGCGTCGACCAGCGTCACCCGCGCGTCCTGCGCGGGGCGGCGGTCGGCGCCCGCCCGGATCGTGCCCTGGAGCAGGGCGCCGGCCCGGAGCGCGACCTCGACGCGGGTGACGCCCTGGCCGCCGATCTCCACCGGCAGCGCCTGCGGACGGAAGCCCGCCGCGTTCACCGCGACCGTCACCGCGCCGGGGATCAGCTCGCCGAACGCGAACTCGCCGTGCTCGGTGGACCTCCCCGTCGCCAGTACGTCGCCGCGCACATCGGTGACGATGACCATCGCGCCCTCGACGGCCGCGCCGCCGTCCGCCGCGCGCACGGCCCCGGTGAGGCCGCTCGTACCGGACAGGAGGATGTCGTACGCGAGCGGCTCGTCCCCGACGACCACCGTGGACGCCTGCGGCTGGAAGCCGTCGGCGGAGGCGATCAGGACGTACGAGCCGGGACCCGGGGCGTCCAGGGAGTAGCCGCCGTCGGCCTGAGCGACGGAGCGGGCCAACTGGCGCCCGGCCAGGGAGATCAGGGTGACGGCGGCCCGAGGCACCGGGGCGCCCTCGGAGCCGAGCACCAGACCCCGCACGGCGTTGTCGGCTCCGCCGGGGCCTCCGGCGGAGGCCGTGACCAGCGCCGTCGTGGCCGCCGCCGGGGCCGCCACGGGGGTGGTGCCCAGGGAGGCCGCCGGGGCCACGGAGGCCAGGGCGGCGGCGGGCGCCGCCGCGGCCAGGGGAGCTGTCTCCGCCGCCACCGCGGTGCTCGCGGTGCTCGTGGTGCTCGCGCCGGTTGACGGGTTGTCGTCGCCGTCGGCCGTGGTCCGGGACTTCAGGGCGACCTCCTTGATGAACAGCGTCAGGATGAACGCGACCAGCGCCGCGGGAGCCGCGTACAGGAAGACGTTCGCGACGCCGTGGCCGTACGCCGCCTCGATGACCGGCCGCAGCGGCGCGGGCAGCGCGGCGATGTCCGGGATGGAGCCGCCGCCCGTACCGGCGTGGCCCAGCGACGCGCCCTGCGGGCCGAGGTCGGCCAGGCCCTCCTTCACGTAGTGCGTGATCCGGTTGCCGAGCACCGCGCCCAGCGCCGAGACGCCGACCGCGCCGCCCAGCGAGCGGAAGAAGGTGACGGCGGAGCTGGCGGAGCCGAGGTCCCGCGGGGCGACCTGGTTCTGCGTGGCGAGGACCAGGTTCTGCATCATCATGCCGACGCCGAGCCCCATGACCGCCATGTACACGGCCACGTGCCAGTACGGGGTGTCGTACCGGATGGTGCCGAGCAGCGCCAGCCCCGCCGTGGTGAGGGCGCCACCGCTGACCAGCCAGATCTTCCAGCGGCCCGTCTTGGTGATGACCTGGCCCGAGATGGTGGAGGAGAGGAACAGCCCGCCGATCATCGGGATGGTCATGACGCCGGACATCGTCGGCGACTTGCCCCGGGCGAGCTGGAAGTACTGGCTGAAGAAGATGGTGCCCGCGAACATCGCGACCCCGACGAAGAGCGAGGCCAGCGAGGCGAGGGTGATGGTGCGGTTACGGAACAGCCGCAGCGGGATGATCGGTTCCGTGGCCTTGGTCTCGATGAGGATGAAGATCGCGCCGAGCAGGACCGAGCCGCCGACCATGGCGTACGTCTGCCACGAGACCCAGTCGTACTTGTCGCCCGCGAAGGTCACCCAGAGGAGCAGCAGCGAGACGGCCGCGCTGATGAAGAAGGCGCCGCCCCAGTCGACCTTGACCTCACGCTTGACGACGGGGAGCTTCAGGGTCTTCTGGAGGACGATCAGCGCGAGGACCGCGAACGGGACGCCGACGTAGAAGCACCAGCGCCAGCCCAGCCACGAGGTGTCGGTGATGACACCGCCGAGGAGCGGGCCGCCGACGGTCGCGACGGCGAAGGTCGCGCCGAGGTAGCCGCTGTACCGGCCGCGCTCGCGCGGGGCGATCATGGCGGCCATGACGATCTGGGCGAGCGCGGAGAGCCCGCCGACGCCGATGCCCTGGACCACCCGGCAGGCGATCAGCATTCCGGCGTTCTGCGAGAGGCCCGCCACGGCCGAGCCCAGGACGAAGATGACCAGGGCTATCTGGACCAGCAGCTTCTTGCTGAAGATGTCGGCGAGCTTGCCCCAGATGGGGGTGGACGCGGTCATCGACAGCAGCGCCGCGGTCACCACCCAGGTGTAGGCGCTCTGGCCGCCCCCGAGGTCGGAGATGATCTCCGGGAGGGCGTTGGAGACGATCGTCGAGGAGAGGATCGCGACGAACATCCCCAGCAGCAGCCCGGAGAGCGCCTCCATGATCTGGCGGTGGGTCATCGGCGCGCCGTTCGCGGCGGCGGGGTCGCCGCCGCGCTTGGCGTGGCCGCCCCGCACACCCGTTGGTGTGGTCGTAGCCATGTGCTTCCTTGTCTTACGTCTCTTGCCGCGTGGGTGTACGGGCGTATGGATCTTCTGTGTCGTACGGCCGGCCGTTCTCGGACCGGCTTTCGGGCCGGTTCTCGGGCCGGTTCTCGGGCCGGTTCTCGGACCGGTTCTCGGACCGGTTCTCGGGCCGGCCTTCGTACCGGCTTTCGTGCCGGTCGCGGCAGTCGCCGAAGCTGCTGCGCAGCCGTGCGAGCAGCGCGTTGAGCTGTCCGACCTCGTCGTCGGTCCAGTCGTCGAGCGTCCTGGCGAACATCTCGGTCACCCGCCGGTCCAGCTCGCCCAGCACCTCCCGCCCCGCGGGTGTGAGCCGCAGGATGCGCGAGCGCTTGTCGGCCGGATCGGGCAACCGCTCGATCCAGCCACGTTCCGCGGCGTGCGCGACATGTCTGCTGGTCACCGACATGTCGACGGCGAGCAGCTCGGCGAGCCTGCTCATGCGCATCTCGCCGTGCCGTTCCAGCAGGGTCAGTACGGCCGCGGAGCCGCCCGGGCAGTCGGCGGGCAGGATCCGCGCGAGGCTGCGTTTGACGGCCCCGACAGCGCTGAGCTGCCGGGAAAGTTCCGCGTACTGACTCCGTGCGGCCGCCATGGCCCCTCCCGACATCTTGTTGCTTAGGGCAACCATAAGACCATAGGATCGGTTGGTTGCTGAAGGCAAACTAAATCGGGCTCATCGCAGTAAAGGAACCCAAAAGACTTCGCACGCGGAAGGTCATGGGGGAGGGCTGTGGGGAGGCCGCGCGGAGGCTCAAGAGATGTGCCGGGAAGATCACGGGGTACGGAGCGGTCCCGACCGGCCATCGGCCGTGGGCCCGGGGTTGGGTGAGGTCCCGGTGTTCGCTAGGGTCCTGCCGTATGGCACACAACTCCCAAGCCCCGCAGGGACCCGAGGGTACTCCTGACCCGGCGGGCAGCACCCAGATGTTCCGCGCGTTCGTCGACGACGGAGAACCGCAGCGCCGGCAGGCGCCTCCGCAGCAGAGCGGGCCGAAGGCCGGAGTGGTCATCGGCGTGATCGCGGCCGTCGCGGTCCTGGCCGTCGTGGCCTGGCTGGCCTTCGCCTGACACCGGCCCGGTGGCCGCCGGTCGTCGGCCTCGGAGGCCGGTGGCCCCGCAGGGCGGGCCGGTGGGCTCGTGGCGCCGGGGGCCGTGGCGCCGGGGGCCGTGGCGCCGGGGGCCGTGGCGCCGGGGGCCGGCGAATGCGGCGGATCCGGTGGGCTCGTTGATCCGGTGGGCTCGTCGAACAGGTACCCCGCCCGCGTCGTCGTCCGTCGGCATCCCCGGAAATCTTCGATTCTCCGAGGGCCGGCCGGGCGGTGGGCGGGGTCCGCGTGCCTCAGTCCGAGATCAGGCCTTCCCGCAGCTGCGCGAGCGTGCGGGTCAGCAGCCGCGAGACGTGCATCTGGGAGATGCCGACCTCCTCGCCGATCTGCGACTGGGTCATGTTCGCGAAGAACCGCAGCATGATGATCTGCCGCTCGCGGGGCGGGAGTTTGGCGAGCAGCGGCTTGAGCGACTCGCGGTACTCGACGCCCTCCAGCGCCATGTCCTCGTAACCGAGCCGGTCCGCGAGCGAGCCCTCCCCGCCGTCGTCCTCCGGCGAGGGCGAGTCCAGCGAGGACGCCGTGTACGCGTTGCCGACCGCGAGGCCGTCGACCACGTCCTCCTCGGACACGCCCAGTACGGCGGCGAGTTCGGGTACCGTCGGCGAGCGGTCCAGCTTCTGCGCCAGCTCGTCGCTGGCCTTGGTCAGCGCGAGCCGCAGCTCCTGGAGCCGGCGCGGCACCCGTACCGACCAGGACGTGTCCCGGAAGAAGCGTTTGATCTCACCGACGACGGTCGGCATCGCGAACGTCGGGAACTCCACGCCCCGTTCGCAGTCGAACCGGTCGATCGCCTTGATCAGCCCGATCGTGCCGACCTGGACGATGTCCTCCATCGGCTCGTTGCGGCTGCGGAACCGGGCCGCCGCGTACCGCACCAGCGGCAGGTTCAGCTCGATGAGGGTGTCGCGTACGTAGGCACGCTCCGGGCTCTCCTGGTCGAGCACGGCGAGCCGCAGGAACAGGGAGCGGGACAGAGTACGGGTGTCGATGGCTTCCGGCTGGGACGCCCGTGGCTGGACCGCCTGGTCCTGGTCCACGTGGTCGAGAGCATCGGGCACGGGAGCGCTCTTCGTGAGCGTGAGCACCTTCGAGCTGCCCTGTTCTACGGACATGCCACCCCCTTGAGGTCGCGGACGGTCGCGTCGGCCGCTCCCGTCGGAGGAACGCAGCCTCCACCTGAATACCGGTGCCGAGGCCGCGGCAAACGCGGTTCCAGCAGAATGTCACATGTCGGCAACACGCTGTAGTGACATGTCGACATCTCGCTGTGGGGTATGTGCAACAAGGGTGTGATATGTGGTGTTTCGACCGGGGGCAGGAAGGTGCGGGGTTCTACCCCTGGGGGTTAAGCCTCGATCCGATTTGCGGATCGCAAGCGGGCGAAGCTGCGCGCGAGCAGTCTTGACACATGCATCTGGGAGACGCCCAGCTCCTGGCTGATCTGTGACTGTGTCAGGTTGTTGTAGTACCGGAGCATCAGGATCCGCTGCTCCCGTTCCGGCAGTTGCACCAGCAGATGCCGGACCAGGTCGCGGTGCTCCACCCCGGCCAGTGCGGGGTCCTCGTAGCCGAGCCGGTCGAGCAGCCCGGGGAGCCCGTCGCCCTCCTGGGCGGCCTCCAGGGAGGTCGCGTGGTACGAGCGTCCGGCTTCGATGCAGGCGAGGACCTCCTCCTCGGAGATCTTCAGCCGCTCGGCGATCTCGGCGGTGGTGGGGGAGCGGCCGTGAGCCGTCGTCAGGTCCTCGGTGGCGCCGGTGACCTGGACCCACAGCTCGTGCAGCCGGCGCGGCACGTGCACCGTCCGGACATTGTCCCGAAAGTAGCGTTTGATCTCGCCGACGACGGTCGGCATCGCGAAGGTGGGGAACTGGACGCCGCGTTCCGGGTCGAACCGGTCGATGGCGTTGATCAGCCCGATCGTGCCGACCTGGACGACGTCCTCCATCGGCTCGTTACGGCTGCGGAAGCGGGCGGCGGCGTAGCGCACGAGCGGCAGGTTCGCCTCGATGAGGGCCGCGCGCACGCGGGTGTGCTCGCGGGTGCCCGGCTCCAGCCCCTTCAGCTCGCCGAAGAGGACCTGGGTGAGGGCCCGGGTGTCCGCGCCCCGGCTCTGTGGGGCGGGCTGCTGTTCGGGTTCGGTTCGCGGGGCGGCGGGCTCGGTCCGGCGTTCGGTTTCGGTCTGGGGTGGCACTTGGGGCGTAGTACTGGCCGGCACGATTGCGCCACCCCTTCGCGGTCGACTACGTCAACTCATCCGTCAAAAGCGGTCATAGCATCACAAGACATGTCCACTGTGTGCAAGTACCCGAAAAATCCGTGTTGACGGCGAAGTGGGGCAATAAACCCAAATGCCCCACACCGGGAAGGTGTGGGGCGTGGGGAGCGAACGGCTCAGAACTCGTAGTCGGCGATCACCCAGGTGGCGAATTCACGCCACTGTGCGACGGCGGCCTGGTGATCCGGGTGGTCGAGGTAGCGCTGGAGCGCATCACGGTCCGGGACCGCCGAGTTGATCGCGAAGTCGTAGGCGATCGGGCGGTCGGTGATGTTCCAGGCGCACTCCCAGAACTCCACCTCCGGGACCTGTCCGCCCAGCTTCATGAAGGCCGCGGCACCGGCGGCCACCCGCGGCTCGTCCCGCGAGACGCCCTCGTCGAGCTTGAAGAGAACCAGGTGGCGGATCAAGAGGCACTCCTGTCGTATGGCCGGGCCGGGCCGGTGTCCGGACCGGAGTCCGGCCCGGTCGGTCGGCGCGTCTCAGTTGACCAGCGCCGACATGAAGTCACCGACGCCCTGCGCGGCGCTCGAAATGCCTTCGAACCCTACCTGGACGAGGTCCGCGGCCCGGTCGGGGGAGGTGATGATCGTGTACAGGACGAAGACGGCGAGCCCGTACAGCACGATCTTCTTAGCTTGCCCCATCGGCCGCTTCCTCCCCGGTCTCCTCACGTGCGGTCGCGAGAGTCTAACCGTATGAACGCCGATGCCCTGAGGCCGGTTTTCCCTTGACGCCGCCTTTATGGACCAAGGACCCGGAAGTCCGGGCCCTTTGCCGGGTGGCGCGGGTCGGAGCGGGCCGCACGATGGAGAGGAGCCCTGCGGATCCGGCAAGAGTCCGCGGGCGACGAACCGGCCCCCCTCTGCGGGGTCCGGGCCGCGCACTCCCCCCTGACGCGGCGCGGACCCAAGGGGCCGGTTCCCCGGGGGGAGCGGCTCATCCCCCCGAGGCCGCTCCCCCTGCCGCCGCTCGCTCCGTGCCCTTCTCCGTGACGCCGCCGCGGGTCTCGTACCCCCGGGATGTCCCCGCCGTGACCCAGGTAGACGCCGCCGCAGGAGAGCGGCTATGCCTTCAGATAGGCGAGCACGGCCAGCACGCGCCGGTGGCCGGCGTCCGTCGTGGGCAGCCCCAGCTTGTTGAAGATATTGCCGATGTGCTTGTGCACCGCGCCCGCGGAGACGGTCAGCAGCCCGGCGATCGTCGCGTTCGAGTGGCCCTCCGCCATCAGCCCCAGCACCTCGCGCTCGCGCGGGGTCAGGCTGTGCAGCGGGTCGTCGGCCCGGCGCCGTACCAGCAGCTGGGCGACGACCTCCGGGTCCATCGCCGTGCCGCCGGCGGCCACCCGCTCCAGCGCCGCCAGGAAGTCGCCGACCTTCCCCACCCGCTCCTTGAGCAGATAGCCCACCCCGCCGCTGCCGTCGGCCAGCAGCTCGGTGGCGTAACTGTCCTCCACGTGCGCCGACAGGACCAGCACCGCGAGCCCCGGCTGCCGGCGCCGCGCCTCCACGGCGGCGCGCAGCCCCTCGTCGCGGTAGGTCGGCGGCATCCGTACGTCCACGAGCGCGAGGTCGGGACGGTCGGCGGCGACGGCGGCCAGCAGGTCGGTGCCGTTGTCGACGGCGGAGCTGACCTCGATGCCCTCGGCGCGCAGCAGATGGGTGAGGCCCGCCCGCAGCAGGGCGTCGTCCTCCGCGATCACGATCCGCACGGGGTCACACTCCTAGGGGGATGGTGGCGCGCAGCACGGTGGGGCCGCCGCTCGGACTGGTGAGCCGGGTCGTCCCGTCGAACGCGGCCACCCGGCGCTCGATCCCGACGAGCCCGGTGCCGAGCGCCTCGTCGGCGCCGCCCCGGCCGTCGTCCGCGACCTCGACGGTGAGCAGGTCGCCCTCGGCGCGCAGGGATACGGTGATCCGCCGCGCCCCGCTGTGCTTGACGGCGTTGGTGAGCGCCTCGGCCACCACGAAGTAGGCGGCCGCCTCGACCGCGGCGGGCGCGCGCGGCAGCTCCCCCGCGTCGAGGGTGCAGTCGATCGCGCAGTGCGAGACCAGCGCGGCCACCGCGCCGGAGAGCCCGCGGTCGGCCAGTACGGGCGGATAGATGGAGCGGACCACCTGGCGCAGTTCGGCGAGCGCCTCGGTGGCCGCGTTCTGGGCGGTGAGCACCATGGGCGCGGCCGATTCCGGGTCGCGGTGCAGGGCGCGCTCCACCATCCCGAGGTGCATGACGACGGCGACGAGACGGTTCTGCGTGCCGTCGTGGAGGTTGCGTTCGATGCGCCGCAGTTCGGTGCCGTGCGCTTCGAGCGCGGCGGCCCGGGTCGCGGTGACCTCGGCGAGCCGCTCGACGAGGGAGGCCGCCGGGGGCGCGAGCCGCGCCGCGCTGCTCCGCGCGTACCAGCGGGCCAGCGGGGGGACGAGGAGCACGCCGAGCGCCCCGTACCCGGCGGCGGTGGCCAGCGCGAGAACGGCGTCGCCCCACGACTCGACGGGCATGTCCAGCGTGGTCGTGGCGCCGGGGACGACAGGCCAGAGCACGGCGATCCCCACGTTCTGCAGCACGCCCGCGGGCGAGCCGACGGCCACCAGCCCGGTCAGCAGGCCGAACGTGGCCTGCAGGGTCAGCCAGCTCATGTCGCGCCGGGTGGAGCGGTCGGCCAGCGCGTCGACGAGGTCGTCGCCCTCCCCCGCCCTCCCCCGCTCGGGCGAGGGGATCGGCGTCCCGAGGAACGCGCCGGTGCGGCGGCGTTCGTACGCGGCGAGCCGGCGGATGAGCCGGATGGTGCGGGGCAGCAGCGGCAGCGTGACGATCAGCGAGGCCGTCAGCAGGAGCGCGGTGAGGGCGAACCAGGCGACGACGCCGGAACAGACGCCGACGGCGAGGAACTTCCCCTGGCGCAGCGTGTTCCGCGCCCGCGTCTGAAGCCAGGGCCGCTCTCGGCCCGGGGCGGGGTCGGTCACTTCTGGGATGCTCCCTGGCGCACGCATGGTGGAGTTGGCTCTACCTTCGATCATGGCATGTACGGGATGGTTCGTGTCAATGCCCGCGGCCTACCGTCGATGCGTCGACGCACGCGGCCCGACGGCCCGCTCCAAGTCGGCGTCTCCACTGTCGAGTTGAGCGGACGAAGGGTCAGGTCGGGGCATGGCGATGAAGGGGTGGCTCAAGGAGCCGGGAGGGGCGCGCACTCCGGGGCAGTCGTCCGATTTCGCCGTACGGCTGGAGGCCGCGACAGCGGTGTACGGGCCCGGCGGCGCGGACGGACCCGGCACGGCGGGCGGCGCAGGCGCGGTCATCGCCCTGCGCGAGGTGTCCGCCGGGATCCCGCGCGGCCGGTTCACCGCCGTCATGGGCCCCTCCGGCTCGGGCAAGAGCACCTTCCTGCACCTGGCGGCCGGGCTGGAGCGGCCCGCGTCGGGACGGGTGTTCCTCGGTGACACCGACCTGAGCACGCTGAAGGAGACGGCCCTGACGGAGCTGCGGCGCGACCGGATCGGCTTCGTGTTCCAGGCGTACAACCTGATACCGGCGCTCGGTGTCACCGACAACATCACCCTGCCGCTGCGCTTCGCGGGGCGCCATGCCGACCCCGACCGGCTGGCCCAGATCGTGACCGCGGTCGGCCTCGACGGGCTGCTGGACCGGCGGCCCAATGAACTCTCCGGCGGCCAGCAGCAGCGCGTGGCCGTCGCCCGCGCGCTGGTGACCCGCCCCGACGTCGTCTTCGCCGACGAGCCGACGGGCGCGCTCGACACCAACACCGGGGCGCAGGTGCTGCGGCTGCTGCGGGGGCTGGTCGACACGCTCGGCCAGACCGTGGTGATGGTCACCCACGACCCGGTCGCCGCGTCGTACGCGCACCGGGTGCTCTTCCTCGCGGACGGCCGGTTCGTCGGCGAACTCGACGCGCCCACCGCGGAGTCGGTGGCGGCGCGGATGACGCACCTGGGGGACCGGTCATGACCTCCGGCCTCGCCTTCGCCTGGCAGTCCATCCGGGCCCGCCGCGCCGGGTACGTCGCGTCGTTCCTCGCGGTGCTCGGCGGCGCCGTCCTCGTCACGGCCTGCGGCGTACTCCTCCAGTCGAGCCTCTTCGCCGGGATCGCGCCGCAGCGGTACGCGGCGGCCCCGGTCGTGGTCGGCGCCACGCAGTCGGTCACGGTGAAGGAGCCCGAGGGCCCTGACCTCGTGGAGACGCTGCCCGAGCGGGCGATGCTGCCGGCGGAGCTGGTGGAGAAGGTCGCCGGGGTGCCCGGCGTACGTGCGGCGGTCGGCGAGATCAGCTTCCCGGCCACGCTCCTGACGGACGACGGCCGCCCGGTCCCCGCCCCGTCCGGGCACGAGGTGCTCGGCCACGGCTGGGGCTCGGCGGAGCTGACCCCGTACACGCTGCGCGAGGGCGCGGCGCCGCGCGGCGACGGCGAGGTGGTGCTCGACGCGGCGACCGCCGGGCGCGCGGGCGCCGGGGCCGGGTCGACGGTGCGGATCGCGACGGCGGACGGCGTCGTACCATACCGGGTCGTCGGAGTGGCGGCGGCGCGGGGCGCCGACGGGCTGCCGCGCCAGTCGGCCCTGTTCTTCACCGACGACCGGGCGCGCGCCCTGTCCGGGAATCCCGGGAAGGTCACGGCGGTCGGTGTCCTCCCGGACCCGGGCGTACGGACAGCCGCGCCGACCGGCCTGGGTGGGCTCTTCGCGTCCTCGGAGGGCACGCTCACGCAGCGCGTCGAGGACGCCCTGAAGGAACAGGGATACGGTGCCGACCGCGCGGTGGTCCGCTCGGGCGTGGAGCGCGGCGAGGTCGAGTTCCTCGGAGCGGCGCAGTCCCGCTTCGTACTGAACCTGGTGTCGGGCTCGTTCAGCGGTTTCGTCCTGATGATCGTCATCATCGTCGTGGCGGGCACGCTCTCGCTGGTGGTGCACCAGCGCCGGCGCGAGATCGCGCTGCTGCGCGCGGTGGCGGCCACCCCCCGGCAGATCCACCGGATGCTCGCCACCGAGGTGCTGCTGGTGGCCGGCGCGGCGGCGCTGCTCGGCGTGGCGCCCGGCTATCTCGCGGCGCAGGCGCTGCGCGACGGGTTCGCCCGGATCGGCGTGATCGAGGAGGGTTTCACGCTCTCGCTCGGCCCGGTTCCCGCGGTGGCCGCCGTGCTGCTCTGCCTGGGCGCGGCGCGGCTGGCGGTGTGGGCCGCGGTCCGCCGTCAGGTACGGATCGGGCCGGTGGCGGCGCTGCGGGAGTCCGCGGTGGAGCGCCCGGACATCGGGCGCGGCCGGATCGCCGGCGGGTACGCCGTACTGGGCCTGGCGGCCGTCGCGCTCGTCGCGGTGGCCTTCGTACCGCAGAACCTGGCCACACTGCCCGCGTCGCTCTCCTCGATGCTGGCCCTGATCGCCATCGCGATGCTCGGCCCGCGCCTGATGGCCGCGCTCGCCCGGATCGCCGGCGCGGGGCTGCTGCGGCGCTTCGGGGTGGCGGGCTACCTGGCGGCGGCCAACAGCGCGGCGGGCTCCCGGCGGCTGGCGGCGGCCGTGACCCCGCTCGCGCTGACGATCGGCTTCGCGAGCAGCCAGTTCTACAGCCAGACCACGCTGGCCGACGCGACGCAGTACCAGGCGCGGGCGGCGACCGTCGCGCCGTACGTGGTGACGGGACCGGGTGGCGTCGCTCCGGACGTCGCGGCGGCGGCCCGGCGCGTACCGGGGGTGACGGCGGCGACCCCGCTGGTCGCCACCGAGGTGGTGGCCGTCGAACGGACCTCGCTCGACGAGCCGATGTCGCGCTCGCGGGCGTACGGCGTCGACGCCGACGGCCTGCGGGGCACGCTCGATCTGCCGGTGGCCGAGGGCACCCTGGACGATCTGCGCGGCGACACCGTCGCCCTGAGCGAGACGGAGGCGGGCTACCTGCGCAAGGGCATCGGTGACCGGGTGAACCTCGTCCTCGGCGACGGCACGCGCGCGAAGCCCCGGGTGGTCGCCGTGTTCCGCCCCAACCTGGGCTTCGGCGATGTCCTGCTCCCGGCGGCCACCGTCATCCCGCACACCACGGACCGGCTCGCGGACACCGTCCTCGTCGCCACGGCTCCCGACGCGAACGGGGCGGCGCTGACCACGGCCCTGGGCGCCCTGTCGGCGGACCACCCGGGCCTGGCGGTCGGGGACCGTACGGCCTTTCAGGCGGCCCAGGACGCCCAGACCCGCTCCCAGGACTGGCTGAACCGGCTGCTGCTGGCGGTGATCCTCGGGTACGTGGCCCTCTCGTCGGCGACGACGCTGGTCACCGCCACGACGGCCAGGACCCGCGAACTCGCCCTGCTCCGGCTCTCGGGCGGCACCCGCGCCCAGATCGCCCGGATGCTGACGGCGGAGACCTCGTTCCTGGCGGCGACGGCGGTGCTCCTGGGCACGGTGACGGCGGCGGTCCCCCTGGCCGTCCTCTCCTTCCGCCTTACCAGCGGCCTCCTGCCCGCGGGCCCGCCGTGGGTCTTCGCGGCGATCGTGGCGACGGTGGTCCTGACCGCCCTCCTGGCCATCCGGGTCCCGGCCGGCCGCGTCCTGTGGGGGCAGCCGCTGGAGGCGATGCGCGCCCAGTCCTGACGGACGGTGTGCGGTACGGGCCCCGGGGAACACGTACGGGGCCCGTACGTGTTCCCCGGGACGCGTTTGCCGGGACGTGCTCCCCGGGACGAGGTACCGGTTCCCGAAATCCGACGACGGTGGAAGAAGATGACGCGAAGACCAGGTCTCCGTGAGCGGAAGAAGCAGGAGACGCGTACGGCACTCAGCCGCGCAGCCTGGGAGCTGCTGGCGGACGAGGGGTTGGCCGCCGTGACGCCGGAGAACGTGGCGGCCCGGGTCGGCGTGTCCGGCAACACGTTCCGCAACTACTTCGGCTCCCGCGAGGAGGCGATCGTCGAGGCGGTCATCCCCCGGGCCGGGTCGATCGCGGACGCGCTGCGCGCCCGCCCGGCCGGTGAGCCGGTGTGGGACAGCCTCGCCGAGGTGCTGCCGGGCGAGGTGACGGCCATGGTCGGCAGCCACGCGGACGTCGTCGTGCTGATGCGGGTGGCCCAGGAGAACCCGGCCATCCTCGCCCAGCACCTGACCGCCGTCGAAGCCGCCAAGAGACTCCTCGCGGAGACGATCGCCGAACGCTCCGGCGGCGACGGCCTGTCGTCCCGGCTGCTGGTCGAGGCGGCCGGCGCGGCGATACGCGCCTCCGTCGAGACCTGGGCGGCCGGCGACGGGTCGGCCGGCCTCGCCGGCCTCGTCCGGGAGAGCGTCGCCCAACTCCGCGCGGGCCTCCCGGCGGGCACCCGAACTTTGGCGGCCCTTCCGCCCGCGTCCGGCCCCGGACATGGCTCGGGGGCGGGGGCTTAGCTTCCGAGCCGGGGTCCTGGCTTCCGCGCCGGGTCCTGGCTCCCGTCCTGCGGTCCTGCCTCCCGTCCTGCGGTCCTGGCTCCCGCCCCGTGGAGCTGGCTTACGCCCCGGGGAGTAGGCGCCCGTCCGGAACGGCCGTCGCGGTGCGCCGGAACTCGCTCGGGCTCACGCCGCGGATCCGTTTGAACGCCGCGCTGAAGGCGAACGCGTCGGAGTAGCCCACGGCGTGGGCGATCTCCGCGACGGTCGTCGCGTCCCGCTCGGCCAGCAGGTCCGCCGCGAGCGTCATGCGCCGGTGGGTGAGGTAGGTCAGCGGTGGTTCGCCGACCAGGTCGGCGAACCGCTTCGCCAGGGTGGCCCGCGACACCCCGGTCCGCCCGGCCAGCGAGGAGACCGTCCACGGCGCTGCCGGCTCGGCGTGCAGCAGCCGCAGCGCGTCGCCGACCACCGGGTCCCGCTGGGCGGCGTACCAGGCGGGCGGTTCGCCGCCGGGACGGTCGAAGTACTCCCGCAGCGCGCACACCAGCAGCCAGTCCAGCAGCCGGTCGAGGACCACCTGCTGACCCGGGATGTCGGCGGCGGCCTCGGCCGCCAGATGGTCCAGTACGGGGTCGGCCCCGCCACCGGAGGGGACGCGCAGCACGACGGGCAGCGCGTCCAGCAGCCTGCGGCTGATCTCGCCGCGCACCGGGTAGGCGCCGACGACCAGCGTCGTCGTACCGGCACCGGCACCAACGTCGGCACCCGTACCCGTACCCGTACCGGCGTGATCGCTCCAGCCGAGCCGGTGCCGGGTACCGCCCTGCTCGGGCGTCGCACAGTCCTCGCCGCACACGATCGGTTCGGCCCGCGTACCGACCTCGTCGACGAAGGTGAACGGAGCGGGGCCCCGCACGATGACCGTCTCGCCGGCGCCGAGCCGCTCGGGCGGACGGTGCTCCGGCACGAGCCAGCCCGCCCCGCCGAGGACCGCGCACAACGTCAGCGGCGCGCCGTCCACGAAGCGCAGGGCCCAGGGCGGGGACAGGGCCGAGAGGCCGAACAACGAGCCCTGGGCCCGCACCCCGCGGAAGAGATCACCGAACGCGTCCACCCCACGCAGGCTAGACGATGACACAGGCAATCCGGCTTCTCACCCATGGATTCGTCCGAGCGGGCGCCGTTGAATCGGTGCCATGAGCAACAACGACACCACCCTTGTCCTCGGCGCCACCGGCAAGACCGGCCGGCGGGTCGCCGCCCGGCTCCGACTGCGCGGCACGCGGGTGCGCGCCGCGTCCCGGTCCAGCCGGACCCGCTTCGACTGGTCCGAGCCCGCGGGCTGGGATCCGGTCCTCCAGGGCGTCACCACCGTCTACGTGGTGCCGCCGCCCGTGCCCGGACCGGTGCACGAACTCGTGGCGCGCGCCGAGGCCGCCGGCGCCCGGCGCCTGGTGCTGCTCTCCGGGCACGGCGCCGACACCTGGGGCGACTCCCCGTTCGGGCTGGACATGCGCTCGGCCGAGGAGGCCGTGCGCGGCTCGGACCTGGAGTGGACCGTCCTGCGGGCGTCGAACTTCATGCAGAACTTCGACGAGGACCTCTTCCACGCCCCGCTGACCGCCGGCGAACTGACGCTCCCGGCCGGTGCGGTCCCCGAGCCGTTCGTCGACCTGGAGGATGTCGCCGACGCCGCGGCCGCGGTACTGGCCGAGCCCGGCCGGCACGCCGGGCGGACCTACGAGCTGACCGGGCCGCGCGCGCTGACCTTCGCCGAGGCCGTCGAGCTGATCTCCCGGGCGTCCGGGCTGCCCATGACCTACCGGCAGGTCTCCCCGGCCGGGTACACCGCGGCGCTGGTCGAGGAGGGCTGGGGCGAGGACGACGCCCGCCATCTCACCGCGATGTTCGAGCTGATGGAGCGCGGGCTGCTCACCGGCGCGGCGGACGGCGTCGCCACCCTGCTGGGCCGCGCGCCCCGGACCTTCGAGGAGTACGCCGCGCGGGCCACGGCGGCGGGCGCCTGGCGGCGTTGACCCCTCACGGCACAACTGCCGGCTGACCGTCGGTCGCTATCCTGTCGACGTGGCCACCGATTCCGAGCGACCCGCGCTCGACGCACTCGACCGGGCCATCCTCGCGGAGCTGAGCCAGGACGGCCGGATCACCAACATCGAACTCGCCCGCCGCATCGGCCTGACGCCCGCCCCCTGCCTGCGCCGTGTCAAGCGTCTGGAGGAGGAGGGGGTGATCACCGGCTACCGGGCGGTGCTCGATCCCGTGGCGACCGGCCGTTCCTGCGAGATCGTCGTGGCCGTCGACATCACCGTCAACGACCGTCAGACGACCGAGGAGTTCGAGGAGGCGGTGACACGCTTCGACGAGGTGACCGAGGTGAGACGCCTGCTCGGCCGGCCCGACTACTTCGTCCGCGTCAACGTCGCCGACCTCGCGGCGTACGAGGAGTTCCTCATGAACCGCCTGGCCCGGCTGCCCGCCGTGCACCGGGTGGAGTCCCACCAGACGATGAAGATCGTCAAAGGCGGCCCCTGAGAACAAGGACGGCCGCCGAGAACAAGGACGGCCCCCGAGAAGGGGCGAACACAAAGTTCAATAAGAGCACTGCCTCCGCAAGAGTGACCCGGGTCACCGCCTTCGGCAATGTCTCTGCGCGTACCGGACCGGCCGTTCACCTACGGCATGGCCGGCCGCCCGGAACGCCGCTACCGCTGGCGTTCGAGGTAGTCCCCGGCCTCCGACCTGCGACAGAGCACCCCTTCTGAAATAATTTATCCGCACATTCATACGGAATCCGGGAAGCGCCGCACCACCGCTCAGGGAGGACACCATGAGCGCCACGGCCACGCGCCGCGAGACCGCCCGCGCACTGCTCGACACCCATGGACAGACCTACGCGGCCCAGGCGGGCATCCGGCTCAGGGACACCCCCCAGCCGCTCTACCAACTACTCGTCCTCGCCTGCCTGCTCAGCGCCCGTATCCGGGCCTCGGTCGCCGTCAGCGCGGCCCACGAGCTCTTCGAGGCGGACCTGCGCACCCCTCGCCGGATGGAGGATGCCACCTGGCAGCAGCGGGTGGACGCACTGGGCGCGGGCCACTACCGGCGTTACGACGAGAGCACGTCCACCACCCTCGGCAAGGGCGCCGTATACCTCCGCGAGCATTACGGCGGCGACCTCCGCCGCCTGCGCGAGAAGGCCGGCGGCGACCCCGGCCGCATGCGCGAACTCCTCCAGGAACTGCCCGGCATCGGCCCCGCCGGCGCGGACATCTTCCTCCGCGAGGTGCAGGGCGTCTGGCCCGAACTCGAACCGTACGTCGACGCCAAGGCCGCGCAGGGCGCCCAGCGCCTCGGGCTCCCCACGAACCCCGGCGAACTGGCGAAGCTGGTGCCGGCACAGCAGCTGGCCACCTTCGCCGCGGCCCTCGTACGGGCGGCGCTCGACAAGTCCGTGGCGGAGGACGTGAAGGAAAGAACAACCCCGGCGCCGAGGCCGACCGCCACCACGAAAAGCTCCTCGCCCGGGTGACGTCCCACCCTCGATCGATTCGAGGAGGTGACGTCACCCGGAACTTTTCGCCAGAACCTCGTCGCGCGGGGCACTGTTCCTCCGGTCCCGCACACGGGCGTAGCCCACGAGACCGACGAGGATCGCGAGGAGCACGGCAGACGAGCCCGCCGTGCCGAGGTCGAGGCCGCCCTTGGCGATGGGCTTGGTGAGGAAGTCACCGGCGGTGGCCCCAAGGGGGCGGGTGAGCACGAAGGCGATCCAGAACAGCAGAACGTTCGGCACGACACGTACGCGCATCAGGGCGACGAGTACCGCGAGCAGCCCGGTGATGAGGAGAGCGCCACCCGCGTAGCCGAGTCCGGAACTGTCGGACAGGAAATCACCCATGGACGTGCCGAGCGTGTTCGAGACAAGGATCGCCGACCAGAAGAGGGCCTCGGCCCGGAAGGTGACGATGTCACGGATGACGAACGTCATCCCCGTGGATTTCCACAGGACGAAGATGGCGATCAGGATCGAGATCAGAATCGCGGCACCGACGGGATACCCCAGTCCCAGTCCTTGCGGCCCCCAGCCCAGCGACGTGGCCCCGAGAGAGAGGTACTTGCCGCTGGCGTCACGGTTCATGAAGTCGGACATAGTCGTGCCGGCCATGCTGGTGGACAGAATGACGGTCCAGTAGAAGAAGGGGTTGTACTGCTTGGACCTGAGCTGTACGACCAGTGTCACCACGAATACCAGGAACAACGCCATCGTGGTGAGGAAGTAGCCCAGTTTGAGGGTCTGGGCGAAGAGGTCGCCGGCCGTCTCGCCCAAGGTTGTCGCGGCGATCTTCATGATCCAGAAGGCCAGAGTGACCTCCGGCAGCTTCCTCGGCACGTACCTCACGGGGCCGGTTACCCCCGAATCGGTCAAGAGCTCTGGCTGTGTCATTTTCTGTCACTTTCGACGGCCATTCGGCTCCCGGCCCTCCTGGGGCAAGGGCGTACGAATGGCGGTTCCAGCCCTGCGGATCCGCCGAAGGCGATGGCGGAGGCGATGACGGAGGCCGTAGCAACCGAAGGAAAGGCATCGTCGTCGCCCCGGTGATCGAGGCTGTCGGGCAGGTCATGTGGTCCGACCCTGCCCGCCGGGACCTGAACACATCCTGAATGCCTCCCGGCCGCACCGGGCACAGAGAACCAGCTCCGGCACGGCGACCGGCTGCTGTCCTATACGGACGGCGTCATCGAGGAGCACGTTGCCGGACAGGAGCCGTTCGGCGAGGAACAGCTCATCCGCTGCGCCAATCGCATGACAGGCCGGGCGAGCGGGGTACGCGCCGGGGTGCGCTGGCTCTCCCAGTCGCTGATGGCGGAGCGGGGCTGGTTCACCAGCGACGATGCGACTCTCTTCTTGATCGAATGGCGCGGGGGCGCCGCCGGTGACCTGGCCGTTCTGCAGTAGGCCGACCCCGGAACTGCATCACCGCGGAACCACTTACCGATGTCCGCAGAAGTGGTGACAGAAGGGAAAGCGACCCACAGCACTCCATCGTGTTCATGGCGGTGGTCTGCTTCCAGGTCCTGCCGTCGTCGTAGGAGACGGCGAAGGCCAGCTTGCGCAGCGTGCCGGCCTTGGTGGCCGCGCCCTGGAGGGCGAAGGGCACGCTGAGGGTCGTACCGGCCTTGGCGGTGCTGGCCGTCGACAGGCTGGACGTGTAGCGGACGACGGTCAGCGGGAGCTGCTTGGGGGTGTCACCTGGGACGTGGGCCGAGGTGAAGGTCCAGGTGGCGGTTGTACGCGTACTGACCGCGGACTGGGCCGGATCGCGGGAGACGTCCACGTTGAGCTTGTACGTGCGCTTGCCCGCGGGGAGCGTGTACGAGTCGCCGTTCAGCGTGTCGTTCAAGGCGCAGATCTCCTTGCCGTCGGCGTGGAGCGAGCTCCTGGCCTTGGTATGGGCGGAGGTGCCCAGGTTGCCGGCGCCGTCGGAGAACAGTGGCATGTACGCCGCGAAGGTGTCGCCGACGCGGACCGCTCCGGGCCGGTCCACGACGTTCGGGAGGTCGCCCGGCGGGAGGGACGGGCCGAAGACGCCGACGTTGAAGCGCTGGGTGTGGTCCTTGCCTGCCGCGTACGCCCTGGGGATGCTGCTCTGGGTGCTCTCCCAGGCCGGGTCGCCCTCGGCGTCGGGGGCGCCCCGCTGGGAGGCCTGGCAGAACCACTTGATTTTGTTGGGCAGCACGTAGTCGGTGCCGGTCAGCGGCAGGCGGCCCTTGGTCTCGAAGGGGTTGTAGAAGCCCCCGGGCATCAGCGGCGAGGCACTGATGTCCGTGGTCTTGCCCTTGGCGGGCGTCCCGACGACGATCTTGACCTTGGTGAGCTGGTCGGGCTTGACGTTCTTGGTGAAGCCTGACAGGTCACCCGTGCGGTCCCAGGCCAGCCGGTAGTTGACGGACTTGTGGGTCCAGATGCCGTAGTACCTCACGAACGCCTCGGTGGCCGGTGGGAGGCAGGTCCTGGGGCGTGTCCGGAAAGTCGTGTCTGGTGTGCGGCGCCCAACTGGCAGACGGCACGACTCTCCGGACCACCTCCTTGCGGCGTCAGCTGCCGGCGGGCCTCGGGGCCACCACGGATGAGGACTTGCCCGATTTCAGCGTGCCGTTGATGGTGGTCACCACCTGGGCGAGGGCTGCACCCGCAAGCAGTCTGCTGCCCGGCACGATGACGTCACCGTGATCGGCTGCCCGGCGCTGGAGAAGCTCGGCGGCGACACAGCCGCCGGCAGCGGCCTCAGCTTCCCCCGCAAAGCGAAAGCGTCCTTCACGTACGCCGACAGCAGCAGTTCCCGTTCCGAGGTGATCGAGGAACTCTGCAGCGACAGCGCCGCGAAGCTGTCCAAGGGCATCGGGGAGATCTTCGACGCGATGCACTCCTGCCCCACGTACCAGGTGGCGTCGGGCGGCACCGGTGCGGGGGCCCGGTCCGGTGCGATGCTGTGACGGGCGCCCCCTGATTGACGCGGGGGCGGGCGTCCTATCGGCTCAGGGCCTGGTCAGCCGGCGCAGACGGTGAAGTCGACCGTGTCGCCCGTCTTGACGGTCTTCGGGGCGTGTGGGGACACGCCGAGCACCGAGCCCGGCTTGCAGCCCTTGACGGCCTTCTTGTTGACGGTGCCGAGCTTCGTCTGCGTCTTCTCCACGTACGCCTTGGCCCCGTCCAGGCTCCAGCCCGCGAAGTCGATCGGGACGCTCTGGCCGTCAGGGAAGAGGTACAGCATGGTGGTGGCGTCGCTGTCGGTGGCCGTGTCGGTGGCCGGGTTGGTAGCCGTGCTGGTAGCCGCCGGGGTCGAGCTGCTGCCGCCGCCGGCGACCGAGGTGGCCAGAGCCGTGCCCCCGGCCGCCGCGACGAGGGCGGCGGTGACGGCGGCGATGCCCATGGTGCGCCTGCGCCGGGTGCGGCGCAGGATCTGGGGCGCGTCGAAGTCGGGGGCTTCGGTGGAGTTCGCGAATCGGTTCATGGCGTTCATCAGTTCCTCTTCGAAAGGTGTGCAGCCGGAAGGTCGTGTGTCGCCGGTTGAGGTCATCGGATTCCTTCCGTGTGCTGCCGTGGTGAAGGGGTGGAGGGGACGGGGATCTGGCCTCTGAGCTTCTCGATCCCGCGAGCGAGCTGGGAGCGCACCGTACCGGGCGATATGTCCATGTCGGCTGCGATCTCGGCGTCGGAGAGGTCGTGGAAGTACCGCAGCACCACAACCGTGCGCATCCGCATGGGCAGTTGTTGCAGGGCGCGCACCAACTGGTCCCGGTTGTCCACCTGCCCGAACTCGTCTCCCGAGGCGGCTTTGTCACCGCTTTTCGGATCGGAGGTCATGACCAGACGGCGGAACCTGCGCCAGCGATCGTTGGCCAGGTTCACCATGATCCACCGCACGTAGAGGTCCGGAGAGTCCTTCCCTGCGATGGTGTGCCATTTGCGGCAGGCCCGCTCCAGGGTCTCCTGGACCAGGTCCTCCGCCGCCTCACGGTTACCCGTCAGGACAAAGGCGCCCCGGAACAGCGGGGTCGACCTCGCGGCGACGAAAGCCTCAAAGTTCGTCTCCATACGCCCCTCCCTCCTTGTCATCCCTCCTCGACGTGAACACCGCCTCATTTGCTGCACGGCCACGCTGTGACTCGGGTCACATGTTTCGATGTAGTCCGGTGCCAACCGGAAGGGCGGCGTCGATGAGACCAGCGGACAGCTGCGGACCATCGCCGGCCCACTGGCGAAGATCTCCCACGACCTGCGGTGGATGGCCTCGGGCCGTGGACCGGGCTCGCCAAGATCAGCCGCAAGCGCAATCGACGGCGAACATGCCAGGCGTGAAGGCGACGCGGCCGTAGCGCTGAGTGGGTGGTCCGTGAGGCGATGGAGGATGCGCGGGTAGTCCAGGTGCTCGGGCAGTCCCTGATCTCTGGCCGGGTCGGTCGCCTGGGGATCACGCCAGGTGAGCGTGGTCGTGTCGGTGAGCCGTCGGGCCATGACCTGGGTCATGGCCCAGTAGACGCGCGAGGCGGAGGAGGCCCGCTGGGACAGGGGGATGACCATCCTCAAAGACCGGATCCGCGACCCGAGGCCGCTCGCCCCGGTGCAGCCGGCGGATCTCTGCCCAGTCCTCCACGACAACTTCAACACCCAGTTGCAGGCATGGCTGAAGGTCGCCAACCGGCGAATTTTCCCGCAGCGGTTCAGGGATCTGCACCTCGACCCCGTCGATGCTCGCGTGTCAGTCTGAGTCGAGGCGCTCGACGTGTCCTCCCGCTGGGTGGCGGCTGGGCCAGCCGGGGCTGCCGGTCTCAGCGAAGCTGACCCATGACCTGTGGATCCTGCTGGCGAGTTCGGCGGGCGGCTCGGTGCTGCCGAGGAGCCTTCGTGGGCCGTGCAGCGAGCGCAGGGACAGGCGGTCGAAGACGAACGGCAGCTCCATCACGTGGCTGGCGCCGAGTTGTCCGTCGATCGAGTTGGAGCGCCAGCCGAACTCGTAGCAGTACGTCCGCCCGGACGCGGCACTCGCGTGCGCGGCGGCCATCCGCCGGGTGCCCGCCCCGAAGAGTCCGTCGCCGAGGATGAGCGTGCGCAGCTCGGCGGTAGTGGCGGTCGGGTGCTGTGTCTGATAATCACGCACGGCGTCGGCGGGACGGAAGTGGAACCGTGCCGCGGTGTCCAGGAGATCGGCTTCGATGCTGCCTGCCAGGACGCCGAGCGGGGCGAGGTAGAGGCTTCCCTCGTCGAGGTTGGAGCCGATCAGCAGGTCGATGCCGGATCCACGGGTGGCCAGCGTCGTGGCGGGCTGTTGCTCGCTGACGAGGCTGAAGGAGGTGATGCCTGCGAGGGGGTGGTGGTGGGTGGGAGTGCGCAGGTCAAGTCCGGCCAGGTGGGGCAGGATGTCGACGAGGTCCGCGTCCGGGACGTCCGCCAGGGTTTCGGCTGTGGGCTCGATCTCCAACTCGCGTCCGACCGCGGCGGTGACGATGCCCGCTTGTTCCGGTGTGAACGCGGCGGTGCCGCTGCCGCTTTGGATGATCGCCCGTCGGACGAGGCCGGAGGAGGCGGGTTCGGCGAGGATGCCGCCGACGATGATGGCGCCGGCGGACTGGCCGAAGAGGGTGAGGTTGCCGGGGTCGCCGCCGAAGTGGGCGATGTTGTCGTGGATCCAGCGCAGGGCGGCGAGGACGTCGAGCATGCCGCGGTTGTCAGGTGCGTCCGAGAGGTGGAGGAAGCCGGGGATGCCGAGACGGTAGTTGACGGTGATCAGGACCACGCCGTCGCGGGCGAAGGCCGTTCCGTCATAGAGCGGTGCGCGGTTGGAGCCGGCCACGAAGCCTCCGCCGTGCACGAAGACCATGACCGGCCGGGTCGGTCCCTCCGGCTGCGGGGCCCAGATGTTCACGGTGAGGTAGTCCTCGCCGCGCTGCCAGCCCGGACCGAAGTAGGGCGACATGTCAAGGACGCCGAAGGAGTTCCGGGCGGGTTGGGGTGCGGTCGGCCCTGGCCGTGTCGTGTCACGGATCTCGGTCCAACCGGAGTGCGGGCTCGGCGCGGTGAAACGCGTGCGTCCGACGGGTGGCGCGGCGTAGGGCACGTTGAGGAAGACCACGCCGTGTTTGTCCCGGCGGCCGCGGATCGGGCCGTGGGTGGTGGTGACGGTGGTGCAGTGGGTGGACGTCATCTGGTGTCCCTTCGCTGGCTGCTACGGCGGCGCCGCCGCCTCGGGTGGCCGGGGCGGCGGCGCTGAATCCGATGGGTCAGTACCGGCTGATCGGTGCCCAGTTCTTGATCGCGAAACCGTTGCCCTTGTGCTCGACTTCGAGAGCGCTGTGGCCGCTGAAGTGGGCAGGCAGGACAAGTGCGTTGGCGTCGGCGGCCCAGCCGAGCAGCTCGCGCCGGGTTGTCCGGGCCTGCGCCGGGTCGTGGCAGAAGCAGCTGTTGTGATCCGGGTGGGTGACCTGCAGGGGAGTGTGTATCAGGTCGCCGGCGAACAGGGCCCTGTCGCTGCCCGAGGCCAGTTCGACGACACTTGAGCCGGGAGTGTGGCCGGGGGCTGCCACCAGGCGCAGGTGGGCGTCGATGGTGTGGCTTCCCTCCCACAGCTGGACCTGGCCTGCGGCGTGGACGGGGGCGACGCTGTCCTCGAAGACGTTCTCGTTGACCCCGCCGGTGATGTTCGGGTTGTTCGCCGGGTTCCAGAACTCGAAGTCGGCCTTGGGCATCAGGTAGGTGGCGTTCGGAAACGTGGATACCCAGGTGCCGTCGATCAAGCGGGTGTTCCACCCGACGTGGTCGACGTGGAGGTGGGTGTTGACCACCAGGTCGACGTCCTCGGGACGTACCCCCGCGCGGGCGAGATCGCCGAGGTAGTCGAGATTCAGGTGGTCCCACCCGTCGACGGCCGGACGAGGCTTGTCGTTGCCGACACCGGTGTCGACCAGGATCGTCCGGCCACCACTGCGCAGCAGCCAGGTCTGCATGGCGACGTGGACCATGGCGTCGTCGGCCCCCAGGTGGTCGGGCACTAGGGTATCCCGGTGGTCCTTCCACGCCTGCTCGGGCATGTCAGGGAAGAACTGGTCCGTGGGCATGACCGGCCCGTGCATCTCCTCGATCCGGGTGATGGTGACATCGCCCAGGGTGATCTCGTTCGTGTACTGCATGGTGTGTCTCCGTACTGTGAGGGTTCTGAGGGGGATCGGGGTGGCATGACAGGACCGTCGACAAGGACACGTCGTCCGGGACGAGCCGGTGCGCTCCCCGTCGGGTCGGTGCCCGCGGCGCTCAGCGCTTCAGGCGGACGCGGAGCAGGTTGGGATCCTTGGCGGTGAGGTAGGCGGCACTCGTCACGTGGACGGTGTCTCCACGCACAGCAATGGATGTGGGGTTCTGCAGGCCGTCGGCCGAGGTCAGCACGATGGAGTGCCTGCCGTCGGGCTGGACGAGCGCGACCTGGCTCGTGCCGTTGAGGGTGGCCAGCAGCTGGTCGCCGCGGCCGGTGAAGGCGAAGTCGTCGATGCCCTGCAGGCCGCTGGCCTCGGTCCGGACCCGGCCGGCGTAACCGTCCGGGCGGATGGGGATACGCAGGATCGTGCCCTTGTCGAGGTTGGTGGCCCAGACCGCACCCTTGTGGATCTTCAGGCCGTTGGCGCCGAGGAAGCCGGTGGAGGCCAGCTCGGGGGCGCTGGACCAGGCGGTGGGGGTGCCGCCCGTGGTGCGCACCCTCCAGATGGTGCCGAGTACGGAGTCGGTGATGTAGAGCATGCGGGTACGTGCGTCCAGGGCCAGGCCGTTGGGCAGGCCGTTTGCGGGGAGCGCGGCGATCCGCTGCGGCTTGCCGCCGGGGCGCAGGCGCCACACGCCGGTCAGGTCGGGGGTACCTGTCGCGTACAGGAAGTACAGGGTGCCGTCGTGGGCGCGTACGATGCCCACCGTCAGCGGGAAGCCCAGCACCGGGGTGTGGATGCCGCCGTCGGCGGGCTTGGGCAGGGTCGCCAGGATCCGGGTGGTGCCGTCGCGGGAGACCTTGGCGACCTGGCGGCCCGCCGCGAAGGTGACATACGCGTCGCCACCCGGTGCCAGGGCTATGTTCTCCGGTGTCTGTCCCTTGGCCAGGTCGAAGTGCACGGACACCCGTGGGCCGTTCAGTGGCGCGGCAACGGTCGAGGCCGAGGCCGGGGCCGGGCCGAGCGCTGCGGCGATGGCCGCGACCAGGACGGCTGACGCCGCCGAGAGAGTGAGGAGCTTCTTCTTGCCGGACATGGTTCCTTCACTGGTTTCGGGCATGCGGCAGCGGCACGCCGACGCAATGTGTGGCCGGGTGAGAGAGAGGGGGGCCGGGCTGGCAATCATGTGGCTGCTCGGCAGCGGCTTGTGGGCCGTGCCGGGCGTCCGGATGCGCCCCGATATGCGCGGGTGCGCGGTGTCGGGCGGGTTGTGCGGGTGTCAGTCGGCGAGCAGTCGAGATCCCGGCAGCGCCGGGTCCGCCCGGCGGGGTTCCTGCGTCACAGGCCGGGTGGTGGACGGTAGGGTGGCCTGGGTGAGCAGGGTCAGTGCGGCACGTGAGGGTGAGTCCGCCTCCGTGGTGGCGACGACGACAACGGGGCCGGGCCCGTGGCTCAGGGTCTGCTGGACGACAGTGAGAGTTCCGACCAGTGGGTGCCGCATCTCATAAGCCGCGACAGTGCATGGCTTGATCCGGTGGTCGGCCCACATCGACGCGAACTCAGTGCTTTTCGAACCCAGTTCACCCACCAGCGCGTGCAGCGCACCATCCTGCGGGTGCTGGCCCGCCACGAGCCGCAGATTCCCCACTACCGCCCTGGCCTTACTGGGCCAGTCCGCGTACAGCTCGCGGGTGTGGTGGTCGAGGAACACCAGTCGGGCCATGTTGGGACGCTCACCCACGCTCTCCGGGGTGTCGGGGTCCAGGTGCCCGGCGAACAGTGCGTGGCCCAGGCGGTTCCACGCCAGCACGTCACTGCGCCGGCCGAGCACGACGGCGGGAACGTCCCCCAGGACGTCCAGCAACTGACGTGCCGCCTCGGTCACGCGCTCCGGCACGGGCCGCCGGTTCCGAGGGCGATGACGGTCCGCCTCGGCCAGGCCGTGTAGGTGCCGCAGCTCGGACTCGTCCAGCTGCAGGGCCCGGGCGATCGCGTCCAGTACCTCGGGCGAGGCGCTCCGGGACTGACCCTGCTCCAGCCGCGTGTAGTAGGAGACACTCACACCCGCCAGCTGCGCCAGCTCCTCACGCCGCAGACCCGGCACGCGCCGGCGCTCGCCGTAGGTGGGCACTCCGACGTCCGCGGGACGCAGCTGGGAACGCCGCGTCCTCAGGAAGTCTCCGAGCTGTGCTTGTCCGTTCATGGCTCCGAGTATCGACCCGTTCAAAACGCCTTGCCTGCCCCAGCTGTGGATAGGAACCGGCGGGTGTGGCTACCCGGCGACACCACCGGTGAAGTGGGTACTGCCGATCCGACATCCCACGTACACCCAGGAGCACGCTTTGAGCGCCACGATCAGCGAACACGACCCCATCGAGACTCTGGACGCAGCCGACTACGCCTTCACCAGAAGGGCATGGGTCGACGCCGCACCCGCCCGCGTCTACGAGTTGGTCAGCGACGTGTCGGCGATCAGCCGATGGAGCCTCAACGCGAACGACGTCGCCTACGACCACGGCGCCGGGCCCCGCGTCGGCGCCTGGTTCAGCGGCCGCAACCGCAAGGACGGAAGGGAGTGGACCACCCGCTCCCAAGTCGTGCGAGCCGACCCCGCAACCGCATTCGGCTTCGTTGTGGGCGGGCACGAGAACGGCATCGTGCAATGGGACTGGACCTTCCATCCCCAGGGTCGCGGCACCATCGTCCAGCAGTCCTGGCAGCTCCTGCGCCTCGACCCGGTCCTGGGCACGACCCGCGCGGACTTGGACGCCCTACGCCGCTACATGGAAGGCAGCGTCGAAACCACCTTGGCGTCCTTGGCCCAATGGATCGCCGAGGATCGCCGGCAACGTGAGACCACCTACGGCCATTCTTCTTCCTGACTTGACTCTGAAGCTTCTATAGATCGTCAAGCTGTAGGAGACGACCCGAGTGCGCCGCTGGATGCGGGGATCTTGGAATTTCCCGGTGCGGCTGCGTGATCAACGGGCACGCTCGGGTAGTTCCGCCGACCGACGAAGCTGTCGAGGTGCCCGTTGTCCCTTCGCCCCCGTTCCGGTGAGCAGGTCCCGCCTCCGACTGCGCGGGTCGCGCGGGCGAGCAACCCGGCCGTCATCCGGCGTGGAAGCCGGGGCCTGAACAGCATCCGACGGCGACGGAGAGGTCGACGGCTCCGTCCGGGGAACGCGAGCCCGACGCGCGCTCGGCACGGCCCGCGGCGTCTCGATGACCTCCCTGGCGCGAGCAGCGGTAACAGGCTTCGACTCACGCTCCAACTCCTCCGCCGGCACACCCAGCAGCTCCGCCATCAACTCGGCATCGTTGTCGAACAACCGCAAGGATTGCCCTGATGCCGACTCGCCCGGTGCGGCGAACACCGGGCGAGTCGCGGCCGTTCGGCCGGACCAGGAGCCGTGGGTTATGAGCTGGGCGGGGTCAGTACGCCGTCGATGACGTAGACCTTGCCGTTGGCCGTGCTGATGTCCCCACAGGTGATCGCGGCGGTGTCGTTGACCTTGAACGAGGTGCCGGAGCCCGAGGTGGTGAGTTTGCCGCCCTCCAGGGTGGTGAAGCTGCCGTGGGGGAGTTCACTCGGGGTGATCTTCTTGCCGACCACGTGGTAGGTCAGCACCTTCTTGAGCTCGGTCTTGTTGTTGAGGAGCGCGTCGACCTTGGCCTTGCCCAGTTTGTTGAAGGCGTCGTTGGTCGGGGCGAACAGGGTGCTGTCCTTCGCCTTGTTGAGCGTGTCGGTCAGACCGGCCTTCTTCACCGCGCTCACCAGCATGGACAGTTCGGGATTCTGCGCCGCCGCCGTCGCGAGCGGTACCTTGGCCATCTCGGCGGCGCTACCGGTGCCACTGTGGGGCATCGACGAGCATCCGGGCCCGAATGGCGTCGACATGGACGTGGACGGGCTGGGTGAGGGGGTGTCCGCGGACGCGTGCGGCGCCAGGACGCCGAGTGCCATGGGCAGGGCAAGCGTGGCTGCCGCCATGCCGGTGGTACGCACGTGAGTGGGTTTCATGCCGTTTTCCTCTCCCTCGGACGGGGAGCCACGCTTCCGGTCTCCGAAGCGCCGGTGCGGCGCCGGAGCAGCCGGACCCCGAGGCGGCTCTCGCTACCGGCCGTGCCGACTTCAGTCCGGCCGGTATGTGTGAGTCCGTGGCTGACGGATCCACCCCACCAGTGAAACGGCAGCGACGCTGTTCGGCATCTTGAAGCGGGAACCGGGGCCACCTGCCGGCCACTCACAGTGGTGGAACGCGGTGCAGGTGAGGCAGTGCAACCGCCGACGGTTCCTCATCGTCGGCCCGGGTAACGTCTGACCGGACTGCCAGGCCGGGCGCTTCTTGTTCACCCACTTACCGACGGACCTCCGTGCATGCCTTTCCGAAGGTCAAGGTTTACGCTTCCGCCACCTATGCCCCGCATGCCTCTGGCGGGTCCTCTCTCGGAGGCGGGAACCCGCCCAGGCCCGTCGCCTCAACAGCCTGTTTCCGCACGCCGGAAGGCATCGCCAGATTCCTCGACCTCGATAAGACCAAGATCAAACCGATGTGTTGATTACCGGCAAGCCATAAGTGCAGACCCATCAGGTACCTCTTGAGCGACGGGCCAGGAACTTTCCCAGTTCCCACACGAGCAGGAGCGCGAGAGCGGCCAGCAGCGCCCAGCCGAACTGCCGCGCGTTGATCTCGGTCGTCCCGAGGATGCGGCGGAAACCGTCCATCTGGGTCACCAGGACCGCGAGTACGAACTGGGCCAGTGCCACCCAGTTCAGCTGCCTGCTGTCGAAGGTGGACGTCGTCAGCACCGAGTCCGTCTCGCTGCGGCATTCGAACGCGGCGACGATCAGACAGAGGGCGAAGGCGGTGAACGCGATGGACTGACCGGTCCCGGCGCTGTCGAAGTGGGCCTGCCCGAGCTTGATCAGTCCGAGCAGGAGGGCGGTGATCGCCAGTCCGCCGATTCCGACCGTGACCAGTACGGGCCGGGTGAGGACGGACTCCCCTCGTGGACGCGGCCTGCGTCGCATGAGTCCGGGGCTCTCCCGGTCGAAGCCGAGCGCGAAGCCGAAGGAGGCGTTGACCACGAAGTGGATCCACAGCACCTGCGGCGGGGTGAACGGCTCACCTGCGGCGATGTTGAAGACGGTGGCCCCGAGGAAGGTCAGGACGAAGGTGACGAGCAGGAGCAGGACGAACCGGATGTACTTGGTGAGGTTGTCGTAGATCCGCCGGCCCTGCTCCACGGCGTAGACGATGGTGGCGAAGCGGTCGTCGGAGAGGATCATGCGTCCGGCGTTCTTCGCCACGTCCGTGCCGCTGCCCATGGCGATACCGATGTCGGCGGCTTTGATGGCGGGCGCGTCGTTGACGCCGTCCCCGGTCATCGCCACGACCTCGCCCTTCTTCTTGAGGGTGTTGGCGAGCAGCACCTTGTGCTCCGGCGCGACGCGGCCCACCACACCGATGCCGTCGATGCGGGCGAGCTGCTCGTCCTCGCTCATGGCGGCGAAGTCGGCGCCGAGGACCGCCTCGCCGGGGATGCCGAGCTGCCGGGCGATCGCCGCGCCGGTGGTGACGTCGTCACCGGTCACCATGCGGACCCGGATGTGCCCCGCCTGCGCGCCGGCCACGGCTGCCTTGGCGTCCTCGCGGGGCGGATCGACCATGCCGACGAGGCTGGTCATGCACAGCTCGGTGATGTACGCGAGCAGGTCGCCGTCCGGATCGAAGCCGGCCGGGTCCAGATCACGGGTGGCCGCGGCCATCACCCGGTGCCCCTCGCCGCCCATCCGCCGGGTCTGTGCCTCGGCGCGCGCGATCAGTTCGGCGTCCCAGGGGATGGTCTCGCCCGCCGCGAGCGCGGTGGCGGCCCGCGCCACCACCGCCGGGACCGCGCCTTTGACGAAGCAACGGACGACGTGCCGCCCAGAGGCGTCGACCGCTTGGTTGAAGGTGGCCATCAGCTTGTAGTCCGGGTCGAACGGCAGCGTGGCGAGCCGGGGAAGGTCCTCCCTGGTGGCGTCGATGTCCAGCCCGGCCTTGTGCGCGAGCACCAGCAGCGCGCCCTCGGTGGGATCGCCCACCACCTCGCCGTCCACCAGCTTCGCGTCGCTGGCCACCACGTACGGGAGGATCGCGTCCTCGATGCCCGCGGAGGAGCCCGCGGCATGGTGGATCTTCCCGTCGAGCCCGTAGCCGGTGCCCGAGACGGTGTACCGGTCGGTAGGACTCACGACTTCGACGGCGGTCATCTGGTTCATGGTCAGGGTGCCGGTCTTGTCCGAGTTGATCGCCGAGGTGAACGCGAGGGTCTCGACGGACGGCAGTTCTTTGACGATGGCGTTCCGTTTGGCCAGGTTGAGGCTGCCGACGGACAGGATCGCCTGGGTCACGGTCGGCAGGGCTTCGGGGATGGCGGCGATGGCCAGCGAGACCGCGCTGACGAACAGGACGTCCCAAGCCTGGTCCCGGTGCCGTCCCAGCGCGAACATCACGACCATGGTCAGGGCCGCCGCTCCGGTGATCCACAGTGTCAGGCTGTCGAGCTCCCTGGTGAGTGGCGGAACCTCTTTCCCGGTGGCCGACAGCATTCCGGAGATCTTGCCGACCTCGGTTGCGGCGCCGGTCGCGGTGATGACGAGTACGCCGCTGCCGTGGGTGACCGGGGTGTTCATGAACGCCATGTTCGTCCGGTCGCCGGGCGCCGGTAGGGGGCCCGCCAGCGTGTCGGCGTCCTTCGCGGCGGGAACGCTCTCGCCGGTGAGTGCCGACTCGTCGATCTGCAGGGCACTGGCCTCGATGATGCGTCCGTCCGCCGCCACCTGGTCACCGGCGGCGATGAGCACGATGTCGCCGACGACGAGCTGCTCGGCGGGGATCTCGGCCTCCGTGCCGTCCCTGCGCACCCGCGCCGTCGCCTCCATCATCGACTGCAGTGCGTTCATCGCGCTCTCGGCCTTGCCCTCCTGGCGCAGGCCCACGACCGCGTTCAGCAGGGTCAGGACGATCAGGAGGACTGCTGTGGTCCACTCCTGGATGAGCAGTGAGACGACCGCCGCGGCCACGAGGACGATCTGCATGTAACTGCGGTACTGCGCGAGGAACCGGCGCCAGGCCGCAGGCCGCTTCTCCTCGGGAAGTGAATTCGGGCCGTGCGCGTCCAGAAGTTGCGCGGCCCGTGCCGCGGAGAGCCCGAACGCCGGATCTACGCCGAAAGCCGCTACGACCTCCTCGGGAGTGCGCGTGTACCAGTCGTCCTCCGAAGCCCGAGGCTGTTCCCCCACGGAATTCGAACGCACCGTCATCGCTCTGCCTCCGATCCGTGGCCGCGGATGCGTCCGGGCCGATCGCGCGCTGGGTTCGACGGGTCTCAGCCGTGCTTCTTCCTGGCCGACGGATGCCGGTCGGCGTACGGATCGGCCGATGCCCCGGCGGGGGCCTCCCGCTCCAGGTCCCGTTTGGTGACGAGCAGGTCCTTCCGTGCCGCCTTCCCCACGTCGGGGTATTGAGGGTCGATGTCCATCAGGGTGTGCGCGAGGATCGCCGCCGAGCAGATCCGCCCGAACCACTTCCGGTCCGCCGGCACGACGTACCACGGCGCCCACTTCGTACTCGTGGCCGACAGCATCTCGGAGAACGCGCGCTGGTAGTCGTCCCAGTGGCGCCGCTCCCGGACGTCGGCCGCGGAGAACTTCCAGTTCTTCTCCGGCCGGTCGATCCGCTTCAGGAAGCGGGTGCGCTGCTCCTCCTTGGACAGGTTCAGGAAGACCTTCACCACCTTGAACCCGTTGTCCGTGAGATAGCGCTCCCAGTGGTTGATCTCCCGGTAGCGCCGCTGCCATATGTCCGGCCCGCGCGTGCCGTCCGGCAGCTTCTGACGGACCAGGTTCTCGGGGTGGACGCGTACGACGAGGACCTCCTCGTAGTGCGAGCGGTTGAAGATGACGATTTCGCCGCGCGTGGGCAGGCGCTGGGCGTAACGCCACAGGTAGTCGTGGTCGAGTTCCTCGGCGGAGGGCACCTTGAAGCTGCTGACCCGTACGCCCTGGGGATTGACGCCGCTCATCACATGGCGGATCGTCCCGTCCTTGCCACCGGCGTCGAGTGCCTGGAGGCACAGGAGTACGCCGTAGGTGTCCTGGGCGGCCAGCCGCTCCTGGTACTCGGCCAGCAGAGACACCCCGGTCCGCAGCAGCTCGATCCCCTCCCGCTTCTTCAGACCTGCCTTGTAGCGAGGATCGAAGTCCCGGTCAAGGCGCACCTTCGACCCCGGTTTCACCCGTAGGGGCGCGATGAAATCCGCGATGCGTTCGGCTCTCTTGTCCGACATCACGATCAGTCCTTCTCTGGTCCGGGGTGAGCGCGGCGGGTCTCGGGGGCCGCTCTGCGGTCGACGGTGACCGCGTCGGCCGAGGGACAGACGGCCTTCAGCCGCGCCACCATGTTCCGGATGGACACCGGTTCGTCTTGCGAGCCGAGCGGCGGGACAGTTGCAGGCACTGCGGGATCGGTGCGCTTCCCCGGCCCGGGGTGGCGGCTCAAGCCCCGGCGGGGAGGCCTTCACCGACGTCCGAAGTCTGTTCTTCGACCGTCATGGCCGCATGTGTCCCACTTCCCACGACCTCCGGACCGCGGAACCACCCATCCCGCCACAGCCGTGACAGATTCCTCGCGCTCATTGTCTGTTCGCCCGTACAAGATCGCCCCTTGAGACCGGGGGCGGGAAACCGCCGAGGGAGGCGTCGGAGCCGCGGCCGGGCCGCTGATCGAGGAAACTCTTCAGCCGTCACCGCACACGACCTGCCCGGCGAGGCTTCGCCCGGCGACTACGTCGTCCCCGCCGATTGACCGGCGCCATCGGCCCCGGACGCCTTTACCAGGTCCGCACACCCTGCCGGGCCGCTTCGCGGATGCCCGTGCCCGGCACCCGGCGGCGGGGAAGGTGTGCGCGACGGCGTCCGTGTCGTTGCTCGCGGTGGAGAACTCTCCCGGTGCCATGTCGTAACAGGTCCCGGACTCCGGGTCCACGACGGTGGGGCCGAACGGGTCGGGGCGGTCCAGCTCGATCGAGGTGAAGGAGAAGTTCACCGCGCGGCGAGGACATCGGCGCCGATCCCCGGCTCGCGGGAGCTGCCGTTCGCCGACATTGAGCTGAACACGCAGGCCGGAGTGCGGGCACTCGTGCAGGTCCCAGCCGGTACCCAGCACACCGCCGGCGGCGGTGTGCTGGTCCAGCAGCGCGCGGGCCTGCCCGTACGGCAGCCGGGCCGGCCCGGCGTCCGAGCACGGTCGCGCGGCGAGAGCGCCTTGCCGGGCCCCGGCCGGCGGCGGGTGGGGGCAGCATCGCAGTGCCAGGCCCCGGCGTCTGAAGTGGTCCGCTCAGGCGTTCTGGAGGTGCCGGAATTCCTCGTCGTCCGGCAGTTCTCCTTGCGGGGTCGCCTTGTCCACGACATGCGGAAGCTGTTCCGCGAGTCCGTCGGCGTACTCCTGCACCGACACACCGGCCTCCGCAGCGGCGGCCGCCACCTCGTCGGCGTCCAGCACGGAGAGCAGTTGCTCGCCGGTGATGGACCGGTTCCCCACCTGGTCGCTCACCCAGGAACCGACCTCGTCGGCGAGTCCCCTGTCCGCGAGGAGGACCAGGAAGTCCCCGAACTCCTCCGCACTGATCTCTTCAGCGGCGTTCGTCATCACACCTTCTCCTTCTTCGCAGCCTCGGCGGCGAGTTCCTTCAGTCGCTTCTCTGCCGCGCGCTTGAGCGCTCCATTTTTGGCCGCTTCGCGTGCCGCCTGCTTGATCAAGCTCTTGGCCCATGATGAGAACACAAGGTCTCCTTACCGATTCGCACCAGTGGCTATCACTGTGAGTACGCGATTGCCTGCGCTGAGTCTCCGGCTTGATGATCGAGTCGGTAAGCCTGGAGTGGCATAAAGGAGGAGTTGTCCGTTCTGTTTTCAGTCGTGTGGGGGAACATTCAGCCGCCTGTTCCAGCGGCCTGGCTGGACATCCGACCGTCAACTCGGGCGCGCACCAGGAGATACGCGCGGCCGCGGCAGTGCTGGGGGGAAGCGTGTGACAGGGTGCGGCCTGCTTCCCTGAAACCAGCCAAGATCCGCAGTCCACGGATCCCGGTGCGTGACCGTACGAGCCATCATCCCGGAGGGATCGCAGGGGGGATCCCTCTGTGAGGGGCAGCAACGCGGCCGGTGCGCGGGCCAGTTGTGCCCCTGTCGACCCCCGTGCCGCACGGCCGTGCGGCACGTTCCGCACGCAAAACACCCCCCTGACCGCATTTCTGCAGGTCGGGAGGGTGTGAGAGCGGTGGCGGAGGGATTTGAACCCGCTTACGTGATGCGTCTCACCTGCGGTTTTTCCTGAGAGTGGGACATGCCACCTTGTTTCTATCCTGCTGGATCCTGCTGGATCCGGCTCGATCGGCCTCTGGTGGTTCCCGTGAGGCACGTGCCTCACGGTGTGCAGAGCGGCTCCGGCAGTTGAACGAGAACTGTGCTCGATGGCGGGGACATCGCAGTTGATCGGCGGCGGGGGAACGAACACCTTGATCTACGGAGAGTTACATCTCTCGGCTTGTGCTGCTGGGTCGCTGCCAGGAGATGGTTGATGTCCGAAGCGCTACCAGAGGCTGAGTGGTCGGCCTGCTATGACTGCCTTCAACTCCTCGGATCTCTCCCCGACACTCACGTACCAGGGCTAAGTGGCCAAGAGCTTGCGCTACTACGTGTCCGGCTCTCACGCATCAGCACCGAGTCCTTCCAGCTAGGCCGGGCAGTGGCTGGTGCGCGGGCGAGATCGCCGGGGTCGCCCGCGCACCGCGTACTCAGTCCTTTTCCAGGAACAGTTCCTTGGCTCGGGCCGTGACCAGGGGGCCGGCCTTCTCCACGCTGCCCGCGTCGAAGGGCGGCTGCGGGTCGTACTCCACCATCAGCTGCATGGCCTGCGCTGTCACCTGGTCGGTGAGCAGCTCTGCCAGGCGCAGAGCCATGTCGATCCCGGAGGAGACGCCGGCTGCCATGATGGTCCGGTGCTCCGGGTGCTCGACCACTCGGGTGGAGGTCGGAACGGCGCCGAGTTCGGTCAGTTTGGCCATGAAGGCCCAGTGCGTGGTCGCTTCGAGACCGGGCAGGAGTCCCGCGGCCGCCAGGAGCAGGGATCCGGTGCAGACCGAGGTGGTGAAGCGGCTGGTGGCGTGGACGGACCGCAGCCAGTCGAGCAGGACCTTGTCCTCCAGCAGATCGAGAACGCCGATTCCACCGGGCACGATGACCACATCCGGCGCGACGACCTCGTCGAAGGTCTTGTCGATGGTCAGGCCGAGGTATCCGTTTTCGGTCCGGACCTCTCCGCGCCGATGACCCACGAAGGTCACGGTGGTGTCAGGCAGTCGCTGCAACGTTTCGTAGGGCCCGATTGCGTCCAGGGCGGTGAGGCGAGGGAATAAGACGACGGCGATGTTCATTTGGGGATTCTTCCGCGTTCGGCCGGATTGCTTCCGGCAGCTGTCAAGTGACGTACTCGAAGCCCCGGAATCGGCACGGGGCGACACTTGTCCCCTGGTCGCAAGGGCTGCGAGCGCCCGAGAGGACAAAGTTGTACGACGCACTTCGTAGTACGACGATGACCGTACCACGAGTATGCTGAGTAGAGTTGAACTCATGCGAACGCTGCCCCACCCCGCGACGGAAGCGGTCCTGCTCGACACTGTCCTCGCCGCGCTCGCCGACCCCTTGCGCCGACGCATCGTGCGTCAGCTTTCCGAAGGGGACGAGGCACAAGCCTGTGGTGCGTTCGACCTGCCGGTCACCAAATCGACGTCGACCCATCACTTCCGGGTGCTCCGCGAGGCGGGCGTCATCACGCAGCACTACCGCGGCAACAAGATCCTCAACCAGATGCGCGCAGACGACTTGGAAACCCGGTTTCCGGGCCTGCTGCGAGCGATCCTGGCCGCAGACCAGGTGACCGTAGTCCCCGTCCACCGGGACTGAATCCGGCCGCCGTTCGACTTCCGCGCGAGCAGTGCGTCCGCAATACGTGTCGTCCAAGAAATTTCGTAGGCGTTGGTCGTTTCAGCCAACTGGCCGCGCGGCTTGGGTCAACACCGGTGACCTCCCCTCTACCCCCGCGCCCCTCACCACCAGCCCTGAAACCACATCGGCCAGGTGACACCCCGGCTCTGCAGGACTCTGACGAGCAAGGGGGCAGTGCAAGGGTGCCTGTACAAGGCGGATTCCGCCGCCGGTCCGGATGCGCACCGGCCGGGGCGACGCCTGGACCGGTTTCGGGCCGGTACCCGGGCCGTGTGCTGGTGGGTTGGTCAGGCGCCTGCTCATCAGCGTGATCGTGCTCCAGGCGACGCGAACATTCCTGCGCGCTCTCGTGATCCGCCCGATGGCGCACTCGTGATTCAGCGTTTCGGTAGCACCGCGAACCCCCTCTCTGCCTTCGCACTCTGACGGTCTGCAAGGTCAGGTCCAGGAACGTGTGGGACCAGTTGATGAGGTCGCCCTCGACGTAGGCGGAGTCAGCCCAGGCGAGGGTGGCTTCGGAGTGCGCGACAGGTCGCGCCCCTTCAAGGCGCGGGCAAGGCCGGCCGTGGTCAGACTCGGACCCATTCCACGGGGCTGCTGCGGCCCGCGGATGCCGCATGGCAGAGCTTCGGAATGTGGGAACCCTCGGTGGAAGCGACCTTCATCGGCCCGCCGGAGCAAGCCGCTGTGGCGACCACGAGCGCGTCCACGACGTTCTCGTGACCGTCCAGGCCGGCGTCCTCCAGCAGTTTCGCCGCGCGGTCGGCGATGATCTCGGTCGCGGGGATGACGGTGAGTCGGGAGCGGAGCCAGCGCAGGTGGTTCGCGGCCTGTCCGGTGCGGCGGACTTCGGCGATGCTGACCGTGGAGATCGCGGCCGCGTACCCCTCGGCTTCGGCGACCTTGAGCATCAAGATCATTCTTCTGTCCTGGTCGGCCAGGAGGGACAGCGGCTGTGCGTCAAGGATGAGGAGGGCGCGGGGGAACGCTGGGGCTACTCGCCGTGCCATGTCCGACGGGCCTCCTCGATCTCCTCGGGAGTGAAGGAGCCGTGCTCGTCCTCGTAGGCCTCGGCGATCTCCCTGGTTTTGGTCAGGGCGAGGGCGTGTTCGACGGCGTCGGAGACGAAGCGGGAGAAACCCCGGGCGCCTGTGCGGGCTTCGACCTCGCGGGCAAGCGACCTGGGGATAGTGACGGACTTCTTGACGGTGGTCTCGTCCGGAGGTGCGTACTCGATAGCCATACCCGCGTTATCCCACCAAGAGTAGGACTTCTGTCCAGCCAGGTTCCTCGCGGGCGGCGCAGCCGCATCTGAGTGGGCCCATCGTGATGGCGGACTTGATCGGGTGACGGGGCCGGCCGTGGGGCATCGCTTCGGAGGGGCCGCGGGTGGCAGATCCCTCCGTGGGAAGGCGTAACGCGCTTGGCGCGCGGGCCGGTTGTGCTCCTGTCGGCCCCCGTGCCGCACGGCCGTGCGGCACGTTCCGCACGCAAAACACCCTCCTGACCGCGATTCCGCAGGTCAGGAGGGTGTGAGAGCGGTAGCGGAGGGATTTGAACCCTCGGTGACTTGCGCCACACTCGCTTTCGAGGCGAGCTCCTTCGGCCGCTCGGACACGCTACCGAGAGAGAGCTTAGCCCAAGGTGGGCCGTGGTTTGAAATCGATAGGTGGTCGGGGGTCAGCGGGATCGGAAGAAGGTGGTCAGGAGGGTGGAGCACTCCTCGGCGAGGACGCCGTGGATCACTTCCGGGCGGTGGTTCAGGCGGCGGTCGCGTACGACGTCCCAGAGGGAGCCCGCCGCGCCCGCCTTTTCGTCGAGTGCGCCGAACACCACCCGGTCCAGCCGGGACTGGACGATCGCGCCCGCGCACATCGTGCACGGTTCCAGGGTCACCACCAGGGTGCAGCCCGTGAGGCGCCACGCGCCGAGCTTCTCGGCCGCCCTGCGGATCGCCAGGATCTCCGCGTGGGCCGTCGGGTCGCCCGTCGCCTCGCGTTCGTTGTGGGCCGTGGCCAGTGTCGTGCCGTCCGGGGACAGCACGACGGCGCCGACCGGTACGTCACCGGACCCGCCGGCCCGTACGGCCTCGTCCAGGGCGAGGCGCATGGGGGCCGGCCACGGTGCGCGTACCGGGTCGGGCTCGTCCATCTAGCGCACGGTCTCCAGTACTTCCGCCGCGCCCAGGGCCTCCGCGATCTCGGCCATCGCGTCGGTCTCCAGCGCCAGCAGATCGGCCTCGGAGAGGCCCAGGTCGGACAGGATCTCCCGGTCGCCGACGGCGCCCGTGGGCACGGTTTCCGCGGCCTTGGCGGGGGTGTCGGTGTCGGTGTCAGTGTCGGTATCGGTTCCTTCGTACTCGTCGTCCGGTTCGCCGTCCTCCGTGCCGTCGAGGTCCAGCGCGTCGAGGTCGTCGGCCGGGTCGTCCTCGTCCCCGCCGAGCAGTTCATCAATGAGGATCTCCCCGTAAGAGGAGCGTGCGGCCGCGGCCGCGTCGGAGACGTAGATACGAGGATCTTCCTCGCCGTCCACGCGGAGGATGCCGAACCAGGCGTCCTCCTGCTCGATGAAGACGAGCACCGTGTCCTCGTCCACCGAGGCTTCGCGGGCCAGGTCGGTGAGGTCCGACAAGGTCTCCACATCGTCGAGCTCTGTATCGCTCGCTTCCCACCCGTCTTCGGTGCGCGCGAGCAGTGCGGCGAAGTACACCGTGACTCTCCCACTGGTCAGAGGTGTGACGGTCCGGCGGTGCGCTGCTCGGCGCCGCCTACTCGGAATCGTGGCAGAAACCGGCGCTTCGCGAGAGGTCTTCCGCCGTTGCGTCGTGGCGCCATTTTATTAGGCCCCTGTTCGGACCTGGGCGCGGGATGCCTTCCTCCGGGCCCGCGGGTGGTCCGGAGAGCGGTCCGGTGGGCGGTCCGGGGGGGTTCGGGATCCGGTCCCGTGGCCGGGCGTGGCTCCCGGCGGTGCGGGTGTGGCGCCGGCGGGTCGAGCGTGGCTACCAGCGGAACGTACGCATCCGCATCTGCTGGCGCATCCGTGCCGCCCGTGCCTGCCGGGGCTTCACGCGCTCGCGCAGCGCCTTTGCCTCGTTCAGCTCCCGCAGGAACTGCGCGCGGCGCCGGCGGCGCGCCGCCTCGGTCTCGCTCTCGCCGTCCCCCGTGGTGTCCGGCTCCGGCTCCGGCCCCGGATCCGGGGGTGACTCGCGACTCATCGACGCCTCACCACCTCAAGGCTGTGTCCTTGGCCCTTCTACCTTCCCTCGCCCATGGGGGTTGATGCCAGCCCGTTCCCGGCATTCCAGACCTATCCTGGCAGCGCGTGAGGCATTGGCCCCCGGTTACTGTGGACGCCATGCGGATTCACGTCGTCGACCACCCGCTGGTCGCGCACAAACTCACCACCCTGCGCGACCGGCGCACCGACTCCCCGACCTTCCGGCGGCTCGCCGACGAGCTGGTCACCCTGCTCGCGTACGAGGCCACCCGGGACGTACGGACCGAACAGGTCGACATCGAGACCCCCGTGACGGGCACGACGGGGGTGAAGCTCTCCCATCCGCGGCCCCTGGTCGTCCCGATCCTCCGGGCCGGTCTCGGCATGCTCGACGGCATGGTGCGGCTGCTCCCGACCGCCGAGGTGGGCTTCCTCGGCATGATCCGCGACGAGGAGACGCTCCAGGCGTCCACGTACGCGACCCGGATGCCCGAGGACCTCTCCGGCCGGCAGGTGTACGTACTGGACCCGATGCTCGCGACCGGCGGCACGCTCGTCGCGGCGATCCGGGAGCTGATCAAGCGCGGCGCGGACGACGTGACCGCCGTGGTGCTGCTCGCGGCGCCCGAGGGCGTCGAGGTGATGGAGCGCGAGCTGGCGGGCACGCCGGTGACGGTCGTGACGGCGGCGGTCGACGAGCGGCTCAACGAGAACGGCTACATCGTGCCCGGTCTGGGCGACGCGGGCGACCGGATGTACGGCACCGTCGACTAGTAGGGCTGTTTTTGGACGGTAAGGGGGCCGGGTCTTCCGTGGGAGGCCCGGCCCGCTCCGTCAGCAGGAGGGCTTCACCGGGGTGCTCAGTGTGGCCAGCGCCTGGTCCGCGTCCTTCTGTACGTCGAGCGCCTTGAAGGCCGTGCCGATGATCAGGTCGACGTCCTTCGTCGTACGGGTGTCGGCCTTGGACGTGGCGCCCTTGAGCTGGGTCCCGAGGACGGTGAGGGTGCTGTCCGTGGCGGTCGTCGCCCCGAGCAGTATCCCGGCGCCCGGAACCTTCTGGTCGTACGTCTCGGGGGCGTTGCCCACCTTCCCGATGACGAAGCCGCGTTTTCTCAGCTCGTCGGCGGTGGTTTTGGCGAGTCCCTCCCGCGGGGTCGCGTTGTAGACGTTGACCGTGATCTGGCCGGGCCTGGGGAGGGCCCTGACGGGTGTGGTGGGGGTGGGGGACGGTGTGCAGCGGGGCGTGTCCCGGCCGCCGGCGGCCGTGCTCTTCGTGCTGCCGCCGGAGAAGACGTCGATGAGCTGGAGTGTTCCCCAGCCGGCCAGGCCGAGGGCGACGACGGCGGCGACGGCCGCGAGCACGATCCTGCGGCGGTGACGGGGGCGGCGCATACGGGGGTATTTGGAACCCGTGATGCGGTACTTTCCGCCCATGCCGGGGGGAGTGAGCATGCTCATGGGCGCAGCGTAGTGCGCGCCGTGTTCGTTTCCTACTAAATGATCAACCGTTTGGGCGGTTGGAGTGCGGGAATGGGCCCAAAAGGCTCAGCGGAGGCCACGGCGGGGGGTGCGGGGACCCGGCCCCCGTCAGCCCATTCCCAGCTCCAGTTCCAGCACGCGCGCGTGCAGCACCTGGCGCTGCTGGAGCGCGGCGCGCACGGCGCGGTGCAGTCCGTCCTCCAGATAGAGGTCGCCCTGCCATTTCACGACGTGCGCGAACAGGTCCCCGTAGAAGGTGGAGTCCTCGGCGAGCAGCGTCTCCAGGTCGAGCTGACCCTTCGTCGTCACGAGCTGATCGAGGCGGACCGGGCGCGGCGCGACATCCGCCCACTGCCGGGTGCTTTCCCGGCCGTGGTCGGGATACGGCCTCCCGTTACCGATGCGCTTGAAGATCACACGGAAAGCCTACCGGGCGAGCGGCTCCGGGCGCAGCCATGACGCAGGAGCGCAAAGGTCTCATTCGGTGACATAGGGGGAGCGAAGTGTGGGCAGGACGCGAACGAAGCGGGAACGAGGCGTGCCCGGGCGACCCTGAGTGCTACACCGGAGGCGTGCCCGGCGGGGACTGGCGGCGGGGGTGCGGTGGCGGGTGCGGGCCGGGGCTCGCGGAGAAGGCCCCGGGGCTCGCGGAGAACGACGGGGCGACCGGGCGGGCGCCTCTGCCGTCGTGCGCCGGCACCTTCACTCTCACCCTGCGCGGCATGAGTCCGTAGATTCCCAGCGGCGGAAAGAGGTCGACCCGCCTCGGATAGTTTCCCTGCGCGCATTCGAGACAGAGAAGATCTCGTGTGCCGTCCGGTGTGGTGCGTACCGCCTCGACGCTGTTTTTCCAGCATGCCTCGCAGTACCAGCAATCCCTTTTCGACAGCAGCACGGTCGCTCTGGGCAACGGGTCACCTTTCCTCGGCGGAATGTTCCTCGACGGAGTTCGTGAGTCGGCTCAGAGAGGGGCGATGAGGGCCGTGGGGTCGGTGCGGGTGGTGAGGGTGGTGGGGCGAGTGGGGTGGAGAGGAGAGGCCGGGGAGACACCGGGTGTGCGAAGGGGCGGGAGAGGTGCGAGCGGGTCCGCCGTGACGGTGCCCAATTCCGGTGCGGGGATAGGGATTGCGTTCGAATCACTGCGCATTGTCGTCCTCGGGGCGGTGCAACTACATTGCGTGCTACTAGCGTTGCTCTGCGCCAGGCGCGTGCGCAACGCCCCGTGCGTGCCAGACGCGATCTGTCACCCGAGAAAGGAAGGCCCAATGGGGCGGCGCAATGCGGATGGTGGGGAGAAGACGGCCGGTACGGCGGCCGTATTCGGTGAAGTGCTGAAGCATTCACGGGACTCCGTCGGCATCACCCAGGCCGGGCTCGCGGAGAGAGTGCCGTGCGACAGGTCGTTCGTAGCACGGGTGGAGGCCGGGTCGCGCGTTCCCGACGACAAGTTCACCGACACGTGTGACGTGGTGCTGCGGACCGGCGGGATCCTGCGCAAGCTCTGGGAGAAGATCGACTGGTATCCGGAGGTGGAACACCCGGACTGGTTCAAGCGCCGTGCCGCCATGGACGCCCAGGCGGTCGCGCTGCGCGAGTACCAGAACCAGGTGATGCCGGGACTGCTGCAGACCGAGGACTACGCGCGCGACCTTTTCGCCCAGGTCGCCACCGGCGAGGAATTGGAGGAGATGGTCCGCGCGCGCCTCAGCCGGCAGCACCGGTTCCTTTCGACCGGAGGACCGCTTCTCATTGCCGTCCTGGACGAAAGCTGTATCCGGAACGCCGTATTCAGTGATGCCGTCATGCGGAATCAGTGTGCGCATCTGCTGCGGGTGGGGAAGCTGCCCAACATTCGTGTGCAAGTCGTCCCGGCCAGCTCCCGGGGCGTGGTGCGCCCCAGTACCTCCATGTCGCTCATCACCATGCCCGACGGTCAGTTGTGGGTGTACTCGGAATCCCTCGACCGCGGACACTTCAGCGATGATCCGGAAGTCACCGCCCGTCATGCGCAGTCCTATGATGTGCTCAGGGCGGATGCCCTATCCGCTTCCGAGTCTGCCGCGCTGATCCGTGACGCGATGGAAGGGTATGGCCACCATGAGGAACCGCGATGTGACGGCGGCGGCGTGGGTGGCGGCGGCGTGGGTCAAGAGCAGCTACAGCAGCAACAACGGCGGAAACTGCGTGGAAATAGGCCTCGGTATCCCCGGCTCCGTTCCCCTTCGTGACAGCAAGAGCGCCGGAGGTCCCGTGCTGGTTTTTCGTACCGGAGCCTTCGACACCTTCCTTTCGGGCGTCAAGAGACCCCTCTCCTGAGTCTTCTCCTGAGCCCTCTCCTGAGCGGCCCCGCCCCGACTTAGCCCGCTTGACCTGCCTCTTCCCTCTTACCGGGCGTCCTGGCGTTTCGGCGAGGTGCTTCCGGCCGATTTCACCGTAATCTCTGGCGGAATCTCCGACATCTCCGAATTCCTCAGGAATGCAGGAAAGGCAGGGTGTACGACTTGCTCAGCACCGAGTTCGTGACCGGCTCGCCCAACTGGCTCGACGTGGCCGCCCCCGACATCGACGCCTCGGCCGCCTTCTACACCGCCGTCTTCGGCTGGACCGTGCAGTCGGCCGGTCCGGACGCCGGGGGCTACGGGTTCTTCCAGAAGGACGGCAGGACGCTCGCGGCCATCGGGCCGCTCGGCGGGGACGGCGCCGAAGCCGCCTGGTCCGTGTACTTCAACAGCCCGGACGCCGACTCCACCGCCCGCTCGGTCACCCAGCACGGCGGCGCCGTACGGGTCGCGCCGATGGACGTGATGGACGCCGGGCGCATGGCCTGCTTCACCGACCCCCAGGGCGCGGACTTCGCCGTCTGGCAGCCCGTCTCCGTACGCGGCCTCGAAACCACCTCCGAGTCCGGCACCCTCTGCTGGGCCGAACTGCACACCGGTGACGGCGCGGGCGCGCTCGCCTTCTACCGGGCCCTCTTCGGCTGGCGCTTCCAGGAGCTGCCGGCGCCCGGCATGACGTACACCGTGCTCTCCACCGGCGAGGGCGACCAGCAGGACGCCTCGTTCGGCGGGGTCGCTCCGGTCCAGGGCGGCGAGGCGTCGCGCTGGCTGCCGTACTTCGCCGTCGACGACGCCGACGCGGTGGTCGCCGCGGTCCAGGGGAACGGCGGCTCCGTCGTCGTGCCCGCGACGGACGCGCCGGACATCGGCCGCATGGCGCAGCTCGCCGACCCCTTCGGCGCGCGCTTCGCCGTCATCAGGCCCGCCCCGCCGCAGGGGTAGCCGTACGGACCGGGCCGCGTGGCGGAAGCGGGCGGGGCGCGCGGGGGATACCGACTCCCCGCGCGCCCCGCTTCTGCTTCTGTTTCCGCCGCTCGTGTTGCTTGTGTTGCTCGTCCTACCTCGTGTTACGAGGCGGGCGTGTGGCCCTTGTCGCGTACCGGGGCCGTCGTCTTTCCGGCCGAGCCGTCGGTACCCGTGGCCGCCGTCGGTGCGGCCTGGGCCGACTGCTGCGCGGCCGCCGGCTTCTTCAGCGAGCCGAGGTCGTGGGCGTAGGTGCCCACCGCGTTCGCGATCACGTCGACGTTGACGTCGAAGGCCCGCATGCTGATGTTCGAGAGGTCGTCGCAGGCCGCGTGGTAGCACTTGTCGTACGCCACCCCCGCCTCGCCCCCGTACCGCTTCGCCTGCTCCTCCGACTTGACGCCCTCCGCGCCGGTGAACGTGCCGCCCGAGGCGATGCCCGCGTCCATGAAGGGGCCGTAGTCGGAGCGGCCGTCGAAGTCCGTGCCCTCGTGCGAAACGTTTCTGCTGTCGAGGAAGTCGGTGATGCCCTTCTCGATCTGCGCCGAGCCCTCGGGGCCCGGGCCCGCGCCCTCACCGTCCGAGTCGTCGCCGTCGTAGACGAACTGGGCGTAGTTCGGTGAGGCGATCATGTCGAAGTTCAGGTAGAGCGAGATGTCCGCGCGCTGCCGGTCGGTGAGCTTCCCGACGTACGACTCCGCGCCCAGCAGGCCCAGTTCCTCCGCCGACCACCACGCGAAGCGCACCTTGTTCGCCGGCTTGTCGTGTGTCTTGGCGAGCTTGAGCGCGACCTCCAGCAGCCCCGCCGAGCCCGAGCCGTTGTCGTTGATGCCGGGGCCCTCGGTGACCGAGTCGAGGTGGGCGCCGAGCATCACCGTACGGTCGGACCTGCCGCCCTTGGTCTCGGCGATCACGTTACGGGTGGTGCGCTCCTCCTGGAGCTGGCGCACGTCGAGCGAGACCGTCACGGGGCCGGCCGCGGCCTCGGCGGCCAGCGCCTCGCCCGCCTCCTGGGTGACGCCGCCGGTGGGGATCACACCGGCCTCCGGGCCGCCGAGCGTGCCGTTGAGCGCGCCTTCGGTGTTGTTGTAGATGATGGCGGCGACCGCCCCCGCCGCGCCCGCCTCCCGCTGCTTGTCGGCGAAGGCGCAGCCCCCGCGCTGGATGAGCGCGATCTTGCCGGTGTAGTCGGCCGAGGCGTAGTCGCCCGGCTCGCACCCGGTCGTGGCGTCGAGCGGTACGGCGGCCAGCTCGGCCCGCACGCCGCCCTCCGGGGTGGACTTGGTGTACGACATGGCGGTGATGGTGATGTCGCGCGGCGTCGGCGCGGTGACCGAGAGCTTCTCGGCGAGCGTCTCGATGTACGTGATGTCGAAGGTGTCGTACGAGACCTTGTAGCCGGCCTTCTTGAGCTGGCCGTACACATAGGCGGCGGAGGCCTCGTGGCCCGCGGTGCCGGCGGCGCGGTTGCCGTCCGACTCCTCGGCGATCTGCTGGAACTTCTCCAGGTGGCGGTACGCGTCCTTCGCGGAGGCCGAACGCACAAGCTTCTTCGAGAGTTTCGCGGCGTTCCGCGCGGCTTCCTTCGCCGGGTCGTGCGCTCGCGCGGCGGCGGGGGAGGAGGCGGAGAGCAGAAGCGGGGCGGCGAGCGCGGTGGCGGCCGCCGCGGCCATGAGTCTGCGGGACGTTGCGTTCACAAGGGTCCTTCCGGTGCGAACGAATGTGAGCGAATGTCGGAGAAAAGTAGCTGGGGCGGCGCCGCCTGGGAACAGGTGTGGCACAGGTCACGGAACGTTTCGGTCGATCATGTGTGGAACGACCCCGTCCGGCGACCGCCGGGCGGTCCGGATCAGTGCTGCTTCGCCGCCTTCGCCGCCTTCGCCGCGCGCTTGGCCTCCTGCTTGAACGCCCGTACCTTCGCGAGCGATTCGGGGCCCGTGATGTCCGCCGCCGAACGGTACGACCCCTCGTCGCCGTAGGCGCCCGCCGCCGCGCGCCAGCCCTCGGGCCGTACCCCGAACTGCTTGCCCAGCAGCGCCAGGAAGATCTGGGACTTCTGCGTCCCGAAGCCGGGCAGTTCGTTCAGCCGGTCCCGTACCTCGGCGCCGGTGGTGATGTCGCGCCAGATCGCCGTGGGGTCGCCGTCGTACCGCTCGACCAGGTACTGGCAGAGCTGCTGGACGCGCCGGGCCATCGACCCCGGGTAGCGGTGCACGGCGGGCTTGCCGGAGAGCAGGGCGGTGAAGGCGTCGGGGTCGTACGCGGCGATCTCACGCGCGTCGAGGTCGTCGCCGCCCATGCGGACGGCGATGGTGTAGGGGCCCGAGAACGCCCACTCCATGGGGACCTGCTGGTCCAGCAACATGCCGACCAGGGCGGCCAGGGGGCTGCGGCCGAGCAGTTCGTCGGCCTCGGGCTGCTGTGCGAGCCGGATCGTGGTGCTCATGGGGCGATGATCGCCCGGGGCGGAGGAGGCGGGTGAACAACACGCACTGGCAATACGCTCATATGACTATTTTATGGGCCGTATGGGGGAGTGGGGCGAGGGGTAGACCGTGGTGCAGGTAATTCGCCGTCGCATCCGTGAAAGGCCGCCCGACCGTGACGCACCCCTTTGAACTGCCGGATTTCTACCTGGCCCATCCGGCCCGGCTCAATCCGCACCTGGAGGAGGCCAGGGCGCACTCCAAGGAGTGGGCCAGGACGATGGGGATGCTGGAGGGCTCGGGAGTCTGGGAGGAGCGCGACCTCGACTCCCACGACTACGCGCTGCTCTGCGCGTACACCCATCCCGACTGCGACGGACCGGCGTTGTCGCTGGTCACCGACTGGTACGTGTGGGTCTTCTTCTTCGACGACCACTTCCTGGAGGTCTACAAACGCCCGCAGGACCGGGCGGGCGGCAAGGCGTATCTCGAACGGCTCGCGGCCTTCATGCCGATGGACCTGTCGGCCGGCTTCCCCGAGCCCGCCAACCCCGTCGAGGCGGGGCTCGCCGACCTGTGGGCGCGTACGGTCCCGAGCATGTCCATGGCGTGGCGCCGGCGGTTCGCCGAGTCGACGGAGAACCTGCTCAACGAGTCCGACTGGGAACTGGCGAACATCGACGCGGAGCGCGTCGCGAACCCCGTCGAGTACATCGAGATGCGCCGCAAGGTGGGCGGGGCGCCCTGGTCGGCGGGGCTCGTCGAGTACGCGGCCGGGGCCGAAGTGCCCGACTCCGTCGCGGACTCCCGGCCGCTGCGGGTGCTGAAGGAGGCGTTCTCGGACGCGGTCCATCTGCGCAACGACCTCTTCTCGTACGAGCGGGAGATCGAGGAGGAGGGCGAGCTGAGCAACGGCGTGCTCGTCCTGGAGACCTTCCTCGGCTGTACGACGCAGGAGGCGGCCGACGCGGTCAACGACCTGCTGACCTCCCGGATCCAGCAGTTCGAGAACACGGCGCTGACCGAACTGGCACCGCTCTTCGCGGAGCGGGGGCTCGGGCCGCGGGAGTGCGCCGACACGCTCGCCTATGTGAAGGGCCTCCAGGACTGGCAGTCGGGCGGCCACGAGTGGCACCTGCGCTCCAGCCGCTACATGAACGGGGTGGGTGAGTCCGGGGCGGGCGACCCGGGGAAGGACGGGGACCGCGCAGGCGCCGGGGGCGGGTGGCCCGGATTCTCCATGACGCCCGTCGGGCTCGGTACGGCCGCCGCCGACATCGCGCGCGCCATGGGGCTGGGTACGGTCACCGCGCGCAGTCTCGGCGTGGGCGCGGCGGCGCGGGTGCGGAGCCACAGCCATGTGCCGTTCCGGCGCGTCGGGCCCTCCGTGCTGCCCGACTTCGAGATGCCGTACGCGCTCTCCCTCAGCCCGCATCTCGACCGCTCGCGCGCGCACACGGTCGAGTGGGCCCACCGGATGGGGCTCCTGGCGGCCCAACCGGGGCTGCCGGGGTCGGGCATCTGGGACGAGGAGCGGCTGCGCCGGATCGATCTGCCGCTCTGCTCGGCCGGGATCCGGCCGGAGGCCACCCCGGAGGAGCTCGACCTGACCTCGGACTGGCTGACCTGGGGGACGTACGGGGACGACTACTACCCGGTGGTCTACGGCGCCGCGCGCGATGTCGCGGGCGCGAAGGCGTGCAACGAGCGGCTGGCCCTCTTCATGCCGACCGGGTCGGGGCCGACGCCGCCGCCGGCCACCGCGCTGGAGCGCGGGCTGGCCGATCTGTGGGTCCGTACGGCCGGTCCGATGGCGGAGCCCGCGCGGTGCGCGCTGCGCACGGCGGTCGAGGACATGACGGCGTCCTGGGTGTGGGAGCTGACGAACCAGGCGCAGAACCGTATCCCCGACCCCGTCGACTATCTGGAGATGCGCCGGGCGACCTTCGGCTCGGACCTGACGATGGCCCTGGCGCGGCTGGGCCACGGCCGCGCGCTGCCGCCGGAGGTTCGCAGGTCGGGGCCGATGAGGTCCCTGGAGAAGGCGGCGCAGGACTACGCGTGCCTGCTCAACGACGTCTTCTCGTACCAGAAGGAGATCGAGTTCGAGGGCGAGGTACACAACGCACTGCTGGTCGTGCAGTCCTTCTTCAACTGCGAATATCCGGCGGCCCTGACCATCGTGGACGACCTGATGAAGTCGCGGATGCGCCAGTTCCAGCATGTTGTCGCGGAGGAACTTCCGGTTCTGTACGACGACTTGGAGCTGGACGCGGATACACGGCGGATGCTGGACGGCCGGGTGCGGGAGCTGGAGAACTGGCTGGCGGGGATCCTCAACTGGCATCACGGCTGCAGGCGTTACAAGGAGCACGAGATCCTTGAGGACCGGAGCCGTACGGGCCGTTGGGCGCCCCCGGTCCCGACGGGCATCGGTGTCTCGGCGGCGCGCATCCACTTCCCGGGGTGGTCCGCGACCGGCGGGTCCGCGCCGTCCGTGCCAAGCGGGTCCATGCCGTCCGTGCTCTCCTCCGCTGTCCCCCGAATGGCCCAGTAACCCCCTTGCCGGACAGGGCGTTTGACATCCGGTCGAAGTGGTCGATCGTGATCGTGAACCGGATGGGGGCCGTGAGTGGCGAGCGGGCAGGCCCGGAGTCGGTGGGACTCGCGGGTCGTGCGGGGTGTGAGGGATACACGGGATGTGCGGGATGTGCGGGGTGCGCGGGGTGTGCCGGGTGCGCGGACGGCGGTGCTGGAGGCCGTCGCCGGATGGGTCCCGGGCGAGCCGGTCCGTAACGAGGCGCTGCCCGCCGCGTGGGGCGTGGACGACGAGTGGATCCGCAGGCGCACGGGCATCGCGGCCCGCCACCGCGCCGGGCCCGGGATGGCGACGGGGGATCTCGCGTACGAGGCGGCCCGGCTGCTGATCGGCGACGAGGAGCGGGGACACGGGGGCGTCGGCGGATCCGGGGCGCACCGGGGCGGTTGCCGGGGCGGGGTGTGCGGGGCGGCGGTGGACCGGGCCGTGGACGGGGTCGATGTCGTGGACGCCGTCGTGCTGGCCACGGCCACCCCCGACCACCCCTGCCCCGCGACGGCGCCCGAACTCGCGGCGCGGCTGGGGCTCGGCGCGGTGCCCGCGTTCGATCTGGGCGCCGTGTGCAGCGGGTTCGTCTACGGCCTCGCCGTCTGCCACGGCCTGGTGGTGTCCGGGCTCTACGACCGGGTGCTGCTGGTGGGCGCCGATGTGTACTCGACCTGGCTGGACCCCCGGGACCGGGCGGCGGGCGTGGTGTTCGGGGACGGCGCGGGGGCGGCGCTGATCGGCGCGGGCAGAACCGGTTCGCCTGGCGAGCTGCTCGGCTTCGACCTGGGCAGCGACGGCTCGGGACGGGAACTGATCACCGTGGCGGGCGGCGGCTCACGGGCCCGCTCCCAGGCGGTCGGCTCCGGAGGTCCCGGTCCCGACGGTCCCTGCGGCCTCGGCAACACCGGTGCTCCCGGCGGACTCGGCGGCCCCCGCGCTCCGGTCGCGGCGGGTGACGAGTTCTTCCGGATGCGGGGCCGGGCCGTCTACCAGCACGCGGTGGAGCGGATGACCGGTTCCTGCCGCGCCCTGCTGGACACCGTGGGCTGGGATCCGGCCCAGGTGGACCACTTCGTACCGCACCAGGCCAACGCCCGCATCCTGCGGGCCGTCGCCGAACGGGTGGGCATCGGCGCGGAACGCTGTGTCACCCACCTCGACCGCGTCGGCAACACCGGCGCGGCCTCCATCCCCCTGGCCCTGGCGGACGCGGCGGCGCAGGGGCGTTTCCGCGCGGGCGACCGCGTGCTGCTCACCGCTTTCGGCGGCGGCCTCACCTGGGGGACGGCAGCCCTGAGCTGGCCCGGAACCGTACGGGCCGCGCCTTTCGACGACGGAAAGTACGCACCATGGGAAGGAACGCATCATGACGGGGACGGCTGAGCGGGTGGCGCGGGCCGGGGTGGCGGTGACCGGGCTCGGGGTGGTGACACCGGCGGGCGTCGGCGAGCCGGCCTTCTGGGCGGGGCTGTGCGCGGGCCGGTCCGTCGCCCGGCGGCGGCCCGAACTGGCGGGGATGCCGGTCGACTTCGTGTGCGCGATCGGCGACCCGTCGGAGCGAGGACCTGAACGGGGCCTGGACGGCCATGACTTAGGGGCTGCCGCGAACGGGGCCGCGAACGGTGCCGCGAACGGGGCCCCGAACGGAAGGGCAGGCGGAAGGGCGTACGGCACCGCGAACGGGACGGCGAGCGGGACCGCGCGTGACCCGGCGCCCGGCGTGGCGCGTGACGCCGCGTACAGCGTGCTCGACGTGGACGCGGCGGTGGGCGGCCGCTCCGTGTGGCGCATGGCGCGGTTCGTGAAGCTGGCGCTGATCGCCGCGCGGCAGGCGGTCGCGGACGCCGGTCTCGACCCCGTGACCTGGGACGGCGCCCGGGTGGGGGTGGTCCTCGGCGTCGGGGTGGGCGGCGTCTCCGTACTCGCCGACAACGCGCTCAAACTCCAGGCACACGGGCCGGAGTCCGTCTCGCCCCTGCTGGTGCCGATGATGATCCCGAACGCGGCGGCCGGCGAGGTCGCCATCGCGCTCAAGGCCAGGGGGCCGAGCCTGGCACCGGTGACCGCCTGCGCGTCCGGGGCGACCGCGCTCGTCGTCGCGCGGGACCTGCTGCTCGGCGGGGAGTGCGACGTGGTGGTCGCGGGGGGCGCCGAGTCCGTACTGACCCCGCTGGTGGTGACGGCGTTCGCGCGGATGGGCGCGCTGTCGACCCGTACGGACGACCCGGCGGGGGCGTCGCGGCCGTTCGCCGCCGACCGGGACGGGTTCGTCATCGGGGAGGGCGCGGGGATGCTCGTACTGGAGCGGGAGGCGGACGCGCGCGCCCGGGGCCGGGTGCCGCGCGCGCTGCTGGCCGGCGCGGGCGCGAGCACGGACGCGCACCATCCGACGGCGCCCGCGCCGGGCGGCCGGATCGCGCAGGTGGCGGTGGAGACGGCGCTGCGGGAGGCGGGGTGGAGCGCGTACGACGTCGAGCACGTCAACGCGCACGGCACCTCCACGCCGCTCAACGACGCCATGGAGGCCTCGCTGATCGAGCGCGTCTTCCCGCACGGGCCGCCGGTCACGGCGGCGAAGGGGGTGGTGGGGCACACGCTGGCGGCGGCGGGGGCGATCGAGGCGGTGGCGACCGTCCTGACGCTCGAACACGGACTCATCCCGCCGATCGCCAACCTGGACGCCCCGGCGGTCGAGTTCGACCTCGACTGCGTGACGAAGCAGGTGCGCCGGCAGCGGGTGCGGAGCGCGGTCAGCCACAGTTTCGGCTTCGGCGGGCACAACGTCGCACTGGCGTTCGGGAGGGTCTGACGGGGTGCGGAACGTGCTGGTGACGGGCGCGCGGGACGGATCGGCCGAACGAATGTCTTGTGGCCCTGGGTGCGGGAAATTCGTTTCTTCATCAACCGTCGCTCGTTCTTCTCAGGTGAGCGTAATGATCAACAGCGGTGCCGTGGACGCCGGGAAGGCGATGGCGAGGCAGCTGACGCGGGTGCTGTACGGGGACGATTTCGAGCGGGAGCACGGACTGTGGCGCCGGTTCGCCGCCGACGGACTGTTCCGCGACCGTCCGGACGCGACGGACGCCGAGCGGCTGGCCCTCGCGTACGACCGGCTGCGGGCCGTGAACGCCGCGATCGACAGCCCGGCGGGGCTCGCCGCCGATCCGCGCGGGGTCGCGGCGCTGCACGAGTGGCTGGGGCCGATCGACCCGTCCTTCACGACCGTGGCCGGCATCCACTACAACCTCTTCCTCGGCAGCCTGCTCGACCACGACGCCGCCGCCGACGGCGACCCCGGGGCCGTGGAGCGCGATCTGACGGACTTCCTGACGCTGCGCCGGATCGGCACCTTCCTCTGCACGGAGGTGGCGCACGGCAACGACGCGGTCGCCCTGGAGACGACGGCCACGTACGACCGCGCCAGGGACGGCTTCGTCCTGCACACGCCGCACGCGGGTGCGCAGAAGTTCATGCCCAACACCAGCACCACGGGCGGCGCGAAGAGCGGGGTGGTGGCCGCGCGGCTGCTCGTGGACGGGACGGACCACGGCGTCTTCCTCTTCCTGGCGCCGCTGACGGACGGCTCCCGGACGCTCCCGGGGGTCCGGGTGCGGCTGCTGTCCGAGCGGTTCGGCAGCCCGCTGGACCACTGTGTGACCTCGTTCGACCGGGTCTTCGTGGGGCGGGACGCGCTGCTGGGCGGCGTACGGGGGCGGCTCGGCCGGGTGGACGGGGACGGCGCGTTCAGCAGCGCGGAGAACAACCGGAGGCGCCGCTTCCTGGCCTCGATCGGCCGGGTCACGGCGGGGAAGCTCTCGATGAGCGCGGGCGCCCTCGGCGGGGCGCGCGTCGCGCTGGCGCTCGCCGTACGGTACGGCGGGCACCGGATGATCTCGGGGCCCCGGGCGGTGGAACGGGTTCCGGTCTTCGCGCACCGCAGCCACCACGGGCCGCTGGCCGGGGGCCTGGCGACGCTCTTCGCGATGACACTGCTGCACCGTACGGCGGTCGACGCGTGGGAGACGCGTACCGAGGCGAACCGGGGCGAGACCGAGCGGCTGGTGGCGGTCGCCAAGGGGTGGATCACCTGGCGGGCCCGCGAGATCATCGTGGAGTGCCGTGAACGGTGCGGCGCCCAGGGGCTGTTGGAACGCAACGGCATGACCGAGCTGCTCGCGAACATCGAGGGCGCGATCACGGCGGAGGGCGACAACACCGCGATCTACGCGAAGGCGGCGGCGGAGCTGCTGTTCTCGGCGCGGGCCCCGGAGCGGGCCACCGGGTCGGCGCGGCCGGGCACGGACGATCCGGGGCCGGTGCCGGCTCCCGGACATACGGACGGTGTCTCCCCGGAGTGGTACGACGCGGGCCATCTGGGTGATCTCCTGGTGGCCGTCGAGCAGTTGTGGCTCGACCGCGCCCGCCGCCGGATGGCCCGCGCACCGCAGGGCGACCCCCTCTCCCGCTGGAACGCGGCGTCCGGCGCGGCGCTCCGCGCGGTGGAGGCGCACGCGTACCGGCGGGCGGCCGAGGCGTACACGGCGGCGGAGCGGCGGCTGCGCGAACGGGAGCCGGAGCTGGAGCCGGAGACGGAGCTGGAGACGGAGCTGAAGACGGAGCCGCTGGGGGCCGAGCCGGGCTCCGGGGCCGGGTCCGACGACGGTTGCGGGTCCGGGTCCGGGGCCGGGGCCGGTGACGGTTGCGGGGCCGGTTCGGCGCTCGGGCCGCTCCGGTCGCTGCACCGGCTCTTCGCACTCCAGTGGATCGACCGGAACAGCGGTGACCTGCTGGCCCATGCCCTGCTGACGCCCCGTCTCGTCGACGAGATCCCGGAGGTGATCGAGCGGCTCATCGCCGAGCTGGCCACGTACGCGCCCACCCTGGTCGAATCCTTCGCGCTGCCCGAGGAGATGCTCGCGGACCGGCCCATCTCCGGCGCGGGGTACACCGACGCGTACGACGACCCGGAGGGCGGGTGGGCCGTACCGGAGACGCCGCCACGGTGTGCCGGGTGCCGTCGGACCCCGCCGTCCGTACCGCCCTTATCAGATCGGTTTCGTGTTGTCCATCGGCTTTTGAGGTTTATCAACACTTTGAGAAACTTGCCGTACTAGGCCCCTTGAGTGCTTTGAGTACCTTTTGAAAGGACATGCCATGAATGCAACCAGTCCTGCCACCAGCCACGCGACCTGTCATGTGCTCCGCCCGGTGACCCGTTCCGCGATCGCGATCCACCCGAAGATCACGGAGGTCCTGTCCGAGACCTTCAAGGTGCCGGCCGTCGAGATCCACCCCGAAGCCACCATGGACAGCCTGGAGATGGACTCCCTCGCGGTCGCCGAGTTCGCCGTCATCATCAAGGAGCGGCTGGGCGTCGTCGCCGATTCGGAGACGCTCCTCAAGGGCGCCACGCTCGCCGAGATCACCGCGTTCCTCGACAAGGCGGCCGTGGGCGTCGGCCGATGACCGGTGGTGCCGGGGCCCGTCCCGCCGTCGCCGTGACCGGGCTGGGGATGATGACCCCGGCCGGGAACGACACGGAGTCCACCTGGAACGGGGTGTGCGCGGGCATCTCCCCCGCCCGTACCGTCCCCGGGCTGAGCGGGTGCGTCGTCGACTTCGCCTGTACGGTCGACGGCATCGACCTGGACGCCGCGATCGGCGGGCGGACGGCCTTCCGGATGGGCCGGCACGTGAAGTTCGCGCTGCTCGCCGCGCGTGAGGCGGTCGCCGACGCCGGGCTCGACCCGATGAGCTGGGACGGAACCCGGGTCGCCGTCGTCGTCGGAACGAGCAGCGGCGGCTCCGCGAACGTGACGGAACAGGCCCTCGCACTCGACCGGCGCGGCGCCGAGGCCATCTCGGCGACGGGCACGCTGCTGACCATCCCCAACATGGCGGCGGCCGAGATCGCCATCAAGATGCGGGCCACCGGTCCCAGCATGGCGCCCTGCACGGCCTGTTCCTCCGGGGTGACGGCCCTCTCCGTGGCGCGCGACCTGCTCACCACCGGACAGTGCGACATCGCGGTGGCGGGGGCCACGGAGGCCACCGTCTTCCCGCTCGCCATGATCGGGTTCGCCCGGTCGGGCGCCGCCGCGCTCGCCGGTCCCGGCGACGACCCGGCGCTGCTCTGCCGCCCCTTCGCGGCGGACCGTGCCGGGCTGGTGATGGGCGAGGGCGCCGCGATCATGGTGCTGGAACGGGAGCGGGACGCGCGGGCCCGCGGCGCCCGGCCGCGCGCGCTGCTGGCCGGCGCCGGCGCCACGACCGACGCCCACCACCCGACGAGCCCGCACCCCTCGGGCGCCGTGGCGCAGCGGGCCGTCGAGGTGGCGCTGCGCGACGCGGGGTGGCACGCGGGGGACGTCGAGCACGTCAACGCGCACGGCACATCGACGCCGCTGGGCGACGCGACCGAGGCGGCGCTGATCGGCCGGGTCTATCCGCACCGGCCGCCGGTCACCGCGCCCAAGGGCGTGCTGGGGCACTGCATGGGGGCGGCCGGGGCGATGGAGGCGGCGCTGACCGTGCTCACCATCGAGCACGGGGTCGTACCACCGATCGCCAACCTGGACGCGCCCGCCGTCGAGTTCGACCTCGACTGTGTGACCAAACAGCCGCTGCGGCAGCGGATCGACCGGGCGGTCAGCCACTCGTTCGGCTTCGGCGGCCACAACGCGGTGCTGGCACTGGAACGTGCCTGACGCCGCTTCTGCGGCCCGTACGCCTCATCCATCGCGGGACGCGGCGCGACGAGGCGTACGGCACCACACCCCCTGCCCGTCACACCATCCGCTCCTCCCACTCCCACTCCCACCCCTGTCCCCCACTCCTGTCCCTGTTCGGAGGCCCCATCCATGCGCAGGCGCCCGCCCCTCCGGGGTCGTACCGTCGTCATCACCGGAGCCGCCCGCGGCGTTGGCGCCCAGCTCGCCCGTACCCTCTCCGCGCGCGGCGCCCGGGTCGCCCTCCTCGGCCTGGGCGAGGCCGAACTGGCGTGTGTGGTGGGCGAACTGGCGGGTGAGGCGGCGTACTGGAAGGTCGACGTCACCGACGAGGACATGCTGCACCGCACGGCACGCTCCGTCGAGGCGTGCTTCGGCACGGTCGACGTCGTCGTCGCCAACGCGGGCGTCGGGACGGGCGGCCTCTTCCGCCACGCCGACCCCGACGTGTGGCGGCGCGTCGTCGAGGTCAACCTGTTCGGCAGTGTGCACACCGCCCGCGCCTTCCTGCCCGCGCTGATCCGGTCCCGCGGCTACTACCTCCAGATCGCCTCCCTCGCCGCCCTCGCGCCCACCCCGGTCCTGTCGGCCTACTGCGCCTCGAAATCCGGGGTGGAGGCCTTCGCGCACAGCCTCCGGGCCGAACTCGCCCACCACGGGGCGCGAACGGGGGTCGCGTATCTCAGCTGGACGGATACGGACATGGTGCGGGCCGCCGAACAGGCCGACCAGGTGGGCGAGTTGCGCAGGTCCCTGCCCTGGCCCACGCGCCGCGTCAACCCCCTGGTCCCGGCGGTGGACCGCCTCGCGACCGGCATCGAACGCCGGGCCCGGTACGTCTACGCCCAACCATGGCTGCGCGCGGCCCAGTTCGCCCGCGGCGCCTTCCCGGGCGCGGCGGCACGCCACGCCCACGGCGCGGTGAGCACACTGGAGGCGCGGGCCTCGCATACGAGGCACCTCGACGCTCATCCCTGCAAAGCGCTATCAAGCAGGTACTTCGGACGCTAAGGTTCACTTCCCGTGCCGCACTTGTAGCGGCGTGTCACATGAGCGCGATGCGATGGACCGCCCGTTCGGGGCGCGGCGGTCCCGCAGTGGGGGGTGCGTGCGGCGATGCACGAGATGACCAAGGGGGCCAATGTCGGGCTGGCGTCCCTGAGCGAGGGCGCCACCACGGTACGGGTGGGGCTGAGTTGGAGCAGTGAGACGGGTGACGGCGACGCGGACGTCTCCGTACTGCTCCTGGGGGACCGGGGAAAGGTCCGCAGCGACGCCGACTTCTTCTTCTACAACAACCCGGTGGCGGACGACGGCAGTGTGCAACTGCTCGGCAAGGCGCCGACGGACAGCGGCAGCGAGGACCGGATCAGTGTCGATCTGTCGGTCGTCCCGGCGGACGTGACACGGATCGTCGTGGCGGCCAGCCGGGACGAGGGCCAGCGGTTCGGGGACCTCAACGGACTGCGGCTGACGGTCGCCGATCAGGGCGGCGAGGGGCTGCTCGGGTTCTCCATCGATGACGCGGGGGCCGAAGGTGCCTTCGTCTTCGGCGAGTTCTACCGGCGGGGCGGTGAGTGGAAGTTCCGGGCCGTCGGGCAGGGATACGAGACGGGGCTGGCCGGGCTGGCGACGGACTTCGGTATCGACGTCGACGATGCGACGGACGCCGACGAGGCCGGTGAGGCCGGTGAGGTCGCCGGGGCGGTGGAGGCGACGGAGGCGATGGAGGCCGCGGAGGACGCCGCGGTGGGTGCCGCTTCCCCGAGTCCTGCGGGCGCCCCGAGCGGAACCGGTTCCGGGCCGCCGACGGGCCCGGCCGGCCCGAGCGCCCTGAACGGCCCGGGCGGTCCGAGCGGCCTGAACGGCCCGGGGGCCGTGGCCGTTCCCACCCTCGCGCTGCCCGCGCAGGCCGCCGCCGCGCCCGCGCGACCGGCCGCTCCGGCCGCGCGCCGGCCCCGTACCGTACGGAAGAAGGTGACCCTGCCCAAGGTCGTCAGGAAGTCCCTCGCGGAGAACGACTCCTGGCGCCCCGCGCGGCTCTTCCCGGTGCCCTCGCTCAAGAGCGACCGCGAGCGCGAGACGCGTGCGACCTCCGTGCTGCTGTCGGTGATGGCGCAGGTCCCCGAGTTCGGACGGCGGCTCACCGCCGGGTTCGGGGCGCCCGCCGGGCGGATGGAGACGTTCACCGAGGTCACCCTCCCGTACGGTGACGCCCAGCGCGGCGGCACCCGCAAGCGCCCCGACGGGGTGATCCGGGTCGAGCGGGCGGGCAAGCTGTGGACGGCCCTGGTCGAGACGAAGACGAACGGCAACCCGCTCAAGGCGCAGCAGGTGCAGGATTATCTGGACATAGCGGCCAGGCGCGGGTACGAAGCGGTGATCACGCTGGGCAACGACGTCGCCCTGGAGGGCAGCCCGCTCGTCGACGTCAAGATCGACGGCCGGCGCAAGCACAAGGTCGTGCTGTGGCACCTGTCCTGGGCGGAGGTCGCCCACCAGGCGCAGTTGCTCATCCGTCACGAGGGCGTCGGGAACGCGGCGCACGCCTGGCTGCTCCAGGAACTGCTGCACTACCTCCAGCACGAGAACTCCGGCTGCCACGGCTTCCAGAACATGGGCCCGTCCTGGGTCCCGGTCCGCAAGGCCATCGACGACGAGACGCTGTGTCAGGGCGACGCGCGCGCCGTCGACGTCGTGGAGAGCTGGGAGCGGCTGGTCCGCCAGGTCTGTCTGCGGCTCGGCGGTGAGCTGGGCCAGAAGGTGCTGCCCGTGCAGCGGGTACGGCGCGCGGCGGATCCGGCGGCCCGGCGCGGCGCGCTCGCGGATCTGCTCTGCCGGGAGGGGCGGCTCCAGGCGGAGCTGCGGATCGAGGGCATCCAGGGGATCCTCGCGCTCACCGCGGATCTGCGTACCGGCAGGCTCCGTACCTCCGTCGACGTTCCCGCGCCCGACCAGGGGTACCCGCTCACCTGGGCGAAGCGGCTGATCCGGCAGCTCTACGAGGCACCGGCCGACCTGCATGTCCAGACGCTGCTGGCGGAGCACGGCGACGGGCCGCGCGGCACGCTGGAGCGGCTGCGCCCCGAGCCGGCGGATCTGCTGCCGAAGGGCGGCGGCGAGATCACCGGTTTCCGGCTCTCCCTGTTCAAGAGCATGGGCGCCACGCGCGGCAGCGCCGAGTCCGGCTTCATCCGGAGTGTGGACGACGCGGTGGACCGCTTCTGGGGGAGTGTCGTCACGCCCCTGGAGCGGCGGCTGGCTCCGGTACGTCCGGGGTCGCAGTCCCAGTCGCAGTCGGCGCCGACTCCGTCCCAGAGCCACGCGGCGGTGGGGGCGGGCTGAGGGAGCCCGTGGCCATCGGCCCTGGGTCACCGCTCGGCTCCGTACGCCACCGCTCGGCTCCGTTCACGGGGCCCGCGACGGACACGTCATCCCACCGCGACGTCCGAATGCCGCCGGACTCCTCTCCGGCGGCGCGGAAGCATCGTCATGTACGCGAAGCCGACAGAGAAACGAGATGGCTGAACATGACTGCGGTGCTCGACGGCAGGGTGGCATTGGTGACCGGCGGCAGCCGGGGCATCGGGGCGGCGGTGGCGCTCCGGCTGGCGGAGGACGGCGCCGATGTCGCGCTCACCTACCAGCACGGTGAGGTGCGCGCGGCGGAGGTGGTCGACCGGATCAAGGCGCTGGGCCGCCGGGGTCTGGCCGTACGGGCCGACAGCGCGGACCCGGCGGAGGTACGGGCGGCGGTGGACCGGGCCGCCGAGGAGCTCGGGCGGCTCGACATCGTGGTCAACAACGCGGGGATCGGGGTGCTCGGCCCCGTCGAGGAACTGGCGGCGGAGGACGTCGACCGGGTGCTCCACATCAACGTACGGGCGCCGTTCCTCGTCTCCCAGGCGGCGCTGCGACACCTCGGCGAGGGCGGCAGGATCATCAACATCGGCAGCTGCATGGCCGAGCGGGTCGCGTTCCCCGGCGGTTCGCTGTACGCCACCAGCAAGACCGCGCTGACCGGCCTGACCAAATCCCTGGCCCGCGAACTGGGACCCCGGGGGATCACCGTCAACCTGGTCCACCCCGGCCCGACGGAGACGGACATGAACCCGGCCGAGGGTCCGGGCTACGAGATGCAGAAGGGCTTCACCGCACTCGGCCGCTACGGGCAGCCGTCGGACGTCGCCGCGACCGTCTCCCACCTGGCGGCCGACGCGGGCCGCTACATCACGGGCGCCGCCATCGCGGTGGACGGCGGCTTCGCGGCCTGAGGCACCGGGCGGGGGCGGGCGCCGGGGCCGAATCCCGGGGCCGCTGGTGGCGCCGGGGAACGGATAGGGCCGATCCGCCGGGCGGCGAGGTGTCGGGCTGGTTGAGGGGGCCGCGATTTCGTAGAGTCCTGTCCATGACCGCGAATTGTCGAATACGGGGAGAGCGGCTCGGGCCCCGGGAGCAGCAGAGACGTTCCTGCTCCCTGTCGCCCGGCGCAACGCCTGAAGGTCCGGGCCGACTTGGAGTGGTCTGCTCGGGTTTCGCCGCACAGAAGGGCCAGTGATGCGTGTTCATGGGCGCCCGGAATCCGCACATACGGGGGCACGGGCTCGGAGCGCGACCGCCCGGCCGGGTTCGGCCGTCCCCGCGCCGTCGTCCACCTCGGGCGCGGCGGAACTCCTCCGTTTGCAAAGGGCCGCAGGCAACACCGCCGTCACGCGCGTGCTGAGCGGGGAGGGGCACATACCGAGCATCCAGCGCTCACCGCTGCAGGCGCCCCCGGCGCCTCCGCCACCGCCGCCCCCGCCGCCGAGGTCCGTGCAGGCCCCGGCCGGGACGAGTGTCCCGGCCGCCGGTGAAGCGGAGTTCGAGCTCCCGCCCGAGCACGAGGGGATCCGCTCCACCGTGCCGAACGGCCGGCTGCCACTGCGGAACAAGCCGTTGGTGAAGCAGGTGCTGACGAAGTATTACGGCGTGAACCGGACGGACATCGTGGACCAGATCAAGGCCCAATACCAGAAGGTGCACAAAGAACCGTTCGTCGAGACGCCGGAGATGGCCGCCCTTCGTGAAAGGCACCGGCCGGGGTACAAGGACTCGGACGCGTACATCGCCGGTACCGGGGACGGGAAGGCGCCCCCACACTGGCCGGTCGTCCCCGGCGGGCAGGTCAAGGTCCACAAGGGGAGCCTGGAAGGCTTCCGCCTCGGCCGACCCGGTCACGCGTTCACCGGCCTGGTGCGCTTCGGTGGCCACGACAACAACGGCGCACCGACCGAACCGAAGATCATCCTCTACCCCACCCAGAGCACCGGCGAGTACCTGAAGCAGGGCGTCGCGGAGCATCCGGGCGAGGACCCGGACAACCCGCCGCAGATCCTGAAAGAGTCGCGGGTGTACCAGAACCGCACCCCCGAATACACCACGCACGCCGCATCAGGTGCCCTGTCCAGCCATGGCAAGCTCGCCGGCCGTGTCGAGGAGAAGGCGAAGTACAAGAACCTCGTCAACGACCTCGAAGCGGACGACCTGCAGAGCGCGGGTATGACCATCGGCTTCACCGTGATCAAGGGCGAGGGGTCGGCTGCGCACAAGTTCTCGTTCGTTTCCCGGAGCAGCAACAACCACACCTTCGACCTCGTCTCGCATCAGGAGAAGAGCGACCTGAGCGCCATGAGGCTGATGAAGCTGAAGGCCGAGCGCAGCACGAAGTTCGGCCACCTCCGCCTCAAGGCCAACGGCGAGGGCAGTATCACGAAGGAGTGGGGCGAGAAGATCACCTCCTCGGTCAACTCGGCCACCGGCTAGGCCGAGAGTGCGTTCAGCACCGCGTTTCGCCGCGTGGTCGGCTCCTCGCCCAAACAGTTCCGCGATGCCGCTCATCGCCCTGTCAACGGCGGTCCGGATCAGTGGATCCTCTTCCGTTACCCCTCGGTACCGACCCGCGCCCGCGAAATCTCGTGGGGCGGAATGGGCCGGGCGGAAATATGATGAATGCGGTGTTCCGGACGGGCCCGGCCGCTGGGTGGTGGGTGCCCGCTCGGGTCGCCGTGCGTACGCCGCCGCGTGGAAAACCCGGGGCGGTCCATGACACACGGTCCATGACGGACGTACCTCGGAGCGGTGGATGAGCCGGCGTCGTCCCACACGGTCCACCCCGTCCGCCCCGGCCACCAGCGCCGACGACCTGCTGACCACGCTCGGTCGGCTCACCGCCCAGGCGCGCCGGGGCGCGGAACTCCAGCATGCCCGGGTGGAGCTGGCCGAGGCGTTGCAGCGGGAGATGCTGCCCGCCGTGCTGCCGGCGCTTCCCGGGCTGCGTACGGCGGCCCGGTACGCACCCGCGCGGACCGGGCTCGACATCGGCGGGGACTGGTACGACGGCTTCACCCTCCCCGACGGCGCGCTCGCGTTCTGCGTCGGGGACGTGCAGGGCCACGATGTCGAGGCCGCCGCGATCATGGGCCAGGTACGGATCGGGCTGCGAGCGGTGGCCGCGACGGCGACGGACCCCGGCCAGGTGCTGAGCCGGGCCAACGACCTGCTGCTCTCCGTGGGCTCCAGCCTCTTCGCCACCTGCTCCTTCCTCCGCTTCGACCCGGTCACCTGGGAGCTGCAGAGCGCCCGCGCGGGCCATGTCGCCTCGGTGTGGGCCACGGCCGGCGGCCGGTGGGGCATCGCGGAGGACGCGGGCGGGCTGCCGCTGGGCATCCAGCCGGGCGAGGTGTATCCGGTGACCCGGCGCAACCTCGCCGAGGCGGGCGCCTTCGTGCTGCTGACCGACGGGGTGGTGGAGGGGCCGTCGTTCCCGATCGACAAGGGGCTGGCGACGGTGGCGGAGGTGCTGGTCACGGGCGTGTGCGGGGGCACGGCTCCGGAGGAGCTGGCGGCCGGGGTGATGAAGGTGGCCGAGCTGACGGGCCACTCGGACGACGCCGCCGTACTGGTCCTGAGCCACGACGCGGGACCCGCCGAGGCCGTCGTACGGGCTCGGGGCGGCGCACGCAGGGTCGCGCGACTGACCGTACGGCCGCCCGGGTGAGTCCGCCCCGCTCGCCGTACGGTCACACGGTGTGACCGCTTCGGTGGCGCATCAGCGTGTCACGGCCGATCTGGGCGGAGCACGGCGGAGGGCACGGTCTGATGGCCGGTGTGGTGCGTACCGAAGAATTCCGCCGTCTCAGCCGTTTCCGTCGTCCTCTCGTTCGCGTTCTCCCGGTCCTCGGGGTTGCCGCCGTCTACTACGCCGTCGCGCAGCTCGGGCTGGCGAGAGGGGTGGACGTCAAAGGGGTGGTCGTCACGCCGCTGTGGCCACCGACGGGCGTCGCCCTGGGCTCCCTGCTCTGGCTGGGCCTCGGCATCTGGCCGGGGATCTCGCTCGGTGTCTTGCTGACCATCGTCAGCATCGCCGGGTTCCGGCCCTCCGACATCGTGATCGTCGCAGGGAACACGGTGGGCCCGGTCTGCGCGTATCTGATGCTCCGCCGGGTCGGCTTCCGCCTCGAACTGGACCGGCTGCGGGACGGGGTCGCGCTGGTGTTCCTCGGCGCGCTGGGCGGGATGCTGATCAGCGCGACCATCGGTACGGGCGTACTGGTGCTCAGCGACCGGCTGCCGAAGCACGGGTTCTGGCCCACCTGGACGGCGTGGTGGACCGGGGACGCCATGGGGGTCCTGCTGGTCACCCCGCTGCTGCTCCTGCTGCGCCGGGTCCGGCTGCCCCGGGCCGGCCGTGAGCGGGACGAGCGACGAGGGGAAGGAGTCGTGGAGGGAACGGGGGCGGGTTCGGGTGCGGGGCCGGGGACGGGTGACGGGCCGGGGCACGGGCGGCGGTGGGTGGAGGCGGCGGCGCTGCTCGTGACGGCGGTCGTCGTCACCCCGGTGGCCGCCAGGAGCCCGCTGTGTCTGCTCTTCCTCGTCTTCCCGCTGCTGATCTGGGCGGCCCTGCGCTTCCAGCTGGCGGGCAGTGCGCCGTGCGCCCTGCTGGTCTCCGTCGTGGTGATCTGGGCGGCGACCGACCATGTCGGCCCGTTCACCCACCACGATCTCACGGAGACGATGATCAGCATCCAGGCCCTGAACGGCTCGGTCGCGCTGACCGGGCTGCTCCTGGCGGCGATCGTCACCGAGCAGCGGAACATCCGGCGGAAGGTGGAGCAGGCCTGCATGGAGCTGGCGGAGGTGGTCGGCCGCCTCACCCCGCCCGCGGACCGGGGCGCCGGTGACCGGGGGACCGGGACCCGCCCCGAGGAGTAGTCCCGCCGCGCTGCCACAGCCCGTCCACGAAGAGCGCCGCCGCCAGCAGATGCGCGCTGCCCCTCGGGCGCAGCCCCGCCGCGCGCAGCCGGATGTCGAGGGCGTCCAGCGCGGCGCGGCCCGCGTCGGTGGCCGTGCCGCCCGCGTCGAGGACGTCACGGGCGCCGTTCTGCACCAGGCGCAGCCCGTGCGGGCCCGCCGTGTGGAGCAGGCCGGTGTCCTGGAGGGTGGACATCACCGTGAGCAGGGCGTCCAGCCGGGCCCGGGGTTCCCGCGCCCCCGCATCCCGTGCGCCCCGCAGGGCCGCCAACGCCCGCCGTACGTGCGGGAATCCGGCCCGCGCCTCGCCCCGCGCGCCCGCCGCGCCGTAGCGGGACGCCACCGCGGAGCCGGGGGTGGCGCGGCGCGGTGCGGCCCCGTCGGTGAAGGTGACGATCCGCCGGGCGACGGCGGGCAGCTCGTCCGGTGCCTTCGCCGGTTCCAGCGCGGCGGCGGCCACCAGCAGCCCCAGCGGCCAGACCGCGCCGTGGTGCAGCGGCGCCCCGGCGTTGGCGCGGGCCATGGAGCGCTCGGTGGAGCGGCCGATGGAGCCCAGCTCCGCCCGTAGCCCCCGGCTCGGCCCGTCCGGCGCCCGGCGGGCCGCCGCGGCCATCGCGGCGAGGCCGGGCACCAGCGACCCCGCCGACCAGCGCAGGGCGCCGAAGTCCGCCTCGCGGGTGTCGGGGAGACCGGGCTTGGGGGTCAGCTCCGCCTCCGCCAGCAGGGCGCCCGCCGCGCTACGCGCCAGCGCCTCGTCCTCCGCCTGGGCACCTCTATCTCCCTTATCGAGCTTTCCGTCCTTTTCGTCCGTGTGTCTCGCTGTCATGTACGGGACCCTAGGGGCCGATTCTGGGGAGGAGTTGGCCCGGCGCTGTCAGCCTCCTGTGAGCCTGCGCGGACCCGACTCGGGGCCCGTGGGGCGCAGTTGTGTTTCTGTGGTCTGTTGACACAGGGGAGGCTCGATCGCTTTACTCCTCGAAACGACGGAGCCGAGCCTCGGAGCTGGGCCCGCGCGTCAGAGGTACGCCTAGCCGGTGAGCGCCCGGGCCCCCACGGCCCCGCAAGCCCGGACACAGTCGCCAGGGTCACTCCAGGGCCCGAGGCGGGGACGTACCCCCCACACATTCTGGAGCTCGACAGTGAGCATCGATCGTGCCCGTACCCGCCGGATCTCCGCCGCGGTCGCGGCCCTCACGGCAGCGCTGGTCGCCCCCCTCCTCGCCGCCTCCCCCGCGGGTGCGGCGGCCGCGGCCGTCACCCTCCCCCCGGCCCACGCCGGGTTCGACTACCAGATCGGTGGCGCGTACACCCCGCCCGCCGGGGTGACCGTGGTCAGCCGTGACCGCGAGGCGTCGCCCGCCCCCGGCCTGTACAACATCTGTTACGTCAACGCCTTCCAGGTGCAGCCCGACGAGCTGGACGAGTGGGACGCGGACCTCCTGCTGCGGGACTCCGCGGGCAACGTCATCATCGACGAGGAGTGGGACGAGGCCATCCTGGACGTGAGCACGGAGGCCAAGCGGAACCGGATCGCGGCCAAGGTGAACGGCTGGATCGACGGCTGCGCGAGCAAGGGCTTCCAGGCGGTCGAGCCCGACAACTACGACAGCTACGACCGGAGCCGGGGCAAGTTCGGCACCGACGCCGCCATGGCGTACATCGCCCAGCTCTCCGCCCGCGCCCACGCGAAGGGCCTGGCGATCGCGCAGAAGAACACCGCGGATCTCGCCGAGTACCGCTCCACCACCGGGCTCGACTTCGCCATCGCGGAGGAGTGCGGGGAGTGGAACGAGTGCGACTCCTTCACCGACCACTTCGGCGACAACGTCATCGTCATCGAGTACAGCTCCAAGGGGCTCGCCACCGCCTGCAAGGGCTGGAAGGACAAGCTGTCCATCGTCCGCCGTGACATGGACGTCTCGCCGATCGGCAGCAGCGGCTACCTCCGCCAGACCTGCTGACCCGCCACCTCCTCTGTTCGGCGCTCCGGCGCTCCGGCCCGTTGTGATGAACAGGGCCTTCGGCGATACGGCACGGCGTGCGTCCTCCGCACGCCTCCTTGGAGGTGCACATGGCCGCGGACTCGCGTACGCCGCGCCCGTCCCGCCGCGGGATCCTGCGCCGGGGCACCGGACTGGCGCTCGGCGCCGCCGCGTCCGCCGCGCTGCCCGGGTGCGGCGCGGGGGCGGCGGACGGCGTCGGCCCGGACGGCCGGGTCACGGTGGAACTGTGGCACGGCCAGACCGACAACGCCCGCACCGCGATCGAGGCGCTGGTCCGGGATTTCAACCGTACCCACCCCCGGATCCGCGTCGACGCCGGTGGCGGTGTCCTCTCCGACGCGATGCTCCAGAAGATCACCGCGGCGCTCGCGTCCGGCTCCTTCCCCGACATCGTGTACGTCTTCGGCTCGGACCTCGCGAGCGTGGCCCGCAGCCCGTCGGTGGTCGACCTGACCGACACGTTCCGCTCGGGACCCGTCCCGTGGGACGACTACTGGGAGCCGGCGCGGGACGCCGTCACCGTCAACGGCCGGATACGGGCGGCCCCCGCCCTGATCGACTCGCTCGCCGTCGTCTGCAACAAGAAGCTCTTCCGCGCGGCCGGGCTGCCGCTGCCCGAACCCGGCTGGACCTGGCAGGAGTTCACCGACACGGCCGCCCGCCTCACCGACCGGCGGCGCTCCGTCTTCGGCACCGGCTGGCCGGGGGTAGGCGACGAGGACACGGTGTGGCGGCTGTGGCCGATGGTGTGGGACCTGGGCGGTGAGGTCATCGCGCCGGACGGGAAGTCGATCGGGTTCGCCGAGGAGGGCGTACGGGCGCTGGAGACGGTGGACGCGCTCGCCCGGGCGAGGAGTGTGTACGTCGACCCCAAGCCCGGCAGCGAGCAGATGTACCAGGTCTTCCTCGCCGGACGGATGGGCATGGTCGTCACCGGACCGTGGCAGCTGCCCGACATCCAGGACGCGGAGATGGAGTACCACGTCGTCCCGCTGCCCAGCTACAGCCGTCGTCCGATGACCATTTCAGGGCCCGACACCTGGACGGTCTTCGACAACGGCCCGGCTCGGGTACGGGCCGCGCGTACCTTCGTGACCTGGCTGACGCGGCCGGCCCAGGACGTGCGCTGGGACGTCCAGGCGGGCAGCCTGCCGCTGAGCCGGCCGACGGCGGCGCTGCCCGCCTGGCGGGCGCGGGACGCGGAGACCGAGGGGCTCTCGGTGTTCACACGGGCGCTGGACTCCGCCCGCGTACGCCCGGCGCACCCCGCGTATCCGCAGATATCGCAGGCGCTCGGCCAGGCGATCTCCGCCGTACTCCTCGGCAGGAGCAGTCCGGCCGAGGCACTGCGCCGGTGCGCGCGGGAGGCCGACGCCGCGCTCCTCATCCCGCGTTGACCGTGTCGCGTGCGCGGACAGCGCCGCCCGCGTAGGCCGCTCGGACCGCGCGGACGGCGTGCATCACGTACACCGTGCACACCTTGTGCATCACGTGCACCCGCGTACACCCGCGTGTACGCCACGTGCACCGCGTACACCCACGTACACCGCGTACGCCCGCGTTCATCGCGTACGCCGCGTACATCACGTACACCGTGTCACCGCGCTCAGGAGAACCGCCATGCCGCGACTGCCCGCCCCGCTCACGCTCCCCGACCCCGATCCTGACTCCGCCCCCGATTCCGACCCCGATCGCGGCCGGCGGGCCGGTCCCGCCGGGGCGCGCCCGTTCCGTACGGGCCGGTCGCCGCTGCGCCGTGGCGAGTCCGCGACCGCCTGGGTGTTCATCACGCCCGCCGTCCTGATCATCCTCGGGCTGAGCGTCGTCCCCGTCGTCTGGTCCTTCCTGCTCTCCTTCCAGGCGGACGACCTGGTCACCCCCAGCCGCTGGGTCGGACTCGACAACTACCGTGCGCTGCGCCAGGATCCGCACTTCGCCGAGGCCGTACGGAACACCCTGGTCTACACGGTGCTGTACGTGCCGCTCTCCATCGGCCTCGGGCTGGCGCTCGCCCTCGTACTGAACCGGCGCATCCGGCTCGTGGGGCTCTACCGGACCCTGATCTTCGTGCCGTTCGTCATCTCGGCCACCGCGCAGGGCGTGCTGTTCTCCTTCATTCTCGACCCGGAGTTCGGCGCCGCCAACTCCGTACTGCACCAGCTCGGCATCTCCCCGCAGGGCTTCCTCTCCGACCCGGGTCAGGCCCTGTTCGTACTGGTGGCGATCTCGCTCTGGAGCGGCACCGGCTTCTGCGTCGTCGTCCTCCTCGCCGCCCTCCAGGACGTCCAGCCGTCCCTGATCGAGGCGGCGCGGCTGGACGGCGCCGGGCCGTGGCACCTGCTGCGGCACGTCACGCTGCCCGCGCTGACACCGGTGACCGTGTTCCTGCTGGTGTGGCAGACCATCAACGCCCTTCAGGTCTTCGACCTGGTGTACGTGACGACCAAGGGCGGGCCGCTCGGCTCGACCACGGTGATCGTCTACTTCATCTGGGAGCAGGCCTTCAAGAATTTCACGGCCGGTTACGGCGCGGCGGCGGCCTATGTGCTCGCGGTGGCGCTCGGCGTGGTCACCGTGGGGCTGCGGCTGGTACGGAGCCGTTCCGTACGCCCGGTCCCCCTGGAAGGAGCCGGCAAGTGACGGTCACCACCCCACCCGCGTCGCGCACCAGGGCCCGGACATGGCTGCCCTTCAGCGCCTGGCACCTGCTGCTCGCCCCGCTCGCGCTGGTCTTCGCGGTCCCGCTGGTGTGGCTGCTGCTCAGCTCCGTGATGAGCAACGCCGAGATCAACCGCTTCCCGCCCGCCCTGTGGCCCTCGGGGATCGACCTCGGCGGCTACCGCTACGTCCTCGGCAACGCGATGTTCCCGCGCTGGTTCGCCAACTCGCTGATCGTCTCGGCCGTCGCGGTCACGTCCAACCTGGTCTTCGGCGCGCTCGGCGGATACGCGTTCGCCCGGATGCGGTTCGCCGGGTCCCGGCTGCTGATGGGGCTGATGCTGGCGACGATGGCGATCCCGTTCCAGCTCACGATGATCCCCACCTTCCTGGTCATGAAGCGACTCGGGCTGATCGACACCCTCGGCGCGCTGATCGTGCCGTCGCTGGTCACGCCGTTCGCGGTCTTCCTGCTGCGGCAGTTCTTCCTGTCGCTGCCCAGGGAACTGGAGGAGGCCGCCTGGATGGACGGCTGTTCCCGGCTGCGCGTGCTGTTCCTCATCGTGCTGCCGATGTCGCGGCCCGCGCTGAGCACGGTGGCGGTGCTGACCTTCCTGACCACCTGGAACGACCTCACCTGGCCGCTGATCGCCATCAACCACGACACGCAGTACACGCTGCAGCTCGGGCTGACGACCTTCCAGGGGCTGCACCACACGCAGTGGTCGGCGGTCATGGCGGGCAACGTGATCACCGTGCTGCCGGTGCTGCTCGCGTTCCTCTTCGCCCAGAAGTCGTTCGTCCAGTCCATCACCTCCTCGGGGCTCAAGGGATGAGCCCGCGATGAGACCGGATCACCCCGCTCACCTCGCCGCTCACGTCTCCGATCACCTCGCCGCTCACCTCTCCGACTCTCAAGCCCAGGGAAACCGGATGCCGCATGCCTCGGACACCTCACACGCCTCGCATACCTCGCACGCTTTCGATCTGCTGGTCATCGGGGATGCCAACCCCGACATCGTCCTCGGCCCCCTCGACGCGCCCCTCGCCTTCGGCCAGCGTGAACAACTCGTCGACACCGGCCTGCTGACCCTCGGCGGCTCCGCCGCGATCATGGCGGCGGGCGCCGCCCGGCTGGGGCTGAAGGTCGCCTTCGCGGGGCGCGTCGGGGACGACGAGGCGGGGCGCTTCGTCACGGCGGCGCTCGCCGCCCGGGGCGTCGACACCAGCGCCGTACGGGTCGACCCCGCGCTGTCCACCCCGCTGACGGTCGTGGTGACGCGCGGCGACGGCGACCGTACGATCCTCACCGCCCCCGGCACCCTCGCCGCCACCCGGGCCGACGACGTACCCGAGGCGCTGCTCGGCGACAGCCGCCATGTGCACGCGGCCTCGTACTTCCTGCTGCCACGGCTGGCCGAGGCGCTGCCCGCGCTCTTCCGCACGGCGCGCGAACGGGGCGCCACCACCTCGCTGGACACCAACGACGACCCGGCCGGGAAGTGGGAGACGGGCGGTCCCGGCGGCTCCGGTGGGCTCGGCGCGGTGCTCGCCGTCACGGACGTCCTGCTGCCCAACGCCCGTGAGGCCCGCGCGCTGGCCGGACTGCCCGAGGACACGCCCCTGGAGGAGGCGGCGCGCCGACTCGCCCTGCGCGGACCGCTGGTGGCCGTCAAGGACGGAGCGGACGGCGCCCTGGTGCACGACGGCCGCGCCGCGCTCCGTACGCGGGGCATCCCGGCCGAGCCGCTGGACACCGTCGGCGCGGGCGACAGCTTCGACGCGGGTTTCGTCGCCGGCCTGCTCGCGGGCCGTTCCGCCGCCGACGCGCTCGAACTCGCCGCCGTCTGCGGGGCCCTGTCCACCCGGGCGTACGGCGGCACGCCCGCCCAGCCGACCCGGGACGAGGCGGATTCCGCGCTTCCCTCTGTCTCCACCCGTAACGACACCGGTAACGACACCCGTAACGACACCCGCAACGGTCCCCGCAATGGTCCCCGCAACGGAAAGAACGTCTCATGACCACCACGAAGATCGCCTTCATCGGCGCCGGAAGCGTCGTCTTCACCCAGGGGCTCCTGACGGACCTCTTCGCCTTTCCCGACCTCCGCGACCTCCACATCGCCCTGCACGACATCGATCCGGAGCGGCTGGCGACCGCCCACGGCACGGCCCGCCACATCGCCGACCGGGCCGAGGCCACCCCGTACGTCACCGTCACGGCGCACCCGGACCGGCGCGAGGCCCTGGCAGGCGCCGACTTCGTCATCAACATCATCCAGGTCGGCATGGGCGGGTCGACCCGTACCGACTTCGACGTGCCCGCCCGCCACGGCGTGCGCCAGACCATCGGCGACACCCTCGGCGTCGGCGGCATCTTCCGCGCGCTGCGCACCTTCCCCGTACTGAAGGCGCTCGGCGCGGACATCGCGGAGCTGTGCCCGGACGCCTGGCTGCTCAACTACACCAACCCCATGGCGATGAACGTCCAGTACCTCACCGCCGCCACCGGACTGACCCGGGTCGTGGGCCTGTGCCACTCCGTCTACTGGACGCTGCGCGACCTCTCCGCCCTGCTGAACGTCCCGTACGAGGAGGTCACGTACCGCGCCGCCGGCGTCAACCACCAGGCGTGGCTGCTGCGGTTCGAGCACAACGGCACGGATCTCTACCCCCGGCTCGACGAACTCATCGCCGCCGACCCGCAGTTGCGGCGCCGCGTACGCGTCGACATGTACCGGCGCCTCGGCTACTACCCGACCGAGACGAGCGAGCACTCCGCCGAGTACGTGCCCTGGTACCTGCACCACGACAGCGAGATCGAACGGCTCCGGCTGCCCGTCGGCGCGTACCTCGGGATCGTCGAGGAGAACGTCGCCCTGTACGAGAAGACCCGCGAGGCGCTCGGCGCCGGGACCCCGCTCGACGTCGAGGCCACGATGGAGTACGCGCCCCAGGTCATCCACAGCATCGTCACCGGCACCCCGCGCACCGTCTACGGCAATGTTCCCAACCACGGGCTGATCGACAACCTCCCCGCGACCGGCACCGTCGAAGTCCCGTGCCTGGTCGACGCGTCGGGCGTGCAGCCGACCAGGATCGGTGCCCTGCCCGCCCAGTGCGCCGCGCTCAACCGCGGCTATCTGAGCATGAACGACCTGGTGGTCAGGGCCGCGCTGGAGGACGACCCGCGCTCGGTACGGCAGGCCGCCATGGCGGACCCGGCGACCGCCGCCGCGCTGCCCGTGGAACGCATCTGGGAGCTGTGCGACGCCATGGTGCTGGCCCACGGCGATCTGCTCCAGCCGTCGCTGCGGGCCGTCGACCTCCTCTGACGCGGCCCGTCCTTCCGCCCCCTCTCCGGATCCGCCAGGAACAGGAACCATGTCCCAGGAACAGGAACCATGCCTCTGACCCCCACCGGCCAGCTGGTCGGCCGCACCGCGCGCGGCGTCGGCGCGTTCAACGTCGTCCTCCTCGAACAGCTCGAAGCCGTCCTCGCGGGCGCGGCCCGGGCCGGCCTCCCCGTCATCGTCCAGATCAGCGAGAACGCCGCCGCGTACCGGGGCGCCCTCGGCCCGCTCACCGCCGCCGCGCACGCGGCGATCGCGGAGAGCGGCGTACCCGTGGCGCTCCACCTGGACCACGCGACCGACACCGAGCTGGTCGAGGAGGCGGTACGGCTCGGCTTCACCTCCGTCATGTACGACGGCTCCCTGCTGCCCTGGGGCGAGAACCTCTCCCGCACCCGCGAGATCACCCGCCGGTGCCACGATCACGGGGTGTGGGTCGAGGCCGAACTCGGCGCCGTCGGCGGCAAGGACGGGGCCGAGGACGGCGCGGGGGAGAGCGCCCACACGCCCGGCGTACGGACCGACCCGGCCGAGGCGGCCCGCTTCGTCGCCGACACGGGCGTGGACGCGCTGGCCGTCGCGGTCGGTACCGCGCACCGGATGACCCGGCGCACGGCCGCGCTCGACCTCGCCCTCGTTGCGGAGCTCCACGCGGCGGTGCCGGTGCCGCTGGTGCTGCACGGCTCGTCGGGGGTGGACGACCGGACGCTGGTGGCGGCGGTGCGCGCCGGGATGCGCAAGGTCAACATCTCGACGCACCTCAACGGCGTCTTCACCGCGGAGGTACGGGACCGGCTCGCCGCCCGCCCCGGGACCGTGGACCCGCGCCGCTATCTGGGCCCGGGGCGGGACGCGATGGCCGGGGAGGTGGCCCGGCTGCTGCGGCTGCTGGCGGAAGAACCGGAACCGGAACCGGTAGAGGAACATGAGCCCGATCCGGGGCCTGAACCCGAGCCAGGGCCCGAGCCCGAGCCCGAGCCCGCGGCGAGCTGACATCACCCACGGAGGGAGAGCGGGATGCCCGGAACGACACCCCCGGTCCGGCTGGCGCTCGTCGGCGCCGGTCTGCGCGGGCTGACCTACGCACGCCACGCCGTCGCCGGAGGAGCCGGCAAGGTCGTCGCGCTCGCCGAGCCCGACCCGCGCCGACGCGCCGCGGCCGCCGCCGAGTTCGCCGTACCCGAGGAGCGGGTGTTCCCCGGGTGGCGTGAACTCGCGGCGGCGGGGCGGACGGCCGACGCCGCCGTCATCGCCACGCAGGACCGGGAGCACACCGGCCCCGCCGTGGCGCTGGCCGGGCTCGGTCACCACCTGCTCCTCGAAAAGCCGATGGCGACGACCGAGTCCGAGGCGGCCGCCATCACGGAGGCGGCCCGCCGCGCCGGCGTCATGCTGGCCGTCTGCCACGTCCTGCGCCACACCCCGTACACCCGGACCCTCAAGGACCTGCTGGACAGCGGGCGCATCGGGCGGCTGGTCAGCGTCCAGCACCTCGAACCCGTCGGCTGGTGGCACCACGCGCACTCCTTCGTACGGGGCAACTGGTGCCGCCAGGACACCTCGGCCCCCATGCTGCTGACCAAGTCGTGCCACGACATCGACTGGCTGGTGCACGTCCTCGGCGAACTCCCGGACCGGGTCAGCTCCTTCGGGAGCCTGACCCACTTCCGTACCGAGGACACCCCGCCCGGCGCCACCGCGCGCTGCCTCGACTGTCCGCTGGAGCCCGGCTGCCCGTACTCGGCGAAGCGGCTCTACCTCGGCTGTCTCGGCGACCCGGACGACGAGTTCTGGCCGCTCTCGGCGGTCACCGCCGACCACACCGAGCGGGGCGTGCTGGACGCGCTGCGGACCGGGCCGTACGGGCGGTGCGTGTACGCGTGCGACAACGACGTGGTCGACCACCAGGTGGTGGCGATGGAGTTCCCGTCCGGGGCCACCTGCTCGTTCACGATGAGCGCCTTCACGCCGATGGCGCAGCGCCGTACCCAGCTCCTCGGCACGCACGGCTTCGTGGACGGTGACGGGCGCCGGCTCCGGGTGGTCGACTTCCGCGACGGCTCCGAGACGGTGACCGACACGGTGGCCGACCCCCTCACCGGCACGGACACCGCGGCGGAGGACGGCCACGGCGGCGGCGACGAGACGCTGACCGACGCGTTCCTCACGGCCGTGGCCACCGGGGACCGCTCGCTGCTGCGGTCCACGGGCGAGGAGAGCCTGGCCACGCACCGGGTGGTGTGGGCCGCGGAGGAGGCGAGGACGACGGGCCGCGTGGTCCGTGTCACGCGAGGCGAGGCCGGCCGGCTCAGCTGACGTCGTCAGCCGACCTCGTCCAGCGCCGCCACCTCCGCCGCGCTCCAGTGCCCGGCCGCGCCGGGGCAGCCCGCCAGGTACGCCGCGATCGTGGCCGGGTCCCAGGCGCCCGTCTCCCGCAGGCCGGCCCGGAGATGGCCGAGGTAGGCGGCGGAGGGCGGGTTCCACGGGACGTCGTCCAGGTGCCAGGGCGCGGTGAACGTGAGGAGCGGCAGGCCGTCGAGCGTCCCCGGGCGGACCAGCGTCTCGTACCGCCCGTCCCCGAGGCTCTGCCGGCCGGTGGCCAGCACCCGCGACAGATCGAGGTCGGCGCCCGGCTCCCGGTATATTTCCTGGGCGGCGATGTCCGAGAACTGCCCCACGGTGACGAGATGCGCGCGGGCGAGGACCCGGCCGGGGGCGTCCGGGTCGTAGAAGGCACGGCCGCCGCCCCACAGGAGCGACTCGGTGGCGAAGTACAGCGCGCCCGTCAGCTCGACCGGCACGGAGACGGCCGGCGGACGCCGGTCCCGGCACCCGGGGTGGGCGCGCGCGGCGCCGGGCGGACGGCCGCCGCCGATGTAGTGGGTCAGACGGCCGAGATGCGTGTTGGAACCGTACGAGGTGTACCAGACCCGGCGCGGCCCCGCCGCCTGCTCAGCCATCCGACCCAACCCGATCCCGTCCCATTTCATCCGGCCCGCCCCGCCGTCAAGACCGTAGCTCCAGCAGCAGGAAGCCGCCCGCCTCGCCGGCCACCCGGTACGCCGCCTTCGGGTGGAGATTCCTCGCGTACGCGGGCGGGTCGGTCACCCGGCCGCCCCGGTTGTCGAGCGCGATGTAGTCGGGGGTGACGCCCCGCGTGCCGCCCACCCAGAAGACCCGGCAGCGGGAGGTGAGCCGGCTGATCGGGGCGATGTTGGCCTCGACGGTCGCGCCGTCGGGGATCCGCTCCAGCAGCGCCTCCGCCTGTCTGATCTGCTCCGGCACGCGGTATGCGGAGGGTTCGGTCAGTGCCGAGAGCGGCAGCGACGTCGTCAGGGCGAGCGCGGCGGCGGCGGTCGCCGCGGGGAGGTGGTACGCGTACGAGCGCACCCACGGGCGGGCGCGCGGGGCGCGGCGCACGCCCGCGCACGCGTCGGCCAGCGCCAGGGCCATGACCGGCATCAGGACGGCGCTGTAGTGCCAGGCGGTGCCCCAGTAGTGCTCCTCCGCCGAGAGGAAGCGCCAGCCGAGGGTGGGCAGGGCGGCGAGCAGCAGCGGGGAGCGGAGCGCGAGGAGGCCGGTGGTCGGCAGCAGCAGCCACAGGAGCGTACGGAACTTGACGTCGGCACCGTCGAGCGGACCGCTCCCGCCGTCCAGCTTGGCCCAGTAGTCGTACGTGTCGGCCGAGTTGAAGGCCGGGATGACGACGGTGAGGGTGAGGTACGCGGCGAGCGTCGTCAGCGCCGCGACCCCGAGGGCGAGCGCGACGATCCGTCCCGACGCGGGCGTACGCCGGGCCCGTACCGCCACCAGCAGCGCCAGGGCGGCGGCGGTCAGCCCCAGGTCCTCCTTGACCAGCACCAGCGGGACGGCCCACCACAGGGCGGCCCGCCAGCGGTGCGCGAGCAGGGCTTCCAGGGAGAAGGCGATCAGCGGGACGGCGAAGGCGATCTCGTGGAAGTCGACGGCGATCGCGCGCTGGAGGCCCCAGGACATGCCGTACGCCGCGCCGAGCGCGAGCCCGGCGCGGCGGCCGAGGAGCCGCCCGGCGGCGCGGGTGACGGGGACGGCGGAGAGCGCGAACAGCGCGGCCTGGGCGATCAGCAGGGTGACGGGCGTCGGGAAGAGCCGGTAGGCGGGCGCGAGGAGCGCGGTCACGGGGCTGAAGTGATCGCCGAGGATGTTCGTCCCGGGGCCCTTGAGGTCGGCGACGGGCGTCCGCAGCGAGGCGTAGGACCGTACGGCCTGCTCGAAGATCCCCAGGTCCCAGGAGGCGGTCGCCATGTTGCGGTAGCGGCAGACGGCGAGGGTGGCGTACGCGCCGAACAGGGCGAGCGCGAGGGCGTACGGGGCCAGGGCGGCCGGGTCGCGCAGGAGATGGCGGACCCGGTCACGCAGGGGCCGGCGCGGGGCCGGCCCGGGTATGGGGGGATGCCGTGTCCGGTCGGCCGTGTCGGTCCGGTCGGCCCCTTCAGCCTGATCCGTTTCGGCCGGGGGCCCGGTGTCCTGGACCCGCCGCACGCGTCGGTTCCAGGCCCGCGCGAGCGCCTCGCGGAACTCCTCGACGGTCTCGACGGTCATGCGGCTCCCCGGACGTGAACGGATCTCAGGAGGTATACGCCTCGGGAAGGCGGTCCGGTTGACACCGTATGACGAAAAGAACGACGAAAAGAACCACGAGGCACATCAGGGCCGGGGCCGGGTCGGAGTCGGGGCGGGAGTCAGGACCGGTGCCCGGCCAGCGCCCGGCCGACGGCGTCGGCGAACCCGCCGACCACCGTTCCGGCGGCCGGGACCGCAGGGAAGCGCGAGCGCAGGAAGAGCCCCTCGTGCGTACGGGAGAACCAGAACTGCGCGTCGTCGGCGGTGGTGACGCTGCTGATGTGGTGGGCGTCGGCCGCCCGGTGGTGCTCCGAGCCGGGCAGCCGCCGGTAGTCGATGTACGACACCATGAACACGTCGTCCCGCGTCCGCCGGAAGGCCCCGCCCAGCACCGGCAGGACCTGCGCGAACGGCACCTCGGCCAGCGTCCGTGCCGCCCGGAAGGCGTCCCGCGCGGCGGGTACGCCGTCCTCGATCCCGCGTACGCCGGTGATGTCCAGGGTGAGCGGGGCGACCGTCGTGAACCAGCCCACCGCGTGCGTCCACCGCGCCTCGTACCGGGTGTGCAGCGGTGTGCACAGCCGCAGGACGTCGCCGCCGCCGAGCCGGCGCGCTGCCAGCGCGACGGCGGTGAGCACGCCGGTGAAGCCGCTGCCCCCGGCCGCCCGGCAGCGCGCCTCGAACGCGTCCGCCGCGTCCGCGCCGAGCAGGGGACGGGTGTCGGTGCCCTGCGGGGCCCGCGCGCCGGGCGGTACGCTGAGGGGGAGCGGGAAGGCGGGCGTGGTCCCGCCGCAGCCGGCGAAGAACTCCGCCCACCCGCGCACCCGCGGATCCCCGGCGTCCACCGACCGCGCCGCCGACGCCTGCCCGGCCTCCTCGGCGCAGTAGTCGACGAAGCTGCCGGTAGCAGGCGGAGAACCGAGACCGGTACCGACGGCACCGGCACCGACAGGACCGGCACCGGCGGGACCGGCACCGGCGGGACCGGCACCCGCGGCTCTGGCCTCGGCCTCGGCGTACCCCTCCCGGATCTCCCGCACCGCGACGGCCAGCGAGTAGGCGTCGGCGTTGCAGTGGTCGAACCCGCAGAACACGGTCCCGCCGCCGGGGCGCACCACCACGGCGAAGAGGTACGAGGGCCAGCTCAGCGGCCGGCAGGTGGCGCCGAGTCGCCGGGTCAGCCACTCCCGTACGGCCCCGCCGCTCGGGTAGGTTCCGGCGTCCCGCGCGACCAGTTCGTACGCGGAAGCCGCCACGACGTACCGCTCCGGCTCCGTGCCCTTCCCCCGGAAGCCGCTGCGCAGCGTCTCGTGCCGCCGCCCCCACGCCTCGAACGCGGCGCGCAGCGCGTCGAGATCGACCGGACCGGGCGGCAGGTCGAAGGCGCAGGCGAGCCAGTGCCCCGCGCCGGCCGGGGTGTGCTCCGCGGTGGCGAGATGGAACCGCTGGTTGACGGAGGGCGGTACGGGGACGGCGGGGGAGCCGGCCGCCGCGTGGAGGGCGGCGGGGGACGGCACGAACTCGACCGCCCGGCCGGGCGGGGGCTCGTACCGGTCCATCGTCGTGACGCGCACGGAGTCAGTCCCCCGTGGCCCGCACCCGGTACGCACCGGTCCGGGCGATCTCGCGCAGCACGTCCCGCAGCCGCTCCAGGAAGCGCGGCACGTTCGCGCGGGCGGCCGCGGTGTCCGGGTAGGTGACCTTGACGTACGTACGGTCCCAGAGGCGGTTCACCCAGATCGGCACGTCCGTGCTGGTCCCGGGCCCGGCGAGCCCGTGGCAGTTGGCCTCCGCCCAGTCCTGGGAACCGGGCGCGTGGCGCAGGTCGACGTACGACACCATGGGCAGTACGGCCCCGGCGCCCGACTGCACCGCCAGCCCCGGGACCAGCTCGGCGACCCGTACCGGGGAGACCCCGGCGAGTTCGCGCGCCCGTGCGAAGGCGGTCCGCGCGCCGGTCAGCACCTCGGCGAGCCCGCCGTCCGCCGCGTCCCCCGCGTCCGGGACGCTCGGGAGGACCGGGAACTCGACGGGGACGAGATTGATGAACCACCCCTGGGAGAGCAGCCAGCGCGGCTCGTCCCGGGTGTGGACGACGGAGAGCGCGCGGTACGTGTCGTGGCCGCCCAGCTCGTACCCGCTGATGCCGAGCGCGGCGAGCACCCCGGCGGAGAACCCGGCGCCGTGGGTCCGGCAGACCTTGGCGAAGGCGTCCGTCTCCGCGGCGTCGAGCAGGTCCACGGAGAGCGAGAGCTTGGGGTAGGCCGCGCCCGGCTCGGTCCCCAGGTCCAGCGGGAAGGTGGGCGGCGGCCCGGCGCGGAAGAACTCCAGCCAGCGCCGCACCTCGGGCGAGCCGGGCGTCAGCAGCGCGGACCGCTCCCGCTCCAGGGCGCAGAAGTCGACGTAGCTGCCGGCCGGGGGAAGCTCCGCGACCGTCCCGGCCACGGCCGCCTCGTACAGCGCGCGCAGTTCGGCGAAGACGAGGAGCGCGGAGAGGCCGTCGCCGTGGCAGTGGTCGACGGCGTAGTAGACGGTCGAGACATCGTCCCGTACCACCGAACCGACCACGAAGGGCGGCCAGTCGAGCGGGTCCGTACCGGTGTCGAAGAGCTCCAGCAGCCAGTCGCGGATGGCGGCGGGGGAGTCGTACGCGCCGGCGGACGCGGCCTCGACCGACACACCCGCGGGATCGACGACATGGCGCAGAATGCCTCCGCCGTCCTGGACGGAGAACCAGCTGAGCAGGGTCGGGTGGCGCAGCATCCACGCGCGCAGCGCCGCGGCCATGGCGCCGGTGTCCAGCCGCCCCGGCACGTCGTACATGATCCCGACCCACGCGGACTGGGCCCGGCCCGCCGCGCGGTGGGCGAGCAGCCGCCGTACGTGGTTCTCCTGGACGTACGAGGGCGGCACCGGTGAGACGGCTGAGGTGACCGGGACGGACCCGGGCACCTGGAAACTCACCAACTCACCTGGCGCGGGCGTGAGTTCGGCGAGGGGTGTCATCAACACGGGGCGGGCTCCTGCTGTCGGGCGGGCACGAGGTCCCGCGGGAGTACGTTCTGGACGTGGACCGCCGTGCCGGGCACGCCCTCGGCGGCGATACGGCGCATCAGCCGCCCGGTCCCGGCGACGAGGCGGGAGACGGCGTGCCGGGCGGGTTCGGTGGCGGGGTGGCGGAAGCTCAGGTGGACACCGTCGTACGAGCGGTTGACCCAGAGGTAGACCTCGTCGGGATGGACGCGACGGCTGCGCAGCGCCGCCGCCTTCCACTCGCCCCACCGGCGGGCGCCCGGCGTCCTGCGCATGTCCATGTACGACACGACGAACCGCGGCTCCAGCCGCCTCCCGAGCAGTTCGGAGACCCGGGGGAAGGGGATCGCCGCCATCTCCCCGGCCCCGTCGAGCGCGGTGGAGGCGGCGGTCAGGATGTCGGCGAAGGAGTCGCCGCGACGCACGGCGAAACGGAGCGGAGCCAGCCCGACGTACCAGCCGACGGAGTGCGCCCACCGGGCGTCGCCGCGCGTGTGGAACGGCGTGAGCGCCCGGAACTCACCAGACTCCCACTCCAATTCCCCCTCCCTCAATTCCCCCTCCCCCTGTTCCCCCTCCCCCTGTTCCTCTTCACGGGCCGCGAGGGCGAGACAGGTGAGGACACCGGTGAGGAAATTGCCGCCGTGGGGGCGGCAGGCGCGCTGGAAGGCATGGGCCGCGTCGGCGTCGAGCAGCCGCTCGCACCCACCGATCTGCTCCCGCCCGGGACCGCCCGGGCCACCCCGCTCACCACCCCGGTCGCCCCGCTCACCCCGTCCCCGTGCGGGAAATTCGGGAAGCCCGCCGCCCCCGGAGCCAAGGAATTCCCGCCACCGTACGACGGCCGCGTGCTCGGTGTGCACGAGTGCCGCGTATTCACGTTCGATGTCGGCGAAGTCCAGATAACTTCCGACTTCGGTCAGCGCGGCCCGGGTTCCGGAGGAGATCGCCGCGTACAGCTCATGTATTTCATGGGCGATGAGCAGGATGGAATACCCGTCCACATTTGAGTGGTCGAATCCGAGATACAGCGTGTGGCCATCGGTGTGTTCGACCGTCGCGAACACGAAGGACGGCCAGTCGAGCGGATCGGTCTCCGCGTCGAACACCTCCTCAATACGGGAGGCGAGCGACTTCCCGCACGTGAAATTCCCCTCGGCGGTGCGCCGCAGTGCGATTCCCCCGACCGGCAGGGTGTCGCGCCGCAGCCCGCCCCGCGACGTCTTCTCGGGCACCAGCCGACTGCGCAGCGACTCATGCCGATCGATCCACGCGAGCAGCGCCGCTTCCAGCACCCCGTTCCCGCCCCCGCCCGTGTCCCCGCCCTCTGCCCTGGCCTCTCTGGGCAGCTCAAAAGCAGTGGCCAGCCAGGCGGGATCCCGTTCCGCGCCGCGCCCGCCCGCCAACGCCCCGGCGATATGCGCCTCCTGCACATACGAGGCGGCCCGCCCATCGACCACCCACCCGGCGGCGCCCTCCACGCCCTGCGGCGTCCCTTGCTCCACACCTCGCGGCACGGCCCGCCAGACGGTCAGGAGTCCCGGCGTCACATTCAACTCGTCCATACTCGTGAATTTCACGTGCCTGCCCTGCGCTCAATTCTTGCATGTGGGGGTGAGCGTGGCGAACGACCTGTTTCCCCGGTATTCCACCGGGGTTTCATTCCACTCCGCGTCGGGGGAGGTCTTCGCCACTCGGCGTCCGGCGGACAGCGGTGGCCATCGGCGCGAGACGGGATCGTGGCGCGGATTCCGTCGGTGGTGAATGCTACGCAGATCCGAGCCGCCGCTGCAACGTGTCAAATGTCAGGCATTCGCGGGTCGTCGGCGATTAGGGCACACCAGGGGCACATCATTTTCACGTCTGTGTAACGTGAGTTGCCGGATCCACTATTCGGCGGAGTTGGTGCCCGCCGGGCGCAGGAAGGGACGGTCCGCCGGGGCCACCCGTTCCGCGGGGCCGGCGGCGCGCAGGAGCACGGTCGTACTGGTCGGCCGGGGCGCGGTGAGGAAGACCGGCGGCGAGACGTGTGCCGGAGGCCGCCCGGTCATGCCGGAAGCCCCGGACGGGCCGACTGTGCTTCCAGGGCGGCGCGCAGCCACTCCTGGGCGGCGCCGAGCGTCGGTTCGAGGGGGCCGGTCAGTTCGCCGCTGAGTTCCCAGTAGCGGTCGAGGACGGGATCGGCGGTCACGGTGAGCAGCACGCGGAGCCGCCGCCGGAATTCGGGGGTGTCCCGGGCGCGGTACGTACGGGCGTGCGCGGCGACGAAGCAGTCGAGCGCGTCGCCCCCGTACGGCGCGCGCCGGGCCCGCAGCTCCGCGGAGGCCAGGTCGAACGCCTCGCTGAGCCCTTCGTAGAGCACTGCCGGGCGCACCTCTTCGTCGGTCCTGCCACACATGGACCGGCCGGCCGGGGAGCGCCAGTGGTCGGCCGGCGGCCTGGCGCCGGAGACGAGCGCGTGCAGCCGGGCGAAGGCCAGGACCTGGTCGGGCGCCGGATCGGCGGGCGGCTGCGGAACCACCGCGTCCACGATCGAGGCGCGCAGCTTGGCGGGCAGCCGCGCGGGCAGCTCACGGCGCCAGAAGCGCGCCAGCGCTGCGGTGCTGGGCGGCGCGGTCACGGCGCCGATGAGGCGCAGCCGCTCGGCGCGTTCCCCGGCGGCGCACTCCCGGAGCGACCGGAGCGCGGCCTCCTGCCAGCGCAGGGCTGCCAGCCGCGAGCCGAGCTCCCGCAGTCGCCGGGCGACGACGTCCTCCAGCGCGGCTTCCTCCCCGAGGACCCGGCCCACATCGGGGACCGGCAGGTCGAGGGCACGCAGTGAGCGGATCAGCCGGAGCCGGTCGAGCGCCTCGGGACCGTACCGGCGGTGGCCCCCGGAGCTGCGGGCGGTCTCCGGCAGCAGACCGCGGTCGGAGTAGAAGCGGACGGTCTTGACGGTGACGCCCGCGCGCCGGGCCAGCTCCCCGATGCTCCACGTGCCGTCATCCACGGCTTGAACCTCCCTCAAGGGGAGCTCCTACGGTACCGGCGTACGAGATCGCCTTACGAGAGCGGCCTACGCGATCGGTGACCAGGTGATCGGAATCGGAGGGGGCGGTGGCCATGACCACGTTCGTGCTGGTGTCGGGCGGTCATACCGGTGGCTGGGTGTGGCAGGAGGTGAGCGCCCGGCTGCGTGCGGCGGGCGCCCAGGTGTACGAGGCGACGCTCACCGGCATGGGCGACCGCCGGCACCTGGCGGGCCCGGACACGGACCTGGAGACGCACATCCAGGACCTGGTGAACCTGCTGGACACCGTCCCCGCTCCGGAGGGCGTGGTCCTGGTGGGCCACTGCTACGGCATCCACCCGGTGCTCGGCGCGGCGGACCGGCGCCCGGAGCGGGTCGCCCGGATCGTCCACCTCGACGCGGGCCTGCCCCAGGACGGCGATGTGGCGCTGGCGCTCGCCCCCGACCACGCGATCCGCGACCGCTTGGCGGCCCGGGAGGCGGGGGCGTCACCGAACGGGCACGAGTGGCTGGCGGACCCGCCGCCGGCCGCCGAACCCGAGCGCTGGGGCGGCACGGCCGGTCTCTCGGAGGCCGCGCTGGACCGGCTGGTCCGGCACGCCGCGCCCCAGCCGCTGGGCACGCTCACCCAGCCGCTCCGCCTGCCGAACGCGGACGCGCTCGCCGCGCTGCCGACGACCGGCATCTTCTGCACGGCCAACGGCTCGGGCATCGCGCTGGTCGAGATGCTGGTGGCGACGGGACAGCCACGCTTCCTGGCGCTGGCCGAACCGCGGGTGGGCTTCTTCGAACTGGACACCGGCCACTGGCCGATGCTCTCGGTCCCGGACGAGCTGGCCGGCGTACTCCTGCGGGCGGCGGCGGACGAGGGGCACCGGGTCACGGCGGAGAGGCCTGAAGACCCCCCGAACCAGCGGCCGTTCATCCTGGACGTACCGACCGTCCCGAACGCAACCGACCGACCGGACGGACCGGGCGGAATGAAGGAACGGACCGCGTCAACCGGCAGCGTGGAACGAACGGAACGCACCACCACCTACTTCCCCGAGACACCCACGCCCACGCCCACGTCCACACCCACACCTACACCTACATCCCGCCCCGCCCCTCCGCCCAGCCCGGCGATCGTCTTCGTCCACGGCGGCCCGCTCCCCGCCGACACCCGCCCCGCCCCCCGGGACTGGCCGCTCTTCACCGGTTACGGGCGGTACGTGGCGAGCCTGGGAGCCGTCGGCGTCACGGTGGATCACCGCCTGCACGGGCTGACCGACTACGCCCGCGCCGCCGAGGACATCGTCGCGGCGGTCGAGCGCGTACGGGCCGATCCGCGCGTAGACGGGGAGCGCGTCGCCCTGTGGTTCTTCTCCGGCGGCGGACTCCTGCTGGCGGACTGGCTCGCGGCGCCGCCGCCATGGCTCCGGTGCGTGGCGGCGACGTACCCCGTGCTCGCGCCGCTCCCCGGCTGGAGCCTGGTGGAACGGCGCTTCCGCCCCGCGGCGACGGTCGCCGGCGCCGGGCCGCTGCCGATCGTGCTGACCCGGGTGGGCCGGGAGCGGCCGGAGATCGCGGCGACGGTCGAGGAGTTCCTGACCGCGGCCGAGGCCGGCGGGGCAAGGGTGGAGGTGATCGATGTGCCGCTCGCCCACCACGGCTTCGACGCCTTCGACCACGGCGCCGACGCCGAGGCGGCCGGGCAGGCGCGGCACGCGGTGGCACGAGCGGTGCGATCGGTGCTGGCCGCGCTGGCGGCGAGCCCGGGGGACCGGTCCTCGTAAAGGCGCCCGCCCGGCCCCCGGCCCCTACGAAAAGCCGACACCCGTACGCAAGACGTACTCCTGCACGTCGTACGGACGGTCGAGAGGTGAACGGACGGAGATCGCGTCGTGCCGGGGGCCGGATACCGGCACTCTGCTGAGTGTCGATCCGAGTGACGCCGGGTGGAGGGGGAAGTGCGTTGCGGCAATGCCAGCAGCGACGGCGGCAGTGGCAAGGGCGACACTGGCACAAGCGGCAGTGTCAACGGCGGCAGTGGCAAGGCCGACGGCGCCGCCCGGTGGCGTACGTATGACGCCTGAACGGCCTGAACGGCCTGAACGGCCCGACGGCACGTCCGCCTCGCCGGCCGGGGTGCCGCGCCACGTCGCGTGCGTGATGGACGGAAACGGCCGGTGGGCCGCGCGGCGATCCCTGCCGCGTACGTCGGGGCACCGGGCGGCGGAGTCGACGGTGATCGACGTCATCGAGGCGGCCAGGACGGCGGGGGTGGAGTGGCTGAGCCTGTACGCGTTCTCCACCGAGAACTGGCGGCGCCCGAGCGGTGAGGTCGACTTCCTCATGGGTCTGGTGCGCCGGGTGGTACGCAAACACGCCCCGCTGCTGCACGCGCGCGGCATCCGCTGCCGGTTCCTCGGCGTGACGGACCCGAGGATCCCCGCGCCGCTGGCCCGGGACTTCGCCGACCTGATGACGCTGACCGGCGCGAACCGGGGTCTGACGCTGACGGTGGCGTTCGACCACGGCGGGCGCGGCGACATCGTCGAGGCGGCACGTTCCCTCATCCGCAGCGGGGTGCCGGCCGACGCCGTCGACGAGCGGCGGTTCGCCGCTCATCTGCCCTTTCCCGACACACCCGATGTGGATCTCGTCATCCGGACCTCCGGCGAACAGCGCATCTCCAACTTCATGCTCTGGCAGGTGGCCTACGCCGAGTGGATCTTTCCGCAGGTGCTCTGGCCCGACTTCCGCGCGCCGCACTTCCTGGAGTGCCTGGGCGCCTACCGTCAGCGCGACCGCCGCTTCGGCGCGGTGGCGCCGTACACGAACGGAGAACCGCACCCGTGACGGACACGCACGTCAGCGAACCACCGCGGCCGGGGTCCCTCTTCGGCCCCGACTCGCAGTTCCACCGGTTCTTCAACGATCCGCGCTGGGCCCTGGCCATGGTCAGGGCGACGGTCCTGGAGGCGGCCCATCCGCGGATCGGCGCCGCCCTGACCGACAACTCCACGTTCGTGGCCCATCCGTGGCGGCGGCTGCGCAACACCCTCGTGAGCCTCCAGCGCATGTTCGGCCCCGACGACGACGCGCGGCGCAAGGAGGCCGCGCGGCTCAACCGCCTGCACGCGCGGCTGAGCGGCACCGACGCGCGGGACCGGCCGTACGACGCGACGGACCCCGAGGTCCGCGCCTGGGTGGTGGCGACGCTCTTCGAGAGCTCCGTCACCATGTGCCGGCTGAGCGGGCAGCCGCTCGACCAGGAGACGATGGAACGGCTCTACGCCGAATACCACGCGTTCCTGGCGGCGCTCGGGGATGCTCCGGGCCATCTGCCGCCCACCCTGGCGGAGTTCTGGCCGTACTACGACCACATGGTCGAGGAGGTACTGGAGAACACGGAGGCGCTGCGCATCATCCTCTACAAGCTCTTCGACCATCTCCCGGCACCGCCCCTGCTGAACGGCCTGCCCACCGTCTGGGCGGCGGGCCGCGCGTTCGCCGGCCCGGTCATCGGCATGGTCACCGTGGCGTCCCTCCCCGAGTCCTTCCGCCGGCGGGCGGGCCTCCCCGAAGTCCCCGGCGCCCGGACGCTGATGCAGGGCGCCTACCTGGCCGCCGGCCTGGCCCGCTTCCTGCCCGAGAACTGGCTGCGGACCGAGAACCTCACCGAACTGCTGTCCCTGACCTGGCCCCCGGACAGCGACGCCGGTGAACTCGCCCGGGCCGCGACACTCACCGCGCTGCGCGGCCGGATGAAACGGGCGGGAGCACTGCTCCGGCTGGTCACCCCCTTCCCCGTGCCGCCGTCCGGTCCCGCCGAGGATCCCCCGACCCGGCGGAGCGCCGACGAGTTCTTCACCGCGGTGCTCGACCAGACCGGCAACGGCTATCTGGACTGGCCCGATCTCGCCTCCATGGCACGGGAGTTGTCCACCCGCCTCGACCTGGACGAGCCGGCCGAGACCAGGCTCTACCAGGCGTTCGCCGAGTGGTGGCGGGAACTCCAGGCGGCCCTCGACACCGACGGCGACGGCCGCGTCAGCAAGGAGGAGTACGCCGCCGCCGTCCCCTCCCTCGCCGGACCCGCCCTGATCAGGGTCGCCGAGGTGCTCTTCGACGCCACCGACGCGGACGGCAACCAGTACATCGACGCGGACGAGTACCGGACCCTGTTCCGCACCGGCTTCCGACGCACCGTGGCCGACGCCGAAGGAAGGTACTCCCGCGCGGCGTTCGTGAAGGACTTCCTCTCCTTCATGTCGGGCCGCCGCCGCTCGACCCCCTACGACCCGCTGCTCGCGGGCGCGTAGCGGACGGTAGCCCCACAGTACGGACGGCCGACGGCAGGCGGCCGGCGGCCAGGGCGGCGGACAAGCGTGGCGGCGCCCTGGGCACGGCGTGGTTCAGCCGATCCGGTGTGAGCAGCGGTCAAAGGGACTGACAGATCCTCATCGTGGTGCTTATGATCCCGGGGATGAAAAACTCCTCCTCGTACGGATCGGGGGAATCATTCGCACAAGGTGAGTGCTGATGGCACATCACCTCGCGAATCGGATTCCCGCCCACCTGTTGATGTGGCAGCGCGTACGTGAGTACGCCGTGCCGCCGTCCATGATCGAGATCGCGACCGCACGACGTGCGGTCGGCGATTGGGCGGGGGCCTGTGCTGCCGCCCGGGTCGACCCGGATCTCGATCTGCGCGCCGTGCGCGACCGCCACGGTACCGATCTCGTCACCCGCCTTCGTGCGGATCTGCGTCGACTGGCCCCGGATCTGCTCCGTTGGCACATGCCCCGGATCGCCCCTGACGGGCGGCTCCGGCCCGGCCTGACCATCTCCCTCGCTCGTTACCGGAGTTCCGGTGCCGCGCCGTTGCAGTTGGTGGTGCGGACACCGCCGGCCTGGGCGGACGCCGGGCAGCGGATGTCCCTGACGCTGTGGGAGGAGTCCGGGACCGGCGCCCCGAAGCATCATCCTCACCCGCATCCCGACCGGCGTTTCCGGCTCGACCTGCACCGGCATCTCTGGGACTCCGGGCGCTGCGGCGAACTGACGTGGCGGTGCGGCGCGGGCGGTGCGCCGTTCCTGGCGCCGCCCGATCGGCCCTACATGCCGGCCCGGCCGGACGTGCCGGACCTACCCGATCGGTCCGCTGTCCACGGTTGCTCGTGGGCGTCGGCGCGGTGGGCCGCCGAGGCCGAGCTGCTGTTGGGAGACGAGGGTCGCCCTCGCGGGGCTTTCACCGTACGGCTCGGTGCGCGAAGCCGCGCCGTGCTCGAACTCGTCGCCCCCGACGAAGCCCATGCCCCGACGATGCGGCCGCTCCGGGAGGCACTGCCGCCGCAGGAGGTCGCGGTGCTTCCGGTGCTGCCGGAAGTGGCGGCCCGGGTCCTGCCGGATCTGGAGCTGCTGCGGGCAGGGCTGGTCGCGCCCGATCGGCTGCATCCGCTCGTCGCCACAGCACTGGCGGTGGCGGGTTCGGTGGCGGCGGTCGGCTCCGCCCCCCGGCCCAGCGACCCGCATCGGGTGGAGTGCCGGGGCGACATCCATCGGATTGCGCTGCGGGACGGCGTACTGACGGCGATCGATCACGATCCGGCACAACTGCGGCGGGAGGAACTGCTGGTGGCGCTCGGCGGGCCTGCGCTGCCCTGCCTGCGGGCCATCGACGCGGTGCACCGCGAACCGGAGGCACTGCCCGCGGTCCGGGAACGGCTCGGCCACGGTGACGTCGTCGGGGCGCTGGACGTGGTCGAGAAGTTGCTCGGTCCCGGTGCGGTCCTGCGTGACGGGCCGCTCCGCGAGGAACTGGAGTCGGCTGCGGCCCGCCGCATCGACCACGGACTCTTCCGCTCGGGGCTGGTTGCCGTGCACCCCGCTGCCGGCGCGGTCGGGGGCGGGAACGCCTCCGGCCCGGGGCACGCCGGGCCGGGCCACCGGCCGCGGCCCGACCGCCGTATGCCCGCCGTGACGCGTCTCAAGCGGAACAGCCGGGCAAGGCCCCGTACCGGCCTGACCTGACCCGACCTGGCTGCCGGGCGACCGCCTGACCGGCTGCCCCACCCACGTCCCGCGCCCGCACCGCGCGTTCCGCGCCGCACGACCCCGCCGGCCCACGACCCCACCATCCCCAGGACGGGCCGTCCCGTTCCGTCCCCTTATCCCCACCCAGGTGATGCCCATGACCTCCAGTACCCTCCTGCCCGCCTCTGTCCAGGCCGTTGACGCTCCCGCTCCCGCTCCTGCCGGTACGCCCCTGCCCACCGCCGCAGGCGCATCCGGAACCGGCCCCCAACTCGGCGTCGCCGAGGACCTTTTGTCCCTGCTGCGGACGACTACCACCGAGCTGCGCCCCGATGATCAGCTCGAAGCGCTCACCCTGGCTGTCGCGGCCGACCTGCCCGTGCTGCTGTGGGGCGAGCCGGGCATCGGCAAAACCGCGGCCCTGACGCAGCTCACCGCCTCTCTCAACCTGCCGCTGACGACCGTGATCGCCAGCGTCCACGAGCCGACCGACTTCTCCGGGCTGCCCGTCATCGGCGACGACCCGGCGGTGCAGGGGGTGCCGATGGCGCCGCCTCAATGGGCCGTGGAGCTCGTTCGGGCCGGGCAGGGGTTGCTCTTCCTGGACGAACTCTCCACCGCCACCCCGGCCGTCCAGGCCGCGCTGCTCCGTGTTGTCCTGGAGCGGAGGGTCGGCGCGCTCCAGCTGCCGCCGGGAATACGGATCGTGGCCGCCGCCAATCCGCGCGCGTCGGCGGCGGACGGCTGGGAGCTGAGCCCTCCGCTGGCGAACCGGTTCGTGCATCTGCACTGGGTGCACGACCGGGAGGTGGTGGTGCGCGGGCTGGGCGGGATCTGGCCCCGGGCCGAGCTGCCCCGGCTGGTGCCGGAGCGGCTGGCAGAGGCGGTGGCCTACGCCCGGCGTGCAGTGTGCGGTTTCCTGGAAGCCCGGCCGACGCTGATCCACCGGCTGCCGAGCAGCGAGACGCGGCGCGGCGGGGCCTGGCCGTCGCCCCGGAGCTGGGAGGCCGCGTTGACCTTGCTGGCCTTCGGCACGGCGGCCTCTGCCTCCCGGGAGGTGCTGGCGCTGTTGGTGCGAGGCGCGGTGGGGGATGGGCCAGGGCTCGAACTCCTCGCTCATCTGGACCGGATGGAACTGCCGGACCCGGAGTCGTTGCTGGCCGATCCGGCCTCCGCCGAGCTGCCGGAGAGGGGCGATCTGCGGCAGGCCGCGCTGGAGGCGGTGGTGGCCGCCGTAGGGGCACGGCCGCAGCGGGCACGGTGGGAGGCGGCTTGGGCGGTGCTGGTCCGGGCGCTGGAGACCGGCGCTCCGGACCTGCTGGTCGCTCCGGCTACGGCGCTGGCCGCGCTGCGGCGCGACGACTGGGAGGTGCCGGAGGCGCTGGAGCGGTTGGCCGGGGTGATCGGACTCGTCCGGCTGGCGGATCAGTCGGTGGGGCGGGCCACGGCAGTGGCCGATGCCGGGCGTGCGACGGGGGCGCACCGATGACGGGGGTCACGAAGCGCCCGGTGCCGTACCCGATGTCCCGGCCCTCGCCGCCGCGCCCGGCGCGGGCCACCGCACCGAGGGCGCCGACCGGCTCCGGCGGACCGTACGGCCGGACCGGACTCCCCCTGGACATGGAGAAGTTGCTGGCCGCGCGGCTGCACGCGGTGAAGGTACGTCCCTACCTGGCCGGAGCGCTCTTCGCACTGCACGTGGTGGAGGACCGGTCGGTGCCGACGATGGCGGTGGACGCGTACTGGCGCTGCTACGTCTCCCCCGGCTTCGTGGCGCGCACTCCGGTGGAGGAGCTGGCGGGCGTCTGGGTGCATGAGGTCTCCCACCTGCTCCGGGACCACCATGGGCGGGGCGAGCGGTATGCGCGGGAGTACGAGGAGAACGGGCCGGGCGAGCGGCTGCGGAGGAACATCGCGGCCGACTTCGAGATCAACGACGACATCTACGGCGACGGTCTGCCCCTGCCTGCCGGGGCGGTGTTGCCGTCGCTGCTGCGGCTGCCGGACGGGCTGCTGATGGAAGAGTATCTGCGGAGGTCGTCGATGTCCGGGCCTGCCGCGGACCTGGCCTGGCTGGACTGCGGCAGTGGGGCCGACGGAGAGCACCGTTCGTGGGAACTGGGACCCGACGGGGCACACGGGCTGAGCAAGCAGCAGCGGGACGCGGTCCGCTTCCGGGTTGCCGAGGGGATCAAGGGGCGGCCGGGCGATGCTCCGGAGGGATGGCGCCGGTGGGCGGACGAGGCGTTCCATCCACCGCAGCCTTGGAAACAGTTGCTGGGGGCGGCGGTCCGTTCCGCGGTGGGTGCGTCGGGACCGGGCGAGGACCACAGCTACCGACGTCCGTCCCGCCGGTCGGCCGCTGTTCCCAAGGTGCTGCTGCCCAGCCTGCGCCGCATGCCGCCCCGGGTCTGCGTCGTGATCGACACCTCAGGGTCGGTGAGCGACGCCGAGCTGGGCAGCGCGTTGCTGGAGGTGGCGGCGCTCTCGCGATCGGTGGGCGGGCGGCGAGACCTGGTGTCGGTGATCTCTTGCGACGCGGCGGCCGGAGTCGCCGTCCCGCTCTGCCGCGCCGAGAGCATCGAACTGATCGGTGGCGGGGGAACGGACCTGCGCTCCGGTTTCGCCCGGGCGCTCCGCTCCCGGCCCCGCCCGGATGTGATCGTCGCCCTGACGGACGGTCAGACCCCCTGGCCCTCCGCGCCGCCGCCCTGCCGCACCGTTGTCGGTCTCTTCCCCCGTCCGGCGAGCGCCGTGGACGAGGAAGACCCCGACTACGCCCCGGACACACCGCCGCCCTGGGCCCGCGTCGTCACCATCGGCTGAGAAAGCGCAGTGACGCGACACCACCACCGGAATGCCTCGCCGGGGGAGGAGGAAGAACCCTTCCACCCGCGGATGCCGCGCCGCACCGAGACACCGGCACGGCCGAGGCACGCACCCGCCGAGCCGGCGCCCGACGGTTGTCGGGCCCACCTCGCCGCGGCCTGCCGACCGACCCGGGAGGGAGAACCCGTGACCACCGTCGCGGAGACCGGATACAGGGAGCTGATCGAGGGCATTGACGGGGCGGGATTCGAACTCGTGAGGGGTTGCCCCCGACATGCTTTCCAACTGTTCGTCCGGGGGTTCGGAGGCGGTGTGAGCGCCGGACCAGCGGCAGAGCGGTCTTTTCAGTGGCGTCCGGACGTCACTGAACGTAGGTGAATGAGACCAGTACTGAGACCACGAGCTGATGGGCGTGTGGCTCGCGCCAGGCGCTGGACGTTGCGGCACGACCCGGATTCCTACTTATTTGATAATCTAGGTCCATGAGTGAGATCCCATACAGCGTTGGCGAAGGGCCGGCCACCAGGGTCAGCCTCTCCCTCCCCGAGGGAACGGCTGAGGCGATCCGTCGGCGGGTCGGCAGGCGCGAGTTCTCCGCGTTCATCACGGCAGCGGTCGAGCGCGAACTGCGTGGCCAGATCCTCGACGAGTACCTGGCCGACTACGAGCGCCGCCAGGGGCCGGTCTCCGCGCACGAGCAGGAGCGGGCACGCCAGGTCTTCGACGAGGTATTCGCCGAGGAGGGGCAGTGGCCCGCCGCAAGCTGAGCCACGAAGGCACTCTCGTTCTCGACTGCGAGGGCCTGTCGAAATTCGTCAGTGATGACGAGCCTGTCGTCGCCCTCGTCGCCGAAGCCCGCAAGCGGGGCATGGAGGTGGTCATCAGCGCACTCACCATCATCGAAGCGGTACACCGCCGGACCGAGAAGGCACGGCTTTCCTGGGTCCTGTCCGGCGTACGGGTCGTGGATATCGGCGACGAGGAGGCCAAGGGTGCCTCGGCCATACTGATCAACGCCGGGCTGCATGGCCACAAATACGCCATCGACGCGGCCGTGGCCGAGATGGCGCTGCGGCAGCGCCGCCCAGTGGTCATGCTCACCTCGGACATCGATGACATGACGAAGCTCTGCGGCGACAAGGTACGCCTCGTCGCCGTGTAGTCGACGCCCAGGAAGCCCAGCTCGAAGGTTCGACGGGCGGCAGGTCAGCGGTGGACCGGCCGGATCGATGCCGGGGAGCTGAGCGAGGCGTTGTGCGCCCGGGTGTGCGCCCGGCGCATCAACTCATGATGTTCGTTCTCTGTCGTACAGCGCTCTGAACTGCTCTTCTGAGATCGAAGGGGTCTCCCGAGTCGGGCACGGATCACAGTCGCGGCGGAGAAGGTGGGAGCTTGACAACAGAGTCCGAATCCCAAGGGCAGCAGGAGTGGCCCGTCAGAAGTTTTCTAGGCGGGCTGTCAGAAGCTATTCGTACTGGTCTGCTGCGGCTGGGAACCCGCTGCCGCTATCTGCCCGGGGAGGTCTTGATCCGTGAGGGCGACCGCTCCAACCATGTGGTGCTCCTACGCTCCGGGTTCGTCAAGGTCACTGCCCAGTTGGACAGCGGCCACGAGGCGCTGCTCGCCATCCGGGTCGGCGGGGACATAATCGGCGAGATGGCTGCCATGGACGACGGCGCGCCCCGGTCGGCCACGGTCACTGCCTGTGGGGAGATCGCCGCCAGCGTCGTTCGCGAATCAGACTTGCGTGTATTCCTTGCTTCCCACCCCGAGGCCGCGCGGGCAGTCAACCGGATCGTCGTCCGTCGGCTGCGCTGGGCGAACCAGCGGCGGGTGGAGTTCGGAGGGTATCCCGTCAAGGTGCGGCTCGCCCGCGTAATCGCGGAACTAGCCGTGTCTTACGGACATCCGGTCCCTCGCGGGTTAGCCATCGGTGTTGATCTCACTCAGCCGGAACTGGCCGCACTCACCGGCTCGGCGGAAGTCACGATCCACAAGGCGCTCGCCGAGTTGCGCCGAGACGGCCTCATCACCACTGGCTACCGACGCAACGTGGTCCTCGATCTGGCCCGACTGCGGGAAATCGCCAGGCTGGTGCCACCTCTTCGGTAACGCGTGTATGACCCGTATCTCTTGTGGAAAACCGTATTTCTACGACCTAGAGCGGTGTTCTCCATCCCCGGCCGCACAGTTGACGCGCACACCAACTACGGCAGGCAGGAGAACCGATCCCATGACATCGCAGTCGCATTCGTGGTCCCGCTCGCAGGAGATCATCACCCGCCATCTCTGCATGGCCGCCGACGTGGAGAAGTACAGCTGCCGCGACACCCCGGACCAGGAGACGATCCAGGCCGACCTGGTCCGGGTGTTGGAGGAGGCCGCGGTGCTCAGCGGCCTGGACCGTACAGCGTGGGATCGTCAGCCGCAGGGTGACCAGGAGTTCGCCGTGCTGCCGCTCGATACTCCTGAGCCGGAGGTGCTCGGTGGGTTCGTGCGGAATCTGGCCACTCGGCTCGGCGAGTCCAACGCCAACCGCGCCGAGAAGGAGCGGATGCGGCTCAGGCTGGCCATCGACTTCGGTGTGGCACGTACGGCCGCCCTTGGCCACAGCGGCCCCGCGCCGGTCTCCGTGGCCCGCTACCTCAATGCAGGCGTGCTCAAACGGGTGCTGAAGGCCATCAACTCGACCGATCTTGCTGTCATCGTCTCCGACCGGCTCTACCAGGATGTCGTCAGGCTTCGAGGCGAGGGAGAGGGCCTGGACCCGGCCCGGTACGTCCAGGTGCATGTTCAGGAGAAGGAATTCAACGGCTACGGGTGGATCCACGTGCCGGAACACGGCCCGGAAGAACTGGAACCGTTGGTCTCCGCCTCGGAGCCAGAGCCGGACCAAGGTCCGTCTCCCGCACCCACCAATGTGGTGAAGCGGAACAAGGGCGGCGTCTTCCACTTCGGTAGCGGAGACGCGGCGAAGACCATGCACAAAAAGTACCAGCGGTGACGGGTGTGCTTGCCATGGACGGCATAACCGATCCCGTCAACGAATCCCTTGATGAGCCATCGGTGGAACCGTCTGCCACCGGGCAGGACGACGTGTCCGTGGAAACGGCCGACGATCAGGCAGACCACATCCGGCGGTTGCGCGAACAGGGCCTGTTCGCGGCCTCTGTCGAAGGAGGAATCAAGAGCAGAGCCGTCGGCTTCGGCAGTGGGGACGCCGCCGGGACGATGTACAAGAACTACTTCACTGCCCCGGATACCGACCCGGTCGACGGCCGGATCCCCGAGGACTACCTGGATGAACTCAGCGAGTTCTACGTCCCGCCCGCCAGCCATGAAGGTCTGGTCAAGCACCTGGTTGAGCATGGTGTCGCGGTGCTGCGTGGCGCTCCCGGTACCGGGCGTTACACCACGGCACTGCTCGCCGCGCGAAAGGTGATGCAGACCGGTGTCGTGGTGCTGGACTCGGACGCGGGGGTGCGCCGACTCGTCAAGCAGGACGGCGGACTCCAACCGAGCCGGGGGCACGTGGTCCAGAGCGACGGTAGGAAGTGGGCCAACGAGCTGAGTGCGCACTTGCTCATCCGGTTACGGGAAGCGACCTACGGACGCTCCCCGCTGGTGATCGTCGTCGACGATCAGGTTGCGGTCCGGGGCCTGGACGGGCACGTGGTCGAGCACGAGATCGCGGTCGATATGCGGTTCGAGGTGCTGGAGCGACACCTGACGGTCCTGCTCGCCGATCAGCCGGAGCGCTGCCAGAAGCTCCTGCAGCACCAGCGCCTCCGAGAGGACTTGCGTGGTCGCCGATCCATGCAGAAGATCAAAGTTCTGGCCCGTCGGCTGGCGCGGCGTGTGCGGGACGGTGATGACATCGACCGGATTGCGCAGGGGCTCGGGGACGAGCTGCGGGTCAAGGCGGCGAAGCTGCTGGGGCCGCACCCCGCGGCAGACGGTGACGACGCCAGGAATACGGAAGTGTCCTTGTGGTCCCGGGCTTTCCTGCTGGCCTGTGTGGTGCTCGACGGGACAACGCTGAGCCGGGTCAGCCGGGAGTCTCACCGGCTTGCCGAGCTGCTGCACGGCGTGCGCTCACCGTCCTCCGTGCCCGAGATGCCGCTTTTCCGGGAGAGCGTGCAGGACTGGCTGGGCGATGCCGATGTGGAGTTCATCGACCGCAACGGGCACCGAGTGGGCGCCCGGCATCCGGAGTGCCGGGTTCGGGTCAGTCACCACGGGCTCGGGGAGGCGGTCATGGAGGTGCTGTGGCATGACCACAGCGGGGCACGGGGCCCACTGCTGGAGTGGCTGGACAGCCTCGTCGTCAGAGGGGAGGAGGAGATCCGGGTGTCGGCCGCGCAGACGGTCGGTCTCCTTGCCACCTTCGACTGGAACTACGTACTCGAAGAGTGCCTGGTGAGTTGGGCCGCCGACAAGGAGCATGCCCCCCGGCGGCAGTTTGCGGCGGCGTGGGCACTGGAGCGAGCGGTGACCGAAGGGTTGCCCACCTCCCGCGTCCAGCTGCTGCTGCGGCGTTGGTCCCAGCGGCAAAGCTTCCGGAAATGCGCACAGGCTGCGTACGGAACCCGGATCGGCGCGATGTTCCCCACCGAGGCACTGAGTGGTCTGGAACAGATCGCCCAGTCGGGGATGTGGAGCGTGGGGGACGCCGTGCGGGAGATCTATGCGGCCGGATCACGGGACCAGGTTTTGGAGCGACTGGCGAACTGGTCGGCATCGTCCCGTCATTGGCTGCGGGATGACGCTGCGAGGTGCCTTGTTCGGCTCAGCAGATTTCGAGGTGCGCAAGCGGTCACGGCCTTCCTGAGCGAGCAGGGCCCGCGTGCCGACCTTCTGCGGCTCACTCGGCAGGTCTTGCTCAGTCCCACCCGACAGCACCGCGGGTACGGGTGGAACGCCATCCGGATGTGGGTGGAGCGGGCCGGCGAGGAGCCGGGGCTCGATGAACGCGTAGCCGAGTTCATCGCCGAGCTGCCCGAGCCGGGTGCCGAGGGCGCCGACATGCGTGAGCGGTTCCTGTTCTACCTACGGCTGTGGGGTCATCAGCTGCCGGACGGCGAAGCGGCAGCCCATATCGGTTCTCTTGTGACGGAAAGGTGGTCGATGTGATCAGGACACCGCGCCGCAGTGCTCTGGCATGGTTGCGGGCTTTCTTCGGCGGTCTGTCGGAGCCGTTTCTGCCCTTCGCGGCTACGGCAGCGGACGTGCCGGGAACAGAGAAGGTGCACCGGAACTCCACCGTTTCGTTCGAAACCCCCTCCAGGGGCGGCGGGTTCGACTTCCTGGTCGAGATCCGCTGCGAGTGGTGTGCCGAAGGGCGCTTGGACCAGGAGACGTTGGATCGTGCCATCGACAGTCACCAGGAGGCCATGCCGCAGTACCTCCTCGACCGGGTTCGCGACATCGCACGCCTCTACGAGCCGTTCCGGGCGGAGGAGGCGGAGCTGGCTGTCAACGATGACCTGCGACAGGGCGCATGCTTCGAGAACGGGCTCGTGCGCTGCCGTACCGTCGCCTATATCCAGCCCTCGCCGGAGGTGCTCGAGCGGCAGCGTAAGGCCGCCCTGGAACTCCAGGACATCGAGCACCGGTACGCGAAGTCCGCGCTCCAGGTGGAGTTGCTGGGGCAGGTCTCCGAGAAGTGGCGCACGTTCCTCGCCGGTGGGCTCGCCGGTGTGCGCCAGGACGATGACGTGCTGTCCTGGCTGACACCGTGGGCGGTGTTGCTCGCCGAGAGGCCGGATCAAGCGGCCACCGAGGTCGGGGACATGTTCCAGCAGAGGCAGAAACAGCTCGACGAGTTCGTCAAGATCCTGGAACGGCAGGGGAAGGGGTACCAGGACCGGGACCTCTTCGATTTCGTCATCACCAACGAGAAGCAGCTCGGCCACGCTATGCGGCTGTTCGGGCTTGAGCTGCCGGGCTCCCCCGCTTCCAGGGGCGTCCCGGCCGAGCCGCTGCCTCAGCAGAACAGGAACTGACGGAACGCAGCTCGATCTCTCAGGACAGCAGCGGGCCGGCGAGGAGGGAGAGTCCGGCCGCCACCGCCATCAGCCCCGTCCAGAGCACGCCCCGGGCTATGTACCGGTGCTTGGTCATCGCCACCCGGGCCAGTACTGGGATCAGCTGCCAGACCTCCCGCCGTTCGCGGTCCTGATCCGCCGGGGGCGGAGTGCCGTCGGCAATGGCCAGCAGCGGCAGGCTGAACCGGTTGGGGGCGGGGGGCGGCCCCAATCGGGGACGCAGCGCCTGCACGACGCAGTAGACGGCCGGCAGGAACCCGGTCACGTGCAAGAGCAGCAAACAGAAGGCGATCCACGCTCCTGGCCCACCACGCCTCCAGGCCTCTTGTGCGACGTCCCCCTGCGGCAGGGCTGTGGCCAGCAGCCCTGCCTGCACCGCGCTGAGAACTCCGACCTTCGCGTCGGCGAACTGGGCCGCGCCGCGAAGCGAGGCGCAAATGGCCAGCCCGGTCTCCAGATCCGCGGTCCCAGGTGTGTCCGAGGTGGTCGATCCGGCTGGGCTCCCGGTGGGGCGTACGGGACTGGACACGAGGGCCTCCTGGAGCCGAGTGGTCGAGAGATCCCAGTAACTCCCTCAGAACGGTCCGACAAAAGTCACAAATACGCATTTCACCCTGGAGAGTTCAATGAGTCCTTTGATGCGAATCCCCTCGCCTCGGCTCTTCTCTGCCGCATTCGCGCTGACCGCCCTGGTTGCAGGCAGCGGGTGCAGCGCCTTCGAGGCACCCACCGTGCGGCCCTGCGCCTGGCTGGACCGTGCTTCCGACGAAGCTTCCGGCGACAGGGGAAAGAGTCGGCCACGTACCGCCGTGCTCCTTGACCGTAGCTCTTCCACCCGGCCTGACAAGGCGAGCGGGCCGGGAGTACGGGTGCCGGACTGGGCAGCCACGCTCGTGGCCGCCGAGGGGCTTGCGCCACAGGAACTGGAGGGAGGATTCCTCTCCGTCGCCGGCTTCGGCGGAACCCGGGCCACTGTCGATTGGGGTGTGGACCAGGTGTCCGTCACACCGGTGAAGGGCAACGACACGCTGAAGAAGGATCGAGGGAGCGCTCAGCGCCGCTGTCTGGAGAAACGACTGCGGGAGCTGTCCGCCGGAGTGCCGGGCACCGATCGTACTGATGTGCTGGGCGCGCTGGCCGCAGCTGCCGACCAGCTCAGCTCCGCCGGTAGTGACCGCAAGATCGTGGTCGCGACCGACGGGCTGACCAATACCGGCTGCGCGGACTTGCGCTCCGCCGGATTCGACGGCGCGGAGGAGATCAGAGCGACGGTGGAACGCTGCCGCAAGGCGGGCGAGCTGCCGGACTTGAAGGGATCCGAGGTGGCCCTCCTCGGCATCGGCCGCTCGCCTCGGGGCGAGGCGCCGTCGTCCTCACAGACCGCTTGGCTGACCGCTCTGTGGACACAGCTGTGCAAGGCGACCGGAGCATCGTCCTGCGAGGTGGCCGCTACTGCCCGGTCTCGAGAGCCCGAGGTGGGGAAGGGAACCACGGCCGGCACGGCGGAACCCCAGGTGACCTATCCGACTGTCTCCGAACGACCGAAGGGCCGGGTCACCACGATCACCCTTCCCGGGTCCGTCCTCTTCGACACCGACCGCGCGGAGCTGTCACCTGCGGCACAGAGCGCCCTGGACCGAGCGGCGCTTCGTATCCGGGAACTTGATCCCCTCGTGGTCGCGGTCTCCGGGCACACCGATTCCCGTGGGGGCGAACGACGCGGAAGGCAGCTCTCCCTGGCCCGGGCGCAGGCCGTACGGTCAGCCCTCGCCGGACGCGGGATCGCGGTCGATTCCGCCCACGGCTACTCCGACGACCGGCCCATCTGCACCCCCGAGTACCGAGACGGGGCTCCGGACTACGCAGCCATGGCCTGCAACCGTCGGGTGGAGATCGCTGTCACGGTGCGCCGATGACCGCCTCCCACCTGGTGCACACCGCGCTGAGGAGGCACCCCTTCACAACTCGCAGAAAAGGACGTCATACATGTCCCGGAACCATCAAGGCATCCCCTGCCATCACGGCTGCGGATGCGACATACGGCACCTGGTGAAGAGCGCGGAGCAAGGTCCGGAGCGCGCCCCGGAGCGTCTGGACAACGGTGAGATGCGGATGCTGTTGCGTGCGGCCCGCGAGGTCGCAGAGCTTGTCGGCCACAACCGGGAACAACTCGCAGCTGCCCGCGCGCGTACGATTCGCACCCACGCCCGGACCGAGGAGGCCGTCCAAGCCCTGGCTCGTTTCGAGGCGATGGCTTCACTCCGGACGGCCCGTACGGCGCAAGAGGCAGTCGAGGCACGTCATGCGGAGGATGGCGCCCACGACCGGCGTCGCCGTGAGCTGTGGATACGGGTGCTGCGCTGGCCGGTCGTCGCCGCCATGGCGGTGTTCGACGCCTGGTATTTCATGCAGGTCTTCCAGTACCTCACCGTCAATGAGGCAGCGGCCTCTTTGGTCGAGCAGACAGTCTCCTTCCTGCCTGGTGTCGTTCTCGCCCTGGCCCTGATGCTCTCCGGATACACGATCGCGGCTCCGTTGCACCGTGTACGCGAGCGGCTGCACGCCCTGCGCGCGCGTCGCCCCGTACTCTCGTTGCTCGGTTCTCTCAGCCTGCCCGCTCTCTACCTGCTCGCCGTGCTGACCACTGTCACCGTGTGGGCCCTGCTGCGGGCCCGTGACGCGGGAGTGGGGGACGAAGGCATCGAGGGAGCCCGGTTCGCGCCCGGGTGGGTCGCCTTGCTGATGCTCGTGCTCGCGATCACCGCGGTGGCTATGAAGATCGTGGCCTACAACCCGTACGCGGACAGCGCGGTCGAGGCTCGCCGTGGCCTGTTGCGTGCTCGGATGACCTACGCCTTGCTGGTGCGGAGGGTGGGATCTGCCCTGCGCAAGCAGGAGAGAGCGTGGAGTGACCTGTGCGCGCTGCGTGACGAACTGGCCTCACAGGTACGACTGGAGAGCATGCGAGTCTGGGAGGCCGCGATCCTCGCCGCCCGTATGCTGCACGGCCAGGCCGGCCACATCCCGCCCGCTCCGGCCGTCTTGCTCGACGGAACGGAGGCGCCGGCGCCGGCGGCTGCCTGGATGGCGCCGCTCTTCTCCGGCGTGGTTGAGCCCCCGCCAGAACTCGGACCTCTGGTCGAAGCTCACCGAATCACCGTCACATGCACTCCCTCTGAGTTACGCGATCGCCGGACAGAACTGATCAGCCGCATCGACCGTCAACTCGGACCGGCCTGATGGTTGGGCGGCAGGAAAGCACCGAGAGCACTGGGGCAGCTGCTCGTCCGGCCCTGTTGGAGATGGCCCGGGGCAACCGCCGGTTGTACAGGCGATTGGTTCAGCGGCTTTTGGATGCTCCAGGGCCGCCGACCGAAAGTCTCGGGAGTGGGTGTGCCTGCCCAATCCGGTCCCGGCGACTCGGCGCGGAACAGCTCCGAAACAGGACGTGAGAGGACACAGCAATGACCGTTCCGCTGTCCAGCGACGCATTCACCCGCGTCTGCAGATGGGTGGAGGACCAATATGCAGACACGCGCATGTGCTTGCGCACCGGGTTGGACGCCATGCCTCTCTGCGATGAGGAGCGCAGCTCGCTGAACGATTTGCGTTCCAAGGCTCTCCACGAGGATTTGGGCAGTCCTGCACGCGTCGAGGCCTGGTGTCACATCGCGCACCACATTCGCGAAGAGACTGGGAGCCGGCGGGAAGAGCGGTGGACATTGATCGTCCTCTGGCTGCTCACGCCCCGCTTGAGGGGGGCAGCACGCGTGATTGCCCGGCGTACGGGGGCGGAACGGGCCGATGTATGTTCCGCGCTGCTGCAAGGAGCGTTGGAGGGGGTGCGGACTCTCGGCAGGGCGGCCCCTGCGGGAGCCGAGCAGCACCTGGTTGATGCGGCGTTCGCCGTCGCATGGCAAACAGGGCGGCGGAGCCCTCAGGAGACGCCGATCGGGGAGTGGGATGTGATGAAAGGCCTGGTAACCGACCAGCTTGTTTCGACGACAGCAGACTGCGACCTCGTGCGGGGCGACGCGATGTCCATCGCGCTCGCCCAGCGGGCGCAAGGTGAGCGCTTGGGTTCTCTGGCATACCGCTTGGGACTCCTGACGCATGTGCGCCGAGTGCGCCAGCTCCGGCGCGCCCGGCCGCGCCCGGCACGTACCGAAGCCCACCCCACACCGATGGGACAGGATTCATTATTCGAAATGCGGAGGTCGGCAGATGACACGCCGTCGTGATGAGTCCGTCCCGTTCTCGGAGATCTTCGGGCTCCCTGCCGAGGTGGATCTCAGGACGGCGGCGAAAGCGCTGAACCTGGGATTGGCTACTGCATACCGGCGAGCCAAGCGCGGCGACTTCCCCTGCGCCCTGCGGAAGGTGGGACGACGCTATGTCGTGCGTCTGCCTGACCTGATGCGTGGACTCGGCATCCAGGACGTGCGGGTGCTCTATGACGACATCGACGCGGGTGCGAGATTCGCCAGTGGACAGACCGAGACCTAGCCGCGCCTACAGGCAGCGACGCCTGACTGCCGTCGCGCGCTGAACTCGGCAGTCGCCCGCGCAAGACGCTCGGCTGGGAAACCCCAGCCGAGCGTCTGCCTGAACTGATCACCGCCACACGCCCGTGATCACGTGGTGCGACGACCCCTGGAATTCGCCGCTCTGCAACTCCGCGGTGGCCGCAACGACGAGGCCCACCGCGCCCGCACTGCGGTGTTGTACGCGGTGGGGCGGCAACTCCTGGCCGGCCAGGAACGGAGGCGTGGACCTTGGGTCTGCCCAAAGGAGGTCACCTTCGGCAGACTCTCAGGGGCGTGCGGCGCGGGGAACGGAAGCTGCGGCGCTGCTTATGAGAAGTGCAGCTTCGAGCTCGGGAGGGCGCCCCGTACACGCGCATCACCGGCCCATGCTCCGGAAGGTCGGGCAGCAGGTTGGCGACATGCTCCTGGAGCCGTCGGAGGGCACCTGAGATGGAAACCGGGACGGACAACGTTGAAGGGCCCCACCGCGAGCGGTGGGGCCCTTCAACGTTAGTGCCCGGTGAGGCACTGGCGGAGGATACGAGATTCGAACTCGTGAGGGGTTGCCCCCAACACGCTTTCCAAGCGTGCGCCCTAGGCCACTAGGCGAATCCTCCGCGGCAAACAATACAAGACGCTGGGCCGTGCTCGCGAACTCGTTCGCGGGGGCTCGGATCAGGTACTGTGTGCGGAGCCCCTCACGTGGCGCTATCTGACTGAACTCCCCCAGGGCCGGAAGGCAGCAAGGGTAGGTCGGCTCTGGCGGGTGCGTGGGGGGCGCTTGCGTTGTGGGGTGGCGGTGGGAGGCGGGTTTGTCGTAGGGGGCCGATATCGTCGTAGGTGTGTCGTCCCTTGCGCTGTACCGCCGTTATCGCCCCGAGTCGTTCGCCGAGGTCATTGGGCAGGAGCATGTCACTGACCCGCTGCAGCAGGCCCTGCGCAACAACCGGGTCAATCACGCCTACCTGTTCAGCGGGCCGCGTGGCTGCGGGAAGACGACCAGTGCGCGCATCCTCGCGCGGTGTCTGAACTGCGAGCAGGGGCCCACGCCCACCCCGTGCGGTACGTGTCAGTCGTGCCAGGACCTGGCCAGGAACGGGCCGGGGTCGATCGATGTCATCGAGATCGACGCGGCTTCGCACGGTGGCGTGGACGACGCGCGTGATCTGCGGGAGAAGGCGTTCTTCGGGCCCGCCGGCAGTCGTTACAAGATCTACATCATCGACGAGGCGCACATGGTCACCTCGGCGGGGTTCAACGCCCTGCTGAAGGTGGTCGAGGAGCCGCCGGAGCATCTCAAGTTCATCTTCGCGACCACCGAGCCCGAGAAGGTCATCGGGACGATCCGGTCGCGTACGCACCACTATCCGTTCCGGCTGGTGCCGCCCGGGACGCTGCGTGACTATCTCGCCGAGGTGTGCGGCAGGGAAGGCGCCGTCGTCGCGGACGGGGTGCTGCCCCTCGTCGTACGGGCCGGTGCCGGGTCCGTGCGTGACTCGATGTCCGTGATGGACCAGTTGCTGGCCGGCGCGGCCGACGACGGTGTGACGTACGCCATGGCGACGGCCCTGCTCGGGTACACGGACGGTTCGCTGCTGGACGCCGTGGTCGACGCGTTCGCCGCCGGGGACGGCGGCGCGGCCTTCGAGGTCGTGGATCAGGTCATCGAGGGCGGCAACGATCCGCGGCGCTTCGTCGCCGACCTGCTGGAGCGACTCCGGGATCTGGTGATTCTGGCGGCCGTGCCGGACGCGGGGGAGAAGGGGTTGATCGACGCCCCCGCCGATGTCGTCGAGCGGATGCAGGCCCAGGCGTCCGTCTTCGGCGCGGCCGAGCTGAGCCGGGCCGCCGATCTCGTCAATACGGGGCTGACGGAGATGCGTGGCGCGACCTCGCCCCGGCTTCAGCTGGAGCTGATCTGCGCGCGGGTGCTGCTGCCCGCGGCGTTCGACGACGAGCGTTCGGTCCAGGCCCGCCTCGACCGGCTGGAGCGGGGCGCCGCCGCCTCGGCCTCGGTCGCCGGGGCCGCTTTCTCCGGCGCGGGGGCCGGTCCCGCGGCCGGGTATGTTCCCGGGCCCGGCGGCCACGCTCCCGTACCGCCGCCCGCTCCGGTGGAGGATCCCGCCGCTGCCGCCGCTCGGGCCGCCGCCGCGGCGCAGGCAGCGCAGGCCGCCGCTCAGCCCGCGCCCGCCCAGGCCGCGGGACCGGCCCCCGCCCCGTCGGCCCCGGCAGCCCCAGCACCCGCGCCCGCCGCCGAGCCCCAGCGGCCCGGGGCCTGGCCCGGTGCCGGGGCCGGTGCCGGGGCCGCCGAGACCGGGCGGCGCCCCGGTGGCTGGCCGACCGCCTCCACGCCGGGGCAGGGCGTGCACCAGGGCGCCGGTGCGCAGCCGCCCGCCCCGGCCTCCGGTCCCGCGCCCGGCACCGGCCCCGCCGCCGGGGGCGCGGGGGCGGGCGCGGGGGCGGCGAGCCCAGGGATGGCGCAGGGCGCCGGGCAGGTACGGCACATGTGGCCCGACATCCTGGAGGCCGTCAAGAACCGCCGCCGCTTCACCTGGATCCTGCTCAGCCAGAACGCGCAGGTCGCCGGGTTCGACGGGACGACACTCCAGGTCGGCTTCATCAACGCGGGCGCCCGCGACAACTTCACGAGCAGCGGCAGCGAGGCGGTGCTCAAGCAGGCCCTCGCCGAGCAGTTCCAGGTCCAGTGGAAGATCGAGGCGATCGTCGACCCGTCCGGCGGCACCGCGCCCCCGGCACCGTCCGGCGGCGGTGGAGGAGGCGGGGGCTACGGGGCTCCCGGCGGCGGTTACGGCGCGCCCGCCGGAGGCGGAGCCCCGCCCGGCGGCGGGGGAGGCGGTTACGGAGCCCCGCCCGGCGGCGGTGGCTACGGCGCGCCCTCCGGCCCCGGCCAGGGACCGGGCGGCCCGGGCCCCGGTCCCGGCTCCGGCTCAGGACCCGCGCCGGCCTCCCAGGCATCGCGGCCCGCGGCGCCCGCGCCCGCCCGCCCCGAGCCGCCGCGCGCCGACAACAGACCCGCGGCACCGCCCCCGCCGCACACCGTGGCTCCGGAGGACGACACGGCGGAGGAGGACGATCCGGATCTCGTCGACTCCGCCCTCTCCGGCCACGACCTGATCGTGCGCGAGCTGGGAGCGACCGTTGTGGAGGAATATACGAACGAATGACGGACCGCCCCTCGGCGTCTCGTCCCATGGGCCGCACACGGGCCGGCGCCCCCGCCCGGTTAGGCTGCCCCTCGTGAAGGTCCTTGTCATCGGCGGCGGCGCCCGCGAACACGCCCTGTGCCGCTCTCTCTCCCTCGACCCCGGGGTCACCGCTCTCCACTGCGCGCCCGGCAACGCCGGCACCGCAGAGGTGGCCGAGTCGCACCCGGTGGACGCGCTGGACGGCGCGGCCGTGGCCCGCCTCGCCACCGAGCTGGGGGCGGAGCTGGTCGTCGTCGGACCCGAGGCGCCCCTGGTGGCCGGGGTCGCCGACGCCGTACGGGACGCGGGCATCCCCTGCTTCGGCCCCTCGAAGGAGGCCGCCGAGCTGGAGGGCTCCAAGGCGTTCGCCAAGGACGTGATGGCCGCGGCGAACGTACCGACGGCACGCAGTTACGTCTGCACGACCCCGCAGCAGATCGACGACGCGCTCGACGCGTTCGGCCCGCCCTATGTCGTCAAGGACGACGGGCTCGCGGCCGGCAAGGGCGTCGTCGTGACCGGCGACCTCGCCGTGGCCCGCGCGCACGGGCTCGCCTGCGGCCGCGTCGTCATCGAGGAGTTCCTCGACGGACCCGAGGTCTCGCTCTTCGCGATCACCGACGGCGAGACGGTCCTGCCGCTCCAGCCGGCCCAGGACTTCAAGCGCGCGCTTGACGGCGACGAGGGCCCCAACACCGGTGGCATGGGCGCGTACTCCCCGCTCCCGTGGGCCGATCCCAAGCTGGTGGAAGAGGTCCTGGAGACCGTTCTGCAGCCCACGGTCGATGAACTGCGCCGCCGGGGCACGCCGTTCGCCGGGCTGCTGTACGCGGGCCTCGCGATCACCGGCCGCGGTGTACGGGTCATCGAGTTCAACGCCCGCTTCGGCGACCCCGAGACCCAGGTGGTCCTGGCCCGGCTCAAGACCCCGCTGGCCGGTGTCCTGCTGGCGGCGGCCGAGGGGAACCTCGCGGCGCACCCCCCGCTGGCCTGGCGCGACGACGCGGCGGTCACGGTGGTCGTCGCCTCGCACAACTATCCGGACACTCCGCGCACCGGCGACCCGATCGAGGGGCTGGACGAGGTCGCGGACCAGGATGGACCCGACGCGTACGTCCTGCACGCCGGAACCAGGCTGGAAGGCGGCACCACCGACGCCGGCACGGTGGTCAGCGCCGGCGGGCGCGTGCTGTCCGTGACGGCCACGGGCAAGGACCTGACACAGGCCCGTGAGCGCGCGTACACGGCGCTGGGCCGGATCCGCCTCGCCGGTTCCCAGCACCGTACGGACATCGCGCGCGCCGCCGCGGACGCCCAGGAGGGCTGATCCGGGCGGTCCGGCGACCTCCGTCACCGCCGTAGTCCTCTGTACGCAGGTTCTCTGTACGCAAGCTCTCCGTACGTATGCGCGCCGCAGCCCCGTCGCCGGGCTGCGGCGCGCAGTTGTGTACGCGGCTCACCGTCGCGTCCGCCGCTCACCTACGCGCGGGTAGCTCCGAAGCGCCGCTCGTCAGCAGCTTTGACCAGAGCCATTCCATCGGGTGACGGTTGGGCCATCCGGATGACGGGTCTTCGGGGTCCAACTAGGGTGCGGCGCATGCGTTCCGGCACTTGGCCCACCGGCATTGCGATGTCAGTGGCGGGTGCCACAGTGGGGGAGTGAGCAACGCAGCCGACACGGCAGAGGGGGTGAGGTCCGACCATGTCCGGTTCCGGGATCGGTGACGAGCTGGGCGCTCAGGGTGCCCGGGTCCGTGCGCTCGCCGTGCTGCGGCTGCGCGGCCGGGCGCTGGCCGTCGCGTTGCTGCCGGCGGCCGTCGCCGTCGTGCTGCTGGCAGGCGGGGCGACGGGGCATCTCGCCGGCGCGGGGTGGAACGCCGCGCGCTGGGCGGTGACGGTTCTCGCCGTCGTCGTGCTGGCGCTGGCCGCCGCCGTCGCCGCCGTCGTCGTCCGTGCCAGGCCCGCTCTCAGCCCCACCGTCGCGGTCTCGGAGAAGGCCGCGCCGGATCTCTACCGTCTGGTGCGCGATCTCGCGGAGCGTCTCGACGTCCCCGCACCCTCCGCCATAGCGCTGACCCCGGACTGCGACAGCTGGCTGGAGGATCGTACGCATCCCGGGCACGGCCGGCCGCGCGAACGGATATTCGCCCGTGCACTCGGCCGGGCGGTTCCGCCGGCGGCCCGGCCGGCCGGCCCCGCCGGCGCGCCCACCGCCGAGTCGGTCGTCGAATCGGCCGCGCAACCGGTCTCCGGCACCGGGGGCGGCGTGGTGGGCGGCGGCGCCCGGCGCGCGGTCGTCGCCACGCCCGTCCTCGTGATCGGCTCGCCCTTCCTCTGGTGGATGCGCGTCGCCGAGCTGCGCGCCGTCCTCGCCCCGGTCGTCGCCGGTACGGGGCTCTCCGCGCACCCGGACATAGCCGCTGCCCGGCGCTTCGTCCGGGGGCTCGACGCGGCGGTCGCCGTCGCGTCCGCCCCGGGCCTCGGCCCGGTCCGCAGGGTGGCCCTCGGCGCGGTCGCGCGCGTGGCCCGGGTGCTGCTGCGCGGCTGCGGCGAGCACGCCGCGCTGATGGAGCGCGGGGTGGCCGCCGCCGCGTCCGAGCGCGCCCAGGCGGTGGACTACGGACTGCGGATCGTCGCCCAGGAGCAGGTGGGCCTCGCGTACGCGGGGTGGGACCGGCTGCTCACACGCGTCGCGCTGCCCGCCTGGCGGATGGGCCGCTGGCCCTCCCGGCTCGACGCCGGTGTGGTCTCGGCCCTGACGGAGCTGTCCCGGCGTGACCGCCTCGCCGAGGGCTTCGCCTCCCGGCTCGGCGAACGTCCCGCCTGCGATCTGCTCGAAGAACCGGGCGCGGTCGACGAGGCGGCGTCCCTGCTCGCCGCCCGCCTCTTCCACGGCGGCCCGGCCGAGGCGGGCCCCGACTGGTCCCCGGTGGACTGGCAGCAGTATCCGGAGGAGGTCGTCGACCGCAAGTGGCGTACGGAGGCCGCCCGGCTGCACCGCGTCCTGGACCGCATGGAGGTCGGCGCCGGAGTCGGTACGGCGCGGGGCGCGGGCATCGGTTCGGGCGTCGGCGCGGGTGTTGGTACGGGCGTAGGCACCGGTGTCGGTAAGGGGGTCGGTGCGGGCATCCGCGCCGGCGTCGGTACGGGTGTGGGCACGGGGAGTTCCGTTCCCGCGCCGGGGCCCACCCTGGCGCGCGTCATGGACCACCTCTCCCGCCCCGCCGACGCGGACGGCGAGACCGGAGCGGCCCTGGCCGCCGGCATCAGCGCCGAGCTGGCCAGGGAGGAGGCGGCGGCCCCGGTAGCCCCGGCCGAGGCGGGGGGCGACGCCCTCGCGTTCTGGGGCACCGACCCGCTGCCCCTCCTGCCCCTCCAGCCGCCCCGCACCGGCCGCGAACTGCTCGCCGACCACGTCACGGCGATGGTCTGCTGCTCCGCCGTCGACACGGCGGGCGCCGCCCCCGGCCTGGACTGGCTGGACGGCCCGGCGCTGCTGGTCGACGGCGTGCGCCGAGCCGATCTCGGCGGGCGCGTCCTCAGCCTGGTCGAGGGCGGCGACGCGGAGCCGCTCCGCTCGTGGCTGGCCTCCCTCGGCGTCCGCGCGGAGAAGCCCGTACGCCTCGTGTGAGCCCCCGGCGTACCGGCTCGGGCCCGTACGCCCGCCCGTAGGCCCCCGGCCCGCCCGTAGGCCCTCGGCCCGCCCGCCCCCGGCCGCCGGCCCGCCCCCGCCCCCGGCCCGCCCGCCCGCCACTGGCCCCCTGGCCTCCCCCCACCACTGACCCTGGCCCGGCCCCGCCGCCGGCCCGCCTCCGCCCCGGCCGCCGGCCCGGCCGCCGGCCCCTGGCCGCCTCCGCCTTCGCTCCCGGCCGCCCCGCCCCCGCCCGCACACCCGCCGAAGCCCCTCCGTGAGCGCCGCCTCCGGGTGGTGGCCGAATATGTTCCTCCTTCTCGCCGCCACCCGTTCCTGTTCATCCCGTTACGTACATATTCATCACCCAGCACCCCCTCCGGCTCGCGCGGACCCGCGTTCCGGAGCGATGTATTCCGTTCACGTCAATTCACGACGAACGGTGACGGGCCACACGCGTTTTGTGATGTGCTGGTGTCCGGAGCCGACCGTCGACCGCGTTACCGACCGGCCAAACGGCCGTATTACCGTCGTATTACCGGCGCGTCGGCGCACGTATCGAGGCGTGCATCAACATCCGTGCCCCCTGCGGGCGCGGCGGCACGGAGGAGGGGCGCACCATGGGGGCGGACCAGATCCGGCGATGGGAATCGGGCGCTCTCGCCCACGCGGTCAGCGACCCGTTCGGCCAGGGCCCGCTGCCCTGGCTGCGCGGCAGTGAGAACTACATCGACGACACAGGCCAGGTCGTCCCCTGGTACGCGGACCCGACGCTCGGCGCGGGCCGCAGCGGCGGCCCCCGTACCGCCGACGACGTACGGCGCCAGATCAAGGGCTTCGCCTCGAACGGCGCCGTGGCCCCGGGCGAGGCGATCGACTTCCACGTCACCGTCGACCCGCCCCAGGAGTTCTTCGTCGACATCTACCGGATCGGGCACTACGGCGGCGACGGCGCCCGCAAGATCACCACCAGCCCGCGCCTCTCCGGCATCGTCCAGTCCGCGCCGCTCGCCGTCGACCGCACGGTCTCCTGCCACCACTGGTGGCTCTCCTGGCGGCTCCAGGTCCCGTCGTACTGGTCCCTCGGCGCCTACGTCGCCGTCCTCACCACGGTCGACGGCTACCGCTCCCACATCCCCTTCACGGTCCGCGACAGTCACCCCGCCGATCTGCTGCTCCTGCTCCCCGACATCACCTGGCAGGCGTACAACCTCTACCCCGAGGACGGCCACACCGGCGCCAGCCTCTACCACGCCTGGGACGAGCAGGGCCGGCTCCTCGGCGAGCAGGACGCCGCGACGACCGTCTCCTTCGACCGCCCCTACGCGGGCGCGGGACTGCCCCTCCATGTGGGCCACGCCTACGACTTCATCCGCTGGGCCGAGCGCTACGGCTACGACCTGGCCTACGCCGACGCCCGCGACCTGCACGCGGGCCGCGTCGACCCCACCCGCTACCGGGGCCTGATCTTCCCCGGCCACGACGAGTACTGGTCCGTCCCCATGCGGACCACCGTCGAAGCCGCCCGCGACCACGGCACCTCGCTCGTCTTCCTCTCCGCCAACTCCCTCTACTGGCAGGTCGAGCTGGGCCCTTCGGCCTCCGGTGTCCCCGACCGCCTCCTGACCTGCCGCAAGCGCCGCGGCCCCGGGCGCCCCGCCCTCTGGCGTGAGGTGGACCGGGCGGAGCAGCAGCTCCTCGGCATCCAGTACGCGGGCCGGGTCCCCGAGCCGCACCCGCTCGTCGTACGGAACGCCGGCCACTGGCTCTGGGAGGCCGTCGGCGTGGCCGAGGGCGAGGAGATCGCGGGGCTGGTCGCGGGCGAGGCGGACCGGTACTTCCCGCGTACGGCGCTGCCCGAGCACCAGAACCGGATCCTGCTCGCGCACTCCCCGTACCGCGACAGCGAGAACACCAAGCGCCACCAGGAGACCTCGCTCTACCGCGCCCCGTCCGGCGCCCTCGTCTTCGCCTCCGGCACCTTCGCCTGGTCCCCGGCGCTGGACCGCCCCGGCCATGTCGACCCGCGGATCCAGCGCGCGACCGCCAACCTCCTCGACCGGATCTGCAAACGGGACTGACCGCCTCCCGGCCCCGGACATTCCCCCGACTCCTGCGTCTCTCCGGCCACCCCTGCGAGCTGCGGCTTCCGGCATACGGGAGAATCGAGACGATCTCCTTGATCGGACAGAACCACGCGGAGGAACGGTGTCCGGATTCGTAGAAAAGCCCGAGCCCCTTCAGGTGCCGGGTCTGGTGCACATCCACACCGGCAAGGTGCGTGATCTGTACCGGAACGAGGCGGGCGACCTGGTGATGGTCGCCAGCGACCGTATCTCCGCGTACGACTGGGTCCTGCCCACCGAGATCCCGGACAAGGGCCGGGTCCTCACCCAGCTCTCGCTCTGGTGGTTCGAACGGCTGACGGACCTCGTCCCGAACCACGTGATCTCCACCGACGTCCCCGCGGGCGCCCCCGCCGACTGGGCCGGCCGCACGCTCGTCTGCGAGTCGCTCGACATGATCCAGGTGGAGTGCGTCGCGCGCGGCTACCTCACCGGCTCGGGCCTCGCCGAGTACCGGGAGTCCCGCACCGTCTGCGGGCTCGCGCTCCCCGAAGGGCTGGTCGACGGCTCCGAGCTGCCCGCCCCGATCTTCACGCCGGCGACGAAGGCTGCCGTGGGGGACCACGACGAGAACGTGTCGTACGACGAGGTGGTGCGCCTGATCGGCACCGAGAACGCGTCCCTGCTGCGCCGGACGACCCTCGACGTCTACGGCCGGGCCCGGGACATCGCGCGCGACCGGGGGATCATCCTCGCCGACACGAAGTTCGAGTTCGGCTTCGACGGCGAGCGCCTGGTGATCGCGGACGAGGTGCTGACGCCCGACTCCTCGCGCTTCTGGCCGGCCGCCACCTGGGAGCCGGGCCGCGCGCAGCCTTCGTACGACAAGCAGTACGTACGCGACTGGCTGACCTCGCCCGCCTCCGGCTGGGACCGCGCGAGCGAGCAGCCGCCGCCCCCGCTGCCGCAGGAGATCGTGGACGCGACCCGCGCGAAGTACCTGGAGGCGTACGAACTCCTCACCGGCAAGAGCTGGTAGAGCGGGTAGCGCGGGTAGCGCGGGTGTACGCGAGAAGCCCCCGGCCGATTCATTCGGCCGGGGGCTTCCCGTTCTCTGAGCGGACGACCAGGTTCGAACTGGCGACCTCAACCTTGGCAAGGTTGCGCTCTACCAACTGAGCTACGTCCGCATGCGCCGCTGTGCTTCCGCACCGTTGCGCGGTGGCGCGAGGCCAACTATACCCAACCCCGGTCGCGTGCGAGACGCGCTGCCGCATGCCGGTTCTCCGCCCCCAGCTTGGTCGCCGCCGACGACAGATAGTTCCGTACGGTCCCCTGCGACAGGGAGGCGCGCTCGGCGATCTCCGCGATCGGCGCACCGTCGACCGCCAGCTCCAGGACCTCGGCCTCGCGGGCGGTCAGCGGCGAGTCCCCGGCGGAAATCGCGTCGGCGGCCAACTCCGGGTCCACGAAGCGGTAACCGGCGTGGACCGAGCGGATGATCTCGGCGAGCTGCCGCGCGCTGACCGTCTTGGGCACGAAGCCGCGCACCCCGGCGGCCAGCGCCCGCTTGAGGTGGCCGGGCCTGCCGTGGCTCGTCACGATCATCGTCCGGCAGCCGGGCAGTTCGGCCCGGAGGGATGTGGCGACTTTCACACCGTCCGCTCCCGGCATCTGGAGATCCAGTACGGCGACATCGGGACGGTGCGCCCGCGCCATCGCGAGCGCCTCGGGGCCGGTGGCCGCCTCGGCGACGACGACCAGATCGTCCTCAAGGGCGAGCAGCGCGGCCATGGCACCCCGGATCAGGTGCTCGTCATCGGCCAGGAGGACCCGTACCGGGACGGTGGGGAGGGACGGCGGAGCGCCGGACGGCTGAGAAGATACGGGCAGCTCGGACGGTACGGACGGTACGGGTGGCTCGGACGGTACGGACATCAGACCGCCACCTCCGCGCCCGAACCGGCACCCGGGCCCGAACCGGCGCCCATCGGCCCCGCTCCCGGCCCCGGCCCCGGCCCCCGCGCTGATCCCGGCCGGGACCGCGGCCGCGGCTGTTCCGGCAGCGGGATTCGTGCCGTCAGCCGGAAGCCGCCGCCCTTCGTGGGGCCCGCCTCCAGCGTGCCGCCCACGGCGGCCAGCCGTTCCCGCAGCCCTGCGAGCCCGGATCCCTTCGCGCGCCGGCCGGCGGCGCCCCCGGCCTCCGCGCCGCCCTCGACCGGATCGGTCTCCGGCACGCCGTCGTTCTCCACGATCAGAACCGCCTCCCAGCCGCTGAACTCCCCGGCCTCGCCGGACTTCCCGGATCTCCCGGACCTTACGGGCTCCCCGGCCCCTCCGGATTCTCCCGTCTCCGACGGCTGTTCCGACAGCCGTACGGTGCACCGCCGCGGGTCCCCGTGCCGCAGGACATTCGTCGTCGCCTCGCGCACCACCCACCCCAGCGCGGACTGGACCCCGGTCAGAAGCCCCATGCTCCCGCGCTGTCCGCCGTCCCGCCGACCGCCCTCCCCGCCGACCCGCCCGCCGTTCAGCATTCCGCCCTCGATCGTCTCGATCCCGTCGATCCGGCAGTCGATGCCGGCCGCCTCCAGCACGCCCCGGGCGCCCTCCAGCTCGGTGTGCAGGTTCGCCTCGCGGTAGCCGCGTACGACCTCCCGCAGCTCCCGCTGCGACTCCCGCGCGATCCGCTGCACCTCGGTCATCTGGGCCACCGCCTCCGGCCGCCCGCGCTCGGCGAGCTGCACCGCCAGTTCGCTCTTCAGCGCGATCACTGCCAGATTGCGGCCCATCACGTCAGGATGGTCGATGCCACTCCAAAGCCCCCGAGGACCATCAGCAGGGCGCCGAAGCCCCCGTCCTTGGGCCACTCGCCGGTCTCGGTCCCGGTCCCGGTCAGCACGAGCAGCCCGAGGATCAGGACCGCCGACAGCCCGCCTGCCGCCAGCATCAGCCGTACGGGCTGCGGGTACCGGCCCAGCCGCCACTCCATGGCCCGTAGGCAGAGCGCGCAGCACAGTACGGATTGGACGAGGACCAGCGGGACCGTCCAGGACTCCCCCCGGCCGACGAGACTCGGGGTGAGCGCCCCGAATTCGAGGCCCCCCATCCCGTAGAACGAGTAGCGGGTGTACAGCTCGACCCTGGCGGAGTTGGTCGTGGCGGACCCGTGGCCCAGGTTCCGCGGATTCCACCGGCCGGTCAGCCTGATCATGTCCTCCGGAGTCCTTTCCCCGCGCCCGACGGACCTCGGCGGTTCTCAGCGGCGCGGCTCCCAGCGGAACCACCGCTGTACGGCAAAGCCAGCCAGCACGATCCAGGCCACGGCGGTCAGCGCCGCCCCGAGGAGGTCGTACCCCTCCGTACCGCCCAGCCAGCCCGCCCGTATCAGGGTCATGACGCCGGTCACGGGCAGCAGTTCGCAGACGGAGGCCACCCGGTCCGGCAGCACCTCCAGCGGTACGAAGAGACCGGAGCCCACCACCGAGATCAGGAACAGCGGCATGGTGGTGAGCTGGGCGCTCTCCACGGTACGGGTGAACGCCGAGGTCGCGGCCGCCAGCGCGGTGAGCAGCAGCAGCCCGGCCAGCAGCCCGCCGAGCAGCAGCAGCGGGTTCTCCGGCGCGGGCACCCCCAGGAACGCCACCCCGCCCGCGATCATCAGGCAGGACTGCGCGAAGGCCAGCACGACCGCGGGCAGTGCCGTACCGGCGAGGATCTCGCGGTCGGACGCCTCGACCGTACGGAGCCGCTTGAGCACCAGGTCCTCGCGGCGGGCCGTGTACGCGGCGGAGAGGTTGGCGTACACCCCCATGATCAGCACCATGCCGATGCTGCCGGCCATCGCGACCTCGATGCCGGTCATTCCGGTCTTGTCGAGGTCGACCTCCCTGAGCGACGCCTTGATCGCCCCGATCATGGCCACCGGCACGATCAGCGCGGAGAAGAGCGCCGTCCTGTTCCGGACGAGCATGACGTACTCCGCCCGCCCGAGCGCCTTGAGCCGCCCGGCGGCCGTCGTCCGCGGCCCGCCGGGCGGGTCCTCCGCCGTGCCCGCCGTGCCCGCCGCGCCTGCCGGACGCGTCATTCGTGGATCGATCACCTCGACCGTCCCACCATCCGCCCCAGCATCCGTTCCGCCGTCCGTCCTGCCGTCGGTCCTGCCGTCCGTCCTGCTCATCGTGAGTCCCCCGTTTCCGCGCGCTCCGACGCGATATCCAGAAATGCCTCTTCGAGGGAGGCGGACCGGGCGTCCAGCGTCGCCAGTTCCACGTCCGACCCCTCGGCCCAGCGCAGGAGTTCCCCCAGGTCCTGCTGGAGCCGCCGGGTGCGGATCTCCATCTGCCCGTCGCCGCGCTCCGCCGCCTGCAGCGACAGGGGGAGCCGTCCGGCGGGGACGCCGGCGGGCAGCGTGAAGCGGATCCGCGCGGGCCGTGCCGCGGTCACCTCGGCCGGGGTGCCGGAGACCACGATCCGGCCCCTGTGCATGATCGCCAGCCGGTCGGCGAGGGTCTCCGCCTCCTCCAGGTAGTGCGTGGTCAGCAGCACGGTGGTGCCGCCCGCCCGCAGCTCCCGCACCAACTCCCAGGTGTCGCGCCGCCCTTCGGCGTCCAGCCCCGTCGTCGGCTCGTCCAGGAAGAGCACCTCGGGCCGCCCGAGCAGCGCGAGCGCCAGGTCCAGGCGCCGCTTCTCGCCGCCGGAGAGCTGCTTGACCCGTACGTTCGCCCGGTGGCCCATCCCCACCAGTTCCAGCGCCTCACCGGTCGGGCGCGCGCCGCTGGTGCACCCGGCGCACATCCGCACGGTTTCCGTGACCGTCAGGTCGGAGGGGAAGCCGCCCTCCTGGAGCATCACGCCCACCCGGGGGCGCACGGCGGCCCTTTCGGTGTACGGATCGTGCCCCAGCACCCGGATCGTGCCGCCGCTGGGCCGGGCCAGGCCCTCCAGCAGCTCGACGGTGGACGTCTTGCCCGCGCCGTTCGTCCCGAGCAGTGCGAACAGCTCGCCGCGCGGCACGGAGAAGGAGATCCCGTCGACCGCGTGGAATCCGCCGGTGTACGTACGCCGCAGGGCGTCCACGTCGATCACCGGGGCGGGTGCGGCGCCGTCGTCCCGGGGCGGGTGAGCCGAAACCTGCGTCGATGCCTGAGTCATGTCTTCAGGGTTCCGGCGGAGCGGGCCCTTCGGCAGTGCGCCCTGTCACCGTCTCCGATGACATTTGTCATTTCGCGGGACGTGCGGCGGTGGGCGGAGGCTCATGAGGAGGAGAGGAGAGGAGAGCAGGTGAGGAGGACACGAAGAAGGCCCTGGTCCGGAGACCAGGGCCTTCATTCTTACGAGCGGACGACCAGGTTCGAACTGGCGACCTCAACCTTGGCAAGGTTGCGCTCTACCAACTGAGCTACGTCCGCATCGCACCGGCTGACCGATGCGTCCATCACTCTACCTGATCCATTGAGCCGGACCGGAAGTGATGTAGAGCGGGTGACAGGAATTGCACACTGCGCCTCCCCCTTGGAAAGGGGGCGTTCTACTACTGAACTACACCCGCACGCTGCCTGGGCTTCGGCTTTTCGGCCTTGCCCCTCGGCGTGCTCCAAACTCTAGCCGATCAGTGGGGGTGCTGTGCAACTCGGTGCGGAGCCAGGTCACTCGACCGGCGTGAGCCCGGGCACGAACCGGGTGCGAACCAGGCGTGAGCCGGGCTCGATCCGGGCGCGGACCCGCGTACGGAACGGACGTGAACCGCGTACGGAACGGGCGCGGGCCCACGCCCGGATCGAGCACGAACCCGCGCCCGGCCCCGCGCCCGGCCCGCGCCCGGTCCACGTCGCCTCCGGGGCCCGCGCCCGCCCGTCGCTCAACTCGCCTTGTGGAACGCCTCGTACACCCGCTTCGGGATCCGGCCGCGCGCCGGCACCTCCACCTTGTGGGACTGCGCCCAGGCCCGCACCGCCGCCGGGTCGGGAGCGAGCGCCGTGTGCCGGTAGGCCGTACGTGCGCGCACCTTGCCGTGCTTACTGGCATTTGTCTGCTTTCGACCCGCCGCCACGAAGGGGGCCAGGGCCTTACGCAGTTTCTTCGCGTTGGCGGGATTGAGGTCGATCTCGTACGACTTCCCGTCCAGGCCGAACGCGACCGTTTCCGCCGCATCCCCGCCGTCGATGTCGTCGGAGAGCGTGACCACTACGCGCTGCGCCACGGATTCAGGTCCTTTCTTGCGGCACCCGCTCACGTCCGAACGTGCCCGACATGTGCGGGAAACGTGTTGACGTGCTGCGATACCGGCCTTCCGGCTCTTATGGGGCAATGCTTCTTTCCGCTGTATTCCTTTGTACAGCGAAAGAGACCGCATTGTGAAGCCCAGCCAATTACATCAGCGTGTCCTGCGGCAATGGCTGGCGAGATTTTTTTCCGGGATTTTTCCCGGCGTTGTCCCGGGGCGGCCCGGCCGCCCCGCCGTTCGCGCGGATCCAGAAAACGGACATATCTACCCGCGTAGATTTTCTGGCCGGGTACGCTGAGGTACCTCGGGGGGTCTGGGGGATTCCCCGGAGAACGCAACAGCGAGAACCAGCCGCACCACACCACCGGGAGTGCACGTGGCACGCGTCGTAGTCGACGTCATGCTCAAGCCGGAGATCCTCGACCCGCAGGGCCAGGCGGTGCAGCGCGCACTGCCCCGCCTGGGCTTCGAGGGGATCGCCGACGTCCGCCAGGGAAAGCGTTTCGAGCTGGAGGTGGCGGGGCCGGTCGACGAGGCCGCCCTCGCCCGCATCCATGAGATGGCCGAAACCTTTCTCGCCAACACCGTCATCGAGGACTTCGTCGTGAAGATCGACGACGCTGACGAGGCCGGCGACGCCGGCGGGCTCGACGGGGCCGCCGCCGCGACCGCGACGGCCGAGGGGTCGAAGTGACCGCCCACCCGTCGCCCGCCGCCACCCCCGACGGAGGCCCTGCGGGCCGCAGTAACATTCGAATCGGAGTCGTCACCTTCCCCGGCACCCTCGACGACCGGGACAGCCTGCGGGCCGTCCGTATCGCCGGTGCCGAGCCGGTATCGCTGTGGCACCGCGACAAAGATCTCCATCAGGTCGACGCGGTTGTCCTGGCAGGCGGTTTCAGTTACGGCGATTATCTGCGGGCCGGTGCCATCTCCCGGTTCTCGCCGGTGATGGAAACGATCATTGAGCAGGCGAAGGCCGGTATGCCGGTTCTCGGCATCTGCAACGGCTTCCAGATCCTCACCGAGTCGCATCTCCTTCCGGGGGCGATGCTCCGTAACAACCATCTCCACTTCATCTGCCGCGATCAGAAACTGCGGGTGGAGAGCGCGGACACCGCCTGGACCGCCGACTATTCCGCCGGCCAGGAAATCTCCGTACCGCTCAAGAACATCGACGGCCGGTACGTCGCCGACGAGCGCACGCTCGACGCGCTGGAGGCCGAGGGCCGGGTCGCCTTCCGCTACCTGGACGGGAACCCGAACGGGTCGCTGCGCGACATCGCCGGGGTCACCAACGCGGCCGGCAATGTCGTCGGCCTCATGCCGCACCCCGAGCACGCCGTGGAACCGCTGATCGGTACGGGCCGTACCGACGGCCTCGGATTCTTCACCTCGATCCTGAAGAAGCTGGTAAGCGCCTGATGACCATCAAGAACCTCGACACGGTCAAGCACGCGACCGGTACCCCCGACGCCGAGCAGCCCTGGAAGGAACTCGGCCTCAAGGAGGACGAGTACGCCCGGATCCGCGAGATCCTGGAGCGCCGTCCCACCGGCGCCGAGCTGGCCATGTACTCCGTCATGTGGTCCGAGCACTGCTCGTACAAGAGCAGCAAGGTCCACCTGCGGCAGTTCGGCGAGAAGGCCCCGGCCAGCGACGCCATGCTCGTCGGCATCGGCGAGAACGCGGGCGTCGTGGACGTCGGCCAGGGGTACGCGGTCACCTTCAAGGTCGAGTCGCACAACCATCCCTCCTACATCGAGCCCTACCAGGGCGCGGCCACCGGCGTCGGCGGCATCGTCCGCGACATCCTCGCCATGGGTGCCCGCCCGGTCGCCGTCGTCGACCCGCTGCGCTTCGGAGCGGCCGACCACCCGGACACCAAGCGGGTGCTGCCGGGGGTCGTCGCGGGCATCGGCGGTTACGGCAACTGCCTCGGCCTGCCGAACATCGGCGGCGAGGTCGTCTTCGACGCCTGCTACCAGGGCAACCCGCTCGTCAACGCCGGCTGCATCGGCGTGATGAAGCACGAGGACATCCACCTCGCGAAGGCGTCCGGCGCGGGCAACAAGGTGATCCTGTACGGCGCCCGCACGGGCGGCGACGGCATCGGCGGCGTCTCGGTGCTGGCCAGCGAGACCTTCGAGTCCACCGGTCCCGCCAAGCGGCCCGCCGTCCAGGTCGGCGACCCCTTCCAGGAGAAGCTCCTCATCGAGTGCACCCTGGAGATCTTCGCGGAGAAGCTCGTCGCCGGGATCCAGGACCTCGGCGGCGCCGGCCTCTCCTGCGCGACGAGCGAGCTGGCGTCGGCCGGCTCCGGCGGGATGCGGGTCAAGCTGGACACCGTACCGCTGCGTGACGCGACCCTCTCGCCCGAGGAAATCCTCATGAGCGAGTCGCAGGAGCGCATGTGCGCGGTCGTCGAGCCCGGCAAGGTCGACCGCTTCATGGAGATCTGCGAGAAGTGGGACGTCATCGCCACGGTCATCGGTGAGGTGACCGAGGGCGAGCGTCTGGAGATCTTCTGGCACGGCGAGCAGATCGTCGACGTACCGCCGCGCTCCGTCGCCCACGACGGCCCGGTGTACGAGCGGCCCTACGCGCGCCCCGACTGGCAGGACGCCCTCCAGGCGGACGACGCGAACAAGCTGGCCCGCCCGGCCACCTCGGCCGAGCTGCGCGAGCAGGTGCTGCGGCTGGTCGCGTCGCCGAACCAGGCGTCGAAGGCGTGGATCACCGACCAGTACGACCGCTTCGTCCAGGGCAACACGGTGCTGGCGCAGCCCGAGGACGCCGGCATGGTCCGGATCGACGAGGAGTCGAACCTGGGCGTGGCGATGGCGACGGACGGCAACGGCCGCTTCGCGAAGCTCGACCCGTACACGGGCGCGCAGCTCGCGCTGGCGGAGGCGTACCGCAACGTGGCAGCCTCCGGCGCCACCCCGCTCGCGATCTCCGACTGCCTGAACTTCGGTTCGCCCGAGGACCCGGCCGTGATGTGGCAGTTCGCCGAGACGACGCGCGGACTGGCCGACGGCTGCCTTCAGTTGGGCACGCCGGTGACCGGCGGCAATGTCTCGCTCTACAACCAGACGGGCGAGACGGCGATCCACCCGACGCCGGTCGTGGCCGTGCTCGGCGTGATCGACGACGTCAACCGCCGTACGCCGATCGCCTTCGCGGAGCAGGGCCAGCTTCTCTACCTGCTCGGCGACACCCGCGAGGAGTTCGGCGGTTCGGCCTGGTCCCAGGTCGTCCACGACCACCTGGGCGGGCTGCCGCCGGCCGTGGACCTGGACCGCGAGAAGCTGCTCGGCGAGATCCTGATCTCGGCGTCCCGCGACGGCATGATCGACGCGGCGCACGACCTGAGCGACGGCGGTCTGATCCAGGCGGTGACGGAGTCCTGCCTGCGTGGCGGGCACGGCGCGCGGCTGGTCGTACCGGACGGGCTGGACGCCTTCACGCTCCTGTTCAGCGAGTCGGCGGGCCGCGCGGTCGTCGCCGTACCGCGCAGCGAGGAGCTCCGCTTCACCGACATGTGCGGGGCGCGCGGGCTGCCCGTGACCCGGATCGGGGTCGTGGACGGCGAGGAGATCGAGGTGCAGGGCGAGTTCGGCATCCCGCTGGGCGAGCTGAGGGACGCGCACGAGGCGACGATTCCGGCGCTGCTGGCCTGAGCGCCGTCCGGTCAGGTCAACCACGCGTCGACCAGGATCGACCAGGCGTCAACCAGGATCAACCAGGAGGGGAAGGCACCATGTCGTACGAGTACAAGGTCGTCACGTTCCGGGAATCGCTCATAGGCGACGCCCTGGACGGCGACAAGCTGGAGAAGATCCTCAACAAGCACGCCGAGGACGGCTGGGCGCTGAAGTCCATCACGGCGGCGGACGTCAAGGGCCGGATCGGTCCGGGCGCGGTCGAGGGACTGCTGCTGACGCTGGAGCGCCCGCGCGAGGCGTGACGTGAGTTGAGCCCCCGTCCCGGGTTTCCGGGGCGGGGGCTCAGCTGTGTTCCCGTGTTCCCGTGTGCCGCGGCACGGGCACCACCTTCTCGAAGGATTACGTAGTTACGTAGTATCGAGGCGTGGAGCTTGAGGAGCGCGTCGCCGAACTGGAGCGCAGACTGACGGCGTTGGAGCGCGCGGACGGCGATCGCGGGGCCGGGGGCCGACGCGGTGCCCGGGGCGCCGGCGAGGCGGACGGCGCGGAGCCGCCGCTGCCCGGCGGCGACCTCTGGGCGCTGCACCACCTCAAGTCCGAGCTGGCGAGGGCCGGTTCGCCGGGCGGGGGAGTGCTCTACACCGGCTCCGTACGGCTGCCCGCGGGGGAGCGGTACGAGTGGCAGTACGGCGCGCTCACCGACGGACTGCTCGCCGCCGACTGGTCGGGGACCTCGGAGTCCTTCGCCGCGCTCGGCCATCCGGTACGGCTCCGCCTGCTGCGCGAGATCCTCGGTGGCCGGCGCACGACGGCCGAGCTGGCGGAGGTGGACGAACTCGGCACCACCGGCCAGCTCTACCACCACCTGCGCCAACTGACCGGCACGGGCTGGCTGCACACGCCGGGCCGGGGACGGTACGAGATCCCGGCGGCCCGGGTCGTACCGCTGCTGGTGATGATCACCGCCGCGGGCCCGTAGCTCCGTCACCACCCATGACCGATCGACGTACCGGGGGAACGAAACGATGTCCGTGAGTGAGATGGAGAAGGGCCGCCGGAGCCGGGCGCGGGCCATGACCGGAGCCCGGCTGTCCTGGCTGGTGTTCTGCGTCCTGGTTTTCGTCGGGGCACACGTCAGCCTGCCCTTCGGCTACTGGTGGATCTGGCTGCCCGCGGGGATCGGGGTCGCGCTGCTGGTGTGGACAGGGCGGACGGCCCGCGCCCAGCACGCGGTGCGCCCGCCGGCGGTGGAGGTGGACCCGCCGGTCAGGGGGCGCTGGCAGGCGGTGAACAGCCCGGCGGACAAGGTGCCGAGCCATGGGACGTACGGGTACGGACAGGCGTACGCGATCGACATCGTGGCGGAGCCAGGCCCGGAGTCCGGCACGCTCAGCCCGGACGCCGGCCCGCCCGGCACGGCAGGACCGGCGTCCACCACGCCGCCGCCGTCCCGTCCGGCGTTCGCGTGGCTGTGGCCGGTCGCCCGCCGCAACGTGGACTTCCCGGCCTTCGGCGCACCGCTGCTCGCGGTGGCCGACGCGACGGTCGTCCACGCCTCCGACGGCCAGCGCGACCACCTCAGCAGGAACTCCCTGGCCGGCCTGGTCTATCTGATGCTCTTCGAGAGCGTGGTGCGGGACATCGCCGGGGCGCGCCGGATGTTCGGCAACCACCTGATCCTCGACCTCGGGAACGGTACGTACGCGGCCTACGCCCACCTCCGGCAGGGCTCGCTGGAGGTCGGCGCGGGCGATCGCGTCTCGGCCGGGCAGACCCTGGCCCGCTGCGGGAACTCGGGCAACTCCAGCGAGCCGCACCTCCACTTCCAGCTCATGGACCACCCGGACCTGAACGCCGCCCGCGGCATCCCGTTCCGCTGGCGGGGCATCGGCGTCCCGTCGAACAGCGAGAACTTCGTGAACCAGATTTAGTTTCAATCGATACTGTATTAAGTGAAGTAGTCTGGTTTCATGGCCGCCGAAGTTCCTCACCAGACCAGCGCCTCACGTGCGACCGACCGCCCCGGGGATGTCTCGCCCTTCGCTCTCGGCCTGCTGCTGCGCCGGGCGCACTGGCGCGCGGCCGCGGTGATGGGGGAGGCGCTTCGGCCGCTCGGCGTCGAGCTGCGGCATTTCGCGGTGCTGATCGTGCTGGTCAACCGCGGGCCCACGGTCCAGCGTGACCTCGCGGCGGCGACGGGGTCGGACAAGGCGGGGATCATGCGGGTCGTGGACGACCTGGAGCGGAAGGGGCTCGCCGTACGCAGGGCCGTGCCGGGGGACCGGCGGGTGCGGGCGGTGGAGATCACGCCTCAGGGGCTCGAACTCTTCGACGCGGCCCATGCGGCGGCGGAGCCGCTGGCCGAGCACCTGGCCGCCGAACTGGGTCCCGGCGAGCCCGAGCAGCTGACGGCCCTGCTGACCCGGTTGGCGCATCCCGCGGGACCCGAGGCTTAACGCGCGCCCGTCCCGGCGGCTTCCGCGGCTGCCGCGGCGAGCCGCTCCGCGAGTTCCTTGGCCTTGGTGGCCGCTTCCTCGAAGGCGCGCTTGCGGGACGCCTCGTAGAGGGGGATCAGTTCCGACATGGCCGGGTTGCGGGGGGCCAGGGTGAGTTCCGGGACGATGAAGTCGAGGTCCAGGCCGAGCGTTTCCTTGAGGACGGCCTCCAGATAGTTCTGTACGAACTCGTAGCCCTCGCGCGGGGTGCCCGGCGCGTAGGAGCCGCCACGGCTGGCGATGACGATCACCGGAGTGCCCTGGGCGGAGGGGGTCCCGCCCGCGGTGCGGCCGAGCAGGAACACGCTGTCCAGCCATGCCTTCAGGGTCGACGGTATCGAGAAGTTGTACATGGGCGCGCCGATCAGGACGGCGTCCGCCGCCTCCAGTTCCTCGATGAGCTTCACGCGCGCGGCGAACGCGGCGGACTGCTCCGGGGTGCGCTCGGCGGGGGCGGTGAAACCGGCGGTCCAGGCCGCGGCGTTGATGTGCGGGACGGGGTCGGCGGCCAGGTCGCGATAGATCACCGTGCCCTCCGGGTGCTGCTCCTCCCAGGTCCTGCGGAAGGCGGCCGAGACCGAACGGGACGAGGACGCCTCGCCCGGAAGCACGGACGAGTCGATGTGCAGCAGCGTGGTCATGGGTGTTCTCCAAGGAATGGTGCCCGGGCGGGAAGCCGGGGCTGAGGATTTCGTGGGCGCAACAATAGTTGCACACGATACGGTATCGAATGATACGGTCGTGAGTGTAATGAAGATGGATGACGACGAACCCACGAACCCGTTGAAGCGGATGGAGGCGGGGTGATCATGGACGTCTACGAGGCGGTCACAAGCCGGCGAGCGGTGCGCGGATTCACCGGCCGGCCCGTCCCGAGGGAAGTGCTGGAGCGCGTGCTGTCCGCCGCGGCCTGGGCGCCGTCCGGTTCGAACCTCCAGCCGTGGCGCGCCTATGTGGTGACCGGCGCGCCGTTGACCGAGATCAAGAGGCGCGCCGTCGGGCGCCTGGCCGCGGGCGACTCCTGGGACGAGGCGGAGTACGAGATGTACCCGCCCGCGCTGAAGTCCCCGTACCACGAGCGCCGATCCGCTTTCGGCGAGCAGCGTTACGGAGCACTCGGCATTCCGCGGGAGGTCACCGAGGCGCGCCAGCGGGCCGCCTCCGCGAACTGGGACTGTTTCGGCGCGCCCGCCGCTCTGTTCTGCTATATCGACCGCGACATGGGCTGGCCCCAGTGGTCCGACGTCGGCATGTATCTGCAGACCGTCATGCTGCTGCTCCGCGCCGAACGACTGCACAGCTGCACGCAGATGGCCTGGGCGAAGTTCCACAGGACCGTCGCGGCGGTCCTGTCACCCCCGGAGGAGCTCATCCTCTTCTGCGGCATGTCGATCGGATTCGAGTGCGTCACGGCCGGCGGCGACGTCCGTACGGGCCGCGCGCCGCTCGACGAGACGGTCACGTTCGTCGACGGCCGCTGACATCACCCTGCCTCGGCCGTCCGGTGCGCCGGTCGTTGCCCTGTCCACATAACTACCCAAGTGTCATATTTCACACGAAGACGAATGAACACAAAGAAGAATGAAAGGCATGTCATGAAGGTCGCAGTCATCGGCGGTACCGGGCTCATCGGGTCGCAGGTCGTCAAGAATCTGAACGCCGCCGGGCACGAGGCGGTACCGCACTCGCTGTCCAGCGGGGTGGACGTCATCAGCGGCCAGGGGCTGGACGAGGCGGTGGCGGGCGCTGACGTCGTCGTCAATCTGACGAACTCCCCGACGTTCGACGAGGCCTCCCTGGCCTTCTTCCAGACCTCGATGGACAACCTCCTGGCCGCGGCCCGCAGGGGCGGCGCCGGCCACTTCGTCATCCTCTCGATCGTCGGCGCGGAGCAGGTCCCGGAGCTGGACTACTACCGCGCCAAGGTGCTCCAGGAGAACCTCCTCGCCGCCGGGCCGGTCCCGTACTCGATCGTCCGGGCGACGCAGTTCATGGAGTTCATGGACGCCACCATGTCCTGGACCACCGACGGCGACACCGTCCGGCTGCCCGCCACACCGATCCAGCCGATCGCCGCCAAGGACGTGGCCGCCGCCGTGGCCGAGGTCGCCGCGGGCGCCCCGCTGAACGGCATCCGCAACATCGCCGGTCCCGAGATCTTCTCCCTCGACGAGGTGGGCCGTATCACCCTGTCCCGCAAGGGCGGCAGCCGTACGGTCGTCACCGACCCCACCGCCGGCATGTTCGCCGCCGTCAAGGGCGACGTCCTCACCGACAAGGACGCGCACCTCGCCCCCACCCACTACGCCGACTGGCTCTCCTGACCCTGTCGACCTCGTTAACCTCGCCCCATGCCCCCTGCCAAGAAGCGTGCCCGCAGCTACGACTCCGCCAAGATCCGGGCCGCCGTTCTGGCCCAGTTCGGGAATGTCCGCGCGGCGGTCGGGCGCCTCACCCCCGAGCAGCTCGCGCTGCCCAGCGGGCTCGGGGAGTGGAGGGTGCGGGAACTGGCCGCGCATCTGTGCATGGCGGTCGAGTCCGTCAACCTCTCCATCGAGCAGGAGGGGCGGACCCGGGACCGCGACCGGCGGGGTGCGCCCGTCACCCTCGCCACCTGGCCCTTCGCCACCGCCGCGCACGCCGGTGCCATCTCCGGGAGCGTCACCGCGTACGCCGCGTCGGCCGCCCCGGACGAGCTGTTCGCCCGTACCGCCGCCCGGATCGAGGCGCTGCTGCCCGGCGCCGACGACGACCGGGTGGTGGCGATGCGGCTCGGGGCGATGCGGCTCGGGGACTATCTCGTCACCCGGACCGTCGAGCTGATCGTCCACACCGACGACCTCAACCGCGCCGCCGGACTCGCCGTGCCCTTCGACCGGCAGGCCCTCGCCGCCTGCACCCGGGTGCTCGCCGACGCGCTCGCCGTCAAGGCGCCCGGTTCGGCCACCGAGGTGCGGGTGCCGCCGTACGCCGTCGTGCAGTGCGTGGCCGGGCCGCGGCACACCCGGGGGACCCCGCCCAACGTCGTGGAGACCGATCCGCTGACGTGGATCCGGCTGGCCACCGGCCGTACGGACTGGCGCACCGAGATCGACGCGGCGCGGGTCGGCGCGAGCGGGGAGCGGGCGGATCTCGGCGGTCTGCTCCCGCTGATGGGGTGACGGGCCGGGAGACGCACGGGCGAGGCGGAACCGTACCGTGACCCGTCCCGTCCCACGGGTATGCGGAAACAGAAGATCATCCACGGCCCTCGCGTCACACACATCGCCGCCGTCACCACGGTCGCGCTGCTCGCGCTGACCGCCTGCGGCACCGAGAGCAAGGACGGGTCCGGTGCCGGATCCGGCACCGGGAACCGGGCCGGCGGCGGGTCCGTACGGACCGATCTGCCGCTCACCGGTGTCCGCTGGAGCGTCGACAGCGTGACGGTGGACGGCAGGAAGACCGCCGCGCCCGCCGGCGCCGGCGTCGAGATCAGCTCCCAGGGCCGGGCCAGCGCACAGACCGGCTGCAACCGCATCGGCGCGGATGTCACCGTCGAGGGCGACACCGTCACCGTCGGTGAGAAGGAGACCACGCTGGTCGGGTGCGACAAGGAGATGGAGAGCTTCGAGAAGGCGCTCGACGGCGCGTTCGCCGGGAAGCTCACCGCCAAGGTCCAGGACAAGAAGCTCACCCTCACCACGCCGGACGGCGACACGATCGCGCTGACCTCCGAGGGGCCCGAGGACGCCGCGCCCCTCGCCGGGACCAGGTGGACGGTCGGCTCGCTCACCGAGAACGACACGGCGACCTCCGTGCCGCAGGGCGCCGAGGGCAAGGCGTTCTTCACGATCACTCTGGGTAAGGAAGCTCAGGCCGGAAAGGACGGCGAGCGCACCGGCTCCGTCGAGGGCAGCCTCGGCTGCAACCGCTTCAAGGCGCCCGCCACCGTCACGGACACGACCCTCACCCTCGGCCGGATCACCGCCACCCGCAAGCTCTGCCCCGGACCCGGGATGACCCTGGAACGCCAGGTGCAGAAGGTGCTGGAGGGCAAGGTCACATATGAGCTGCGCCACCGGGACCTCAACCTCAAGACCGCCGAAGGGGAGGGGATCGGAGCCCTCGCGGCCACCCCGGAGAAGTAGCCCGAAGGGCCCGCGGGGGCCCCGGTCCGCATCCCCAATTCGGACCAGTGGTCGATCTCGCCTACACTCGGTGGCGTGCCTCGTGGTGATGGACGACTCAACCACGACCTGCTCCCCGGAGAGAAAGGCCCCCAGGACGCTTGCGGCGTCTTCGGAGTCTGGGCCCCGGGTGAAGAGGTCGCCAAGCTCACCTATTTCGGACTGTATGCCCTACAGCACCGTGGACAGGAGTCCGCGGGCATCGCAGTGAGCAACGGGTCCAAGATCCTGGTTTTCAAGGACATGGGCCTCGTCTCACAGGTCTTCGACGAAACCTCCCTCAGCTCCCTCGTGGGGCATATCGCGGTGGGCCATGCCCGCTACTCCACCACCGGAGCCTCGGTGTGGGAGAACGCGCAGCCGACCTTCCGGGCCACGGCCCACGGCTCCATCGCGCTCGGCCACAACGGCAATCTGGTCAACACCGCCCAGCTCGCCGAGATGGTCGCGGACCTGCCCAAGGAGAACGGCCGGACGACCCGGGTCGCCGCCACCAACGACACCGACCTGGTCACGGCCCTGCTGGCCAGCCAGTCGGACGCCGACGGCAAGCCCCTCACGGTCGAGGAAGCCGCCGCCAGGATCCTGCCCGACGTCCAGGGCGCCTTCTCGTTCGTCTTCATGGACGAGCACACCCTCTACGCCGCCCGCGACCCGCAGGGCATCCGCCCGCTCGTCCTCGGCCGGCTGGAGCGCGGCTGGGTCGTCGCCTCCGAGGGCGCCGCCCTCGACATCTGCGGCGCCTCCTTCGTCCGCGAGATCGAGCCCGGCGAGCTGATCGCCATCGACGAGAACGGTCTGCGTACGCAGCGATTCGCGGAAGCGAAGCCCAAGGGCTGCGTCTTCGAGTACGTCTACCTGGCCCGTCCCGATACGGACATCGCCGGTCGGAATGTCTATCTGTCCCGGGTCGAGATGGGCCGGAAACTGGCCAAGGAAGCCCCGGTCGAGGCAGATCTGGTCATAGCCACGCCCGAGTCCGGCACCCCCGCCGCGATCGGGTACGCGGAGGCCAGCGGCATCCCGTACGGATCCGGACTCGTCAAGAACGCCTACGTCGGCCGGACCTTCATCCAGCCGTCCCAGACCATCCGCCAGCTGGGCATCCGGCTGAAGCTGAACCCGCTGAAGGAAGTCATCCGCGGCAAGCGCCTGGTGGTCGTCGACGACTCGATCGTCCGCGGCAACACCCAGCGCGCCCTCGTCAAGATGCTCCGGGAGGCGGGCGCCGCCGAGGTCCACATCCGGATCTCGTCCCCGCCGGTCAAGTGGCCCTGCTTCTTCGGCATCGACTTCGCCACCCGCGCGGAGCTGATCGCCAACGGCATGACGGTCGAGGAGATCGGCGTCTCCATGGGCGCCGACTCGCTCTCGTACATCTCCATCGACGGGATGATCGAGGCGACCACGATCGCCAAGCCCAACCTCTGCCGGGCCTGCTTCGACGGTGAGTACCCGATGGAGCTTCCCGACCCCGAGCTGCTCGGCAAGCAGCTCCTGGAGACCGAGCTGGCGGCGGGACCGGCCGCCACCGCCGCGTCGGAAGCGCTGCGCAGGCCGTAGCGCCGCCCGCGCCGCACCGTCCCGGGCTCTCCGCATGATGTTCGACGACCTCACGACGACAGGAAAGTACCCAGCCATGTCCGAAACGACTACTGGTGCCAGCTATGCCGCCGCGGGCGTCGACATCGAAGCCGGTGACCGCGCGGTCGAGCTGATGAAGGAGTGGGTGAGGAAGACGAAGCGCCCCGAGGTCCTCGGCGGCCTCGGCGGGTTCGCCGGCCTCTTCGACGCCTCCGCCCTCAAGCGCTACGAACGCCCGCTGCTCGCCTCCGCCACCGACGGCGTCGGCACGAAGGTCGACCTCGCCCGCCAGATGGGCGTGTACGACACGATCGGCCGCGACCTCGTCGGCATGGTCGTCGACGACCTCGTCGTCTGCGGCGCCGAGCCGCTCTTCATGACCGACTACATCTGTGTCGGCAAGGTCCACCCCGAGCGGGTCGCCGCCATCGTCAAGGGCATCGCCGAAGGCTGTGTGCTGGCCGGCTGCGCCCTGGTCGGCGGCGAGACCGCCGAGCACCCCGGACTCCTCGGCGAGGACGACTTCGACGTCGCCGGCGCCGGTACGGGCGTGGTCGAGGCGGACCGGCTGCTCGGCGCGGACCGTATCCGTACGGGGGACGCGGTCATCGCGATGGCGTCCTCAGGACTTCACTCGAACGGGTACTCGCTCGTCCGCCACGTGGTCTTCGACCGGGCCGGCTGGTCCCTGGAGCGCGAGGTCGCCGAGTTCGGCCGGACGCTCGGCGAGGAGCTGCTGGAGCCCACCAGGATCTACTCGCTGGACTGCCTGGCCCTCACCAGGACGACCGAGGTGCACGCGTTCAGCCACATCACCGGCGGCGGCCTGGCGGCCAACCTCGCCCGGGTGATCCCGGACGGGCTGCACGCCACGGTGGACCGCTCGACATGGACGCCCGGCGCGGTCTTCGACGTGATCGGCACCGCGGGCCGGGTGGAGCGCCTGGAGCTGGAGAAGACGCTGAACATGGGCGTGGGCATGATGGCGGTCGTCCCGGCGGAGTCCGCCGACGCCGCCCTCACCACCCTCGCCGACCGCGGCGTGGAGGCGTGGATCGCCGGCGAGATCACCGAGCGCGCGGACCACTCCACCGGAGCGGCGCTGACCGGCGACTACGCGAGCTGACGTGCCGACCCGCGCCGCCGACCACCGGACTCCACAGGCTCCATGGACTCCACGGCCGGCGCGGGAGTGCGCGGCCGGCACGGAGCCCGGTGCGGAACCTGGTGCGGACAGCACAGAACCCGGTCCAGGGCTGCGCGCCCCGGACCGGGCTGATGCTGATGACGAGCGGACGCTCGGGATGTACGACGTCAAGCGCCGCGGCGCCGGGCCGAGGGGCCGGACTCGCCGTCCTCGTCCTCGTCGTCGTTGTACCGATCCGCGTTGTAGCGGTCCGCGTACTGTGCGTACGGGTCATCTTCCTCGTCGTCATCCTCGAACGGCTCGCCGTTCGGCGGTTGACTTGAAGGCGATGCGCCCAGCTCGTTGGCCAGACGCGACAGGTCTGTGCCGCCGCTGTTGTACTTCAGCTGGCGGGCGACCTTCGTCTGCTTGGCCTTGGCCCGGCCGCGCCCCATGGCTCGACCCCCTCGGTGACGGGGCTCGACGGCCCCAGAGTCTTGACACGCGTTCATGAATCAGAACGAGCTCTCCGCGGAGACACCCGTCCGTAGGGCTTCAACGGTACCTGCTTCCGCGGCCATACGGTACGCCGCCCGCATGACGCGCCCCGGTGCAGGGCCGGCGAGACGCCCCGTCCTCGCTGGTCAGCAGCGATTTTAACCTCTTCTGGAGGGGCGACCCGCCGACCGGCGTGAGTCTGGTCTCCCCGCCCGCCCCCGGCCCGCTCCCCGCCCCGCCCGCACGCCGGGGAACACGCTCGGTGACTTCTCGGGCCTGCTGGGTGATCAGCCTTGGGGGTGGCGTGCTTCGGCCATCCTGTGCTCGGCGATCCGGTCGGCCGCCGCGGCCGGCGGAATCCCGTCCTCCTTCGCACGTGCGAAGATCGAAAGAGTCGTGTCGAAGATCCTCGCGGCCTTCGCGCGGCACCGCTCGAAGTCGAAGCCGTGCAGCTCGTCCGCGACCTGGATGACCCCGCCCGAGTTCACCACGTAGTCGGGCGCGTACAGGATCCGGCGGTCGGCGAGGTCCTTCTCGACGCCCGGGTGGGCGAGCTGGTTGTTGGCCGCCCCGCAGACGATCGCCGCGGTGAGCACGGGCACGGACGCGTCGTCCAGCGCGCCGCCGAGCGCGCACGGCGCGTAGATGTCCAGGCCCTCCGTGCGGATCAGCGCCTCCGTGTCGGCCACGGCGGTGACCTGCGGGTGCGCCTCCGTCACCCGGCGTACCGACGCCTCGCGCACATCCGTGACCACGACCTCGGCGCCGTCCTTGAGCAGGTGCTCCACCAGGTGGTGCCCGACCTTCCCGACGCCCGCGATGCCGACCCGGCGCCCGCGCAGCGACGGATCGCCCCACTGGTGCTGGGCGCTCGCCCGCATGCCCTGGAAGACGCCGAAGGCGGTCAGGACGGAGGAGTCGCCCGCGCCGCCGTTCTCGGGGGAGCGCCCGGTGGTCCAGGCGCAGGTGCGCGCGACGACGTCCATGTCCGCCACGTACGTACCGACGTCGCACGCCGTGACGTACCGGCCGCCGAGCGAGGCCACGAACCGGCCGTAGGCCAGCAGGAGCTCCTCGCTCTTGATCTGCTCGGGGTCCCCGATGATCACCGCCTTGCCGCCGCCGTGGTCGAGCCCCGCGAGGGCGTTCTTGTACGACATGCCCCGGGAGAGGTTCAGCGCGTCGGCGACGGCCTCCTCCTCGGAGGCGTACGGGTAGAAGCGGGTGCCGCCGAGGGCCGGGCCCAGGGCGGTGGAGTGGATGGCGATGACGGCCTTGAGGCCGCTGGCGCGGTCCTGGCAGAGCACGACCTGCTCATGGCCCCCCTGCTCCGAGCGGAACAGGGTGTGCAGTACGTCGTTGTGCGCGCCGGAAACATCGGTCACGGTGGTGACTCCCCAGTAAGAAACGGCGTCGGTCCCTCCGGTGGGTGGTGGAGCGACCGGTCGGGCAAGCAAGAGGGTAAGTCCTCCGCGGGCGTGGATCAGCCGCAGTGCCGAGGATCACCCCCTCGGGGGTGACGGACATGGGACGATGCGGCCCATGCCGGCGGTGTCTTCTGTCCATGTCCCTTACGCGTCCTACCTGCGGGTGTACGAGCCGCTGGGGGCCTTCCCCGAACCGGAGAGGAGTCACTGGGCGCGCTACGCCAAGCGGGACCGTACGCCCGGCGCCCAGGACGAGCTGCGGCGCTCCCTCGCGGACCTGCTGCCCACCCCGCCGGTGCCCGTGCCGGTGCACGAGAGCGGGGAGGCGTTCGTCACCGAGGTCGACGGCGTGGTGTGCGTCTGTCCGTGGCGGACGCGGCTGCGCGGCTGGCTGGCACTGGAGGAGCTGAGCCGGACGCTGCCCGCCCCGCTGCTGGACGCGGTGCTCCCGCCGGTGGTGCGATTTCAGGCCACCTCGGACTACGAGCACTGGCGGGACCGGAACCCGGACGCGCGGCCGTGGATCAGGACGGCCCGCTGGCAGGTCCCGGTGGGCTGGTTCGCGCTCTTCTCCGACGAGGAGCGGCTGTACGAGAAGGAGAGCCCCGCCACCGACGCGTCGCCGGAGGCCGGCGACCCGGCGCCCGTACTGCGCTACCGGACCCCGATGGTGCAGGCCAGGCGGCGGCTGGCCCGCGCGCTGAAGACGCTGCGGGAGACCCTGGACGACGGGCCCGTGGTCGAAGGTCTGGTCGAGGTGGGGCGGTGGCTGGAGGAGTTCCACCCGCGTTCACTGGTCGAACTGGACTACGGCGGTCTCGTCCACGTGATGTCCCGGGAGCAGTTGGCGGACGACCGCTCGGCCGCCGATGTGGCGGCGGCGGTCGCCGCGCTGCGGGACGGGGACGGCGAGGCGGCGGGGGAGGCGTACGCCCGGCTCATGGAGCGCTGGCGCGCGGTGCGGGACCGGCAGCACGCCAGCTGAGCGCGCGGGCCGGGTGCGCCGTATTCCGCCGGGAGGCGTTCACTCCTACCCGGTCCGCCCGGTCGGGCAAACGGTCATGGGGAAGCCATGGAACGGGCTTGGCCGGACCTTGAATCGGGCACCGGGGCAGAGGTCCCGATCCGGGCCAATGCCTCAAGGGTGACGGACCGCACTAACGGGGCTCTTGCGCCCATCGCCCCTCCTCGTGTCAAAATAGGACAAGGAGTCCGGGGAGGGCTCCATCCGTCCAAGTATGGGCGGAATGCTCGGCATTGCACTCTTTGTAGGGGGGCCAGTGACTCCTGATCATTCTGTGACTGATCGTATCTGTGACGTGACTGTCCGCTATGGCATGGTCCATCGGCTTCCGCCGCTGATGAACACCTCAGAGGGCAATTCCATCGGTTTGGCCTACGTGGCTGGACGGATGGTGTAGTTGTAGTGCCGAGGACAAGCCGTTCGTCCTATAACCGACTCGACCCGCGTCCGCCATTTCGGGCAACGCGGGTCAAGGTGCAGAATTTAGAGGAAAGAACCGAGAAGGTTCGGTTCTCCCGAGGAGGCCGCTCATGACCGCTCGCACCCCTGATGCCGAGCCGCTGCTGACCCCGGCTGAGGTTGCCACGATGTTCCGTGTGGACCCGAAGACGGTCACACGCTGGGCAAAGGCCGGCAAGCTCACGTCCATCCGCACGCTCGGTGGGCATCGCCGGTATCGCGAGGCAGAGGTCCGCGCACTGCTTGCGGGTATTCCGCAGCAGCGCAGCGAGGCCTGAACACCCCAGTAAGGCTCATTTAGGGCTCAAACCAAGCAGGGCACAGCCGGGTCCCCCATATCCGGTCGTCCCGACCCATGGCTCCACACGACGGGCACCTGCCCCAACAGGTGCCATGCCCACGCAAGACGGGTAAGTCGCCGATCGCGCCGGACTCCGCCGAGTCCGGCGCGATTTTTTGTGCGCGGAAACGGTGTGGAACGAGTGGTTCCGGTGGTGACGGGGAACGAGCGGGGAGGGCTCGGACGGGGAGTGCAATTGCACATATGAAATTGATGCCTTGTAGGCGGGGTGTAAGTCCTGCCTTTGCAGGAAGTTCCTACGTGACTCCCGTCACATCCTTCAACTCTTGCCAACGGCGAGCGAACCGCTCGTGGGCACTTGTCAGATCATGGTCGCCAGGGACCCGGAACGCACTCCGCCACGCGGGACGGAGACGCGACGACGGCGGGACGGCCATCGGCCGGCAGCCGAACACCAGTCAAACGTCAGACTGCGGGAGGGGGTTGGCCGCCGGGTAACTTCACCAGGAGGAAACCGGCACCCTCCGGAGCGGCGTCGGGAGCCGTCACGGACTCGTCGACGAGCCGCTGGAGGCGATGGCAGACCGGGCAGTACCCGGTGGCGTGCGGGCGGCCCGAAGCGGCCGCCAGGTGGGCGCGCAGCAGCGCGCCCGTCTCATGTTTCGTCTGCCTCACGGGCCGGGTCCGATTCGCCGGCCTCGCTGTCGATGCGGTCACGCACACCACCCCCGGTGCGGCCCCGGGATGCGACGGACAAGGGGCCTTCTGCTTAGGTACCCCGGGCCGTGAACCCCGTCAAGACGCATCGCCCCCGCCCCGCCGGATTTGGGCACGCCATTACTGCGGCGTTACCGCTGCGTCGACGGCGCTTGCCGTATGCAATGGAGTCCGGCGCCGAGGACGGGCGAGCGCGGCGTACGGCAAAACGACCAGGTTCCGTACGCCCGCGCACCGGCACGCATACGCCCGCGCGAGCCGCCGGGTCCGCGCACGCACGCCCCGGGTGCCCTGCGGCGCGCGGCCGCGCACGGCGAAGGGCCCGCATCCGGTGATCGGATGCGGGCCCTTCTTATGCGGTCCTGACGGGATTTGAACCCGCGGCCTCCACCTTGACAGGGTGGCGAGCACTCCAAACTGCTCCACAGGACCAGGTTTCGCGGCCCCGTAGTGGCGGCTGCGAAACGAGACTCTACAGCAGCTCGGAGGGTGCGGTCGAACCGGATGCCGGCGGCCCGGGCATCACGGGGCCGCCGCGTCGATCGCCTTCACGATCCGCTTGTCCGAGACCGGGTACGCGGTGCCCAGCGCGTGCGCGAAGTAGCTCACCCGCAGCTCCTCGATCATCCAGCGGATGTCCAGCACCTCGGGCGGCACCGGCCGCCCCCGCGGCAGCTGTTCGAGCAGCCACGCGTACTCGTCCCGCATCTCGTGGACCTTCTCCATGCGCGTGGTGTCGCGCTGGACGGCCGTCGGCATCTGCTGGAGCCTGCGGTCCACCGCCACCAGGTAGCGCATCAGGTCCGGCAGCCTGCGCAGCCCCGTGAGGGTGACGAAGCCGGCCGGTACGAGGGCCGCCAGCTGGTCCCTGACGTCCTGGACGTTGTTGACCAGCACCAGGCTGTTCGTGGCCTTCAGACGGCGCTCACAGGACTGCCAGGCGGCCAGGATCTGCTGGACCTGGCCGACGGTCCGCACCGTCGCGTCGACGAGGTCGGCGCGCACCCTGTCGTACAGCTTCCGGAACGACTCCTCGTCCCACGCCGGGCCCCCGTGGTCCGCGATCAGCTTGTCCGCGGCGGCCGTCGCGCAGTCCTCGAAGAGCGCCTGCACCGATCCGTGCGGATTGCGGGACAGCGCCAGCTTCTGCTGGTTGGTGAGCTTGTCCGAGGCGAACTTCGCCGGGTTGACCGGGATGTTCAGCATGATCAGCCGCCGGGTGCCCGCCCACATCGCCTGCCGCTGCTCGGCCGCCGTGTCGAAGAGCCGTACGGCCACGGTCGCGCCCTGGTCGACCAGGGCCGGGTACGCCTTCACCGGCTGGCCGGCCCGCCGAGTTTCGAAGATCCGTACCAGCGTGCCGATGGTCCACTCCGTCAGCCCCGTGCGCTCGATCGTCTCCCCGCCCGAACGCTCCGCGGTGGCCGCGGCGGCCTGGGAGAGGGCCTGGCGGGCCTTGGGGCGCAGCTGAAGCCGCAGCTCCTCCAGGTCCTTCGCCTCGGCGACCTTGCGGCGCCGCTCGTCGACGATCCGGAAGGTGATCTTGAGGTGGTCCGGGATCCGGCTCAGGTCGAAGTCCTCGGCCGAGACCGGCACACCGACCATCCGCTGGAGTTCGCGCGCCAGCGTGACCGGCAGCGGCTCCTGGAGGGGGACGGCGCGGTCGAGGAAGGCGGCCGCGTAGTTCGGCGCGGGCACGTAGTGGCGCCGTACGGGCTTGGGCAGTGACCGGATCAGCTCCACGACCACCTCCTCGCGCAGCCCCGGGATCTGCCAGTCGAAGCCCTCGGCGGTGACCTGGTTGAGCACCTGGAGCGGGACGTGGACGGTGACGCCGTCCGCGTCCGTGCCCGGCTCGAACTGGTACGTCACCCGGAACTTGAGCGCGCCCTGGCGCCAGGAGTCCGGGTAGTCGTCCTTGGTGACCGAGCCGGCCTTCTCGTTGATGAGCATCGACCGCTCGAAGTCGAGCAGCTCCGGCTCCTCGCGCCGCTTCGCCTTCCACCAGGAGTCGAAGTGCGCCCCGGAGACCACGTCCTCCGGCACGCGACGGTCGTAGAAGTCGTACAGCGTCTCGTCGTCCACGAGGATGTCGCGGCGCCGGGCGCGGTGCTCCAGCTCCTCGACCTCGCCGAGCAGTTTGCGATTGTCATGGAAGAACTGGTGGTGCGTGCGCCAGTCGCCCTCGACCAGCGCGTTACGGATGAACAGCTCCCGCGACGCCTCGGCGTCGATACGGCCGAAATTCACCTTGCGCTGGGCGACGATCGGTACTCCGTACAGCGTGACCTTCTCGTACGCCATGACGGCCGCCGCGTCCTTCTCCCAGTGCGGCTCGCTGTACGTGCGCTTGAGGAGATGGCCGGCCAGCGGCTCGATCCACTCGGGCTCGATCCGCGCGTTGACGCGCGCCCAGAGCCGGGAGGTCTCCACCAGCTCGGCAGACATGAGGAAGCGCGGCGGCTTCCTGAAGAGGGCGGAGCCGGGGAAGACCGCGAACTTCGCGCTGCGGGCGCCCAGATACTCGTTCCTGCCGCCGTCCTTCCGCGCGCCGTCCTTGCCGTCCCGCCCGCCGTCCTTCTTCGAGGCGTCCTTCTCCTTCACGTCCTTCATGCCGATGTGCGACAGCAGTCCGGAGAGGAGCGAGACATGGACGGACTGCTCCGCCGCGTCCTCCTCGTTGAGGTGGATGCCCATCTGCCGGGCGACCGTGCGGAGCTGGGAGTAGATGTCCTGCCACTCGCGGATCCGCAGGAAGTTCAGGTACTCCGTCTTGCACATCCGGCGGAACGCGGAGGACGACAGCGCCTTCTGCTGCTCCCGTACGTACCGCCAGAGGTTGAGGAAGGCGAGGAAGTCGGAGGTCTCGTCCTTGAAGCGGGCGTGCTGCTGGTCGGCCTGCGCCTGTTTCTCGGAGGGGCGCTCGCGCGGGTCCTGGATGGAGAGCGCGGCGGCGATCACCATCACCTCCCGTACGCAGCCGTTGCGGTCGGCCTCGATGACCATGCGGGCGAGCCGCGGGTCCACCGGGAGCTGGGAGAGTTTGCGGCCGAGCGGGGTGAGCCGCTTCTTCAGGTCCTTCTCCGCCATGTCGAAGGCGCCCAGCTCCTGGAGGAGCTGCACACCGTCGCGGATGTTGCGGTGGTCCGGCGGATCGATGAAGGGGAACTTCTCGATGTCGCCGAGGCCGGCCGCGGTCATCTGGAGGATGACGGACGCCAGGTTGGTCCGCAGGATCTCCGCGTCCGTGAACTCCGGGCGGGAGACGAAGTCCTCCTCGGAGTAGAGCCGGACGCAGACGCCGTCGGAGGTACGGCCGCAGCGGCCCTTGCGCTGGTTGGCGCTGGCCTGGGAGATCTTCTCGATCGGCAGGCGCTGGACCTTGGTGCGGTGGCTGTAGCGGGAGATCCGGGCGTTGCCCGGGTCGATCACGTACTTGATGCCGGGGACGGTCAGCGAGGTCTCGGCGACATTGGTCGCCAGGACGATCCGGCGTGTCGCGTTTCCGGAGGTCCGCTGGAATACCCGGTTCTGCTCGGCATGCGAGAGCCGCGCGTAGAGGGGGAGGACCTCGGTGTCGCGGTGCGAGAGCTTCTGCAGCGCCTCCGCGGTGTCGCGGATCTCCCGCTCGCCGGAGAGGAAGACCAGGATGTCGCCGGGGGCCTCGCGCTGGAGTTCCTCGACGGCGTCGGCGATCGCGGTGATCTGGTCCCGGTCGCGCTCCGCGCTGTCGTCCTCCAGGAGCGGGCGGTAGCGGACCTCGACCGGGTACGTACGGCCCGAGACCTCGACGATGGGCGCGTCCCCGAAGTGCCGGGAGAAACGTTCCGGGTCGATGGTCGCGGAGGTGATGACGACCTTGAGGTCGGGGCGTCTGGGCAGCAGCTGGGCGAGATAGCCCAGCAGGAAGTCGATGTTGAGGCTGCGTTCGTGGGCCTCGTCGATGATGAGGGTGTCGTACGCGAGCAGTTCGCGGTCCGTCTGGACCTCCGCGAGCAGGATGCCGTCCGTCATCAGCTTGACGAAGGTCGCGTCCTGGTCGACCTGGTCGGTGAAGCGGACCTTCCAGCCGACGGCCTCCCCCAGCGGGGTGTCCAGCTCCTGCGCGACGCGCTCCGCGACCGTACGGGCGGCGATCCGGCGGGGCTGGGTGTGCCCGATCATCCCGCGGACGCCGCGGCCCAGCTCCAGACAGATCTTGGGGATCTGGGTCGTCTTGCCCGACCCGGTCTCACCGGCGACGATCACGACCTGGTGGTCGCGTATCGCCTCCAGGATCGTGTTCTTCTTCTGGCTGACGGGCAGCTGCTCGGGGTACGAGACCTCGGGCACCCGCCCGGCGCGCAGCCGCGTCCGCTCGGCGGCCTTCCCGGCCTGACCTGCGATCTCGTCGAGCACGGCCTGGCGCGCTTCGGGTTTACGGATGCGCCGGGCGCCTTCGAGACGGCGGCCGAGCCGCTGCGCGTCACGCAGCGATACGTCGGCCAGCAGGGTCTGGAGGTCGGCGAAGGAAGTAGACATACCGAAACCAGGATCTCACCCGGGCCGACGGGGTGGCGAACGATTTCGTCGCGGGGCGGGCGTCCGGAGGGGAGCGGAGCCCACCTTCGGCTGGGCGGCAGGAGGCGCGAGCAGGAGGCGCGGTACGGGAAAACCCCCGCCGGATTCGCCGGGCGGGGGCTTGGTGCCCTTGCGGGCGGTGGTGGCTGGGGCCGGGATCGAACCGGCGACCTATCGCTTTTCAGGCGATCGCTCGTACCAACTGAGCTACCCAGCCACGCAGCCTCGCGGCTGCAAGCGGTCCTGACGGGATTTGAACCCGCGGCCTCCACCTTGACAGGGTGGCGAGCACTCCAAACTGCTCCACAGGACCAAGCAATGTGCGAGCACCAGTCTCGCACATGGTGTTGCGTGCCCCCAACGGGATTCGAACCCGTGCTACCGCCTTGAAAGGGCGGCGTCCTGGGCCACTAGACGATGAGGGCTAAGGGCCCGCCTGGGCGCTTTCCAGCGCGTCGGGGACGTCCGAAGCATATGTGATGCGGGGAGCTATCGCCAAAACGGTTTACGGGGCCCTCTCGCAGGGCGTTTTCGCGGGGAGTTCCCCGGGCCGGGGGCGAGGCCGGTCACGGCTCGGGGACGGGGAGACCCGGCCCGGAGCCTGAGGGGGACGCGGGGGACGCGGTGCCGGAAGGACGGGAAGGGGTACCCGTACCGCGCCCCGTGCCCTGCCCCGTACGGGGGCCGCCGCCGGGACCCGTACTCGCGTCGGTACCGGGGTCCGTACCGGACTCCGCGCCGGGTTTCCCCGCCTCCTCCGGGAGGTGACGGCTGACCTCGGCCGTCGTCAGCCCGAGGCCGCCGAGCGTGATCTCGTCCCACGCCTGGAGCCGCTTGCTCGTCCGGTCCAGGTAGAGCACGGAGGCGCGGACCTTCTCCGGCTTCTGGTTCTGCAGCGCGCGCAGCCCGCCGCCGCCCGTCGAGCCCTCGATCTTCAGCCGGGTGCCGTACGGCAGTATCCGCGTCTCGCGGTGGTGCACGTGTCCGGCCAGGGCGAGCGGGACCACCCCGTCCGTCTGCTCCGCGGCCAGCGGGTCGTGGGCGACCGCGATGTCCACCGGGGTGCCGGCCCGCTCCTGGTCGCGCAGGGCCGACGCGAGCCGGATGCCCGCCATGCGCTCGGCCGGGTCGCCCTGCACCTCCCGGGAGCGGTCCGGGGTGAACTGCGGGTCGCCCGTGCCGGCGATCCGGATCCCGCCGACGGAGACGGCCCGGCCCTCGTCCAGGACGTGCACGTTCCGGGTGCGCTCCAGGTACTCCTGCGTACGGTCCGAGTCGTGGTTGCCCCGTACCCAGACATAGGGGACGCCGAGGTCCTCGATCGGGTCGAGGAAGGTGTTCTCGGCCGAGGTGCCGTGGTCCATCGTGTCGCCCGAGTCGATGATCACGTCGATCCCGTACTGCTCCACGAGCGAGCCGATGATGTGCCACGCCGCCGGGTTGAGATGGATGTCGGAGACGTGCAGGACGCGGAGGGTGGCCGGGTCGGGCTGGAAGGTGGGGAGCGAGGACGTGGCGTCGTACAGCTTGGTCACGTTGGTGACCAGCCGGGCCAGCTCCTTCTGGTAGACGTCGAAGTCGGAGACGATCGAGCGGGCGTTGCCGACGACCTGGGGCGCGGAGGAGAGCAGCCCGGAGAACTTCGGCTCCAGCACCGACTGCGGGTTCCAGGTGGCGTACGCGCCGGCGGCGGAGGCGCCCAGCAGCGTGAACGCGAGGCCGCCGGCGGCGAGGGCGCGGCGGGGCCGGCGGTAGACCGCGAGGCCGAGGGCGGTCGCGCCCGAGACGACGGCGACGACGGAGCGTACGGCCAGCTCGGTGGTGCCGGTCCTGACGTCGCGGCTGATCTCGCTCTGCAGCCCGGAGAGCCGCTCGGGGTGCTCCACGAGGGCGGTGGAGCGGACCGGGTCGAGCTGGTCCACGTCCACGTCCAGCCGGACGGGCCCGGTGTGCGTGGCCAGCTCCAGCGCGCCGAGCGGCGAGACATTGATCTTCGTGCCGCCGGTGAGGGAGGGGCGGAGCGTCATCCGGGTGTCCATGGGGCCGACCGGCGTCAGCACGCTGCCGACGATCAGCAGTCCGAGCCAGGCGCCGAACAGGACGACGGCGACCATGCCGAGCGCGCGGACGAGGGGGCGCGGGGGGTGGACCTCGACGAGGGAACTGGTGAGGCCGGTGGGGCGGCGGGGACGGAGACGGAGACGGCCCGTGATGCGTGGGAGCGCCGGGAGTGCGGAGCGCAGGGTGCGGAGGGCTCGGAGGGCGCGCGGAGGGAGGCGTGGGACATCACGGTCCATTGGGCGCGTATGCCCGGAGCGCCGGTCCGCCATGCCTGGCCGCCGCCAACAGGAGTAGTCCGCGGACGGAGGCGCGGGCCCCGTACGGGCTCAGCCCCAGCCGAGCTCGTGGAGCCGGTCGTCGTCGATGCCGAAGTGGTGGGCGATCTCGTGGACGACGGTCACGGAGACCTCGTGGACGACGTCCTCCGTGCTCTCGCAGTACCGCAGGGTGGGCCCCATGTAGATGGAGATGCGGTCGGGCAGGACACCCGCGTACCACTCGCCCCGGTCGGTGAGGGGCGTCCCCTCGTACAGCCCGAGGAGTTCGGGGTCGGAGGGGTCGGGCTCGTCCTCGACGAAGACGGCGACGTTGTCCATGACCCTGGTCAGCTCCGGGGGGATCCGGTCGAGGGCCTGGCTCACCAGTTCTTCGAAGGTCTCGCGTGTCATCTCCAGCACAGGGCCATTGTCCGGCAGATCCGCGCCCCGGCAAGATCGTCGGCGGCTCCGTGTGACCCGGGCGTGTCCCTGGCGGCGAAAAGGGAGTTGGGCAGGTCGACCTTCCCCCGCCGACGGCGGGGAGAGCCGTTCCCGTGCCCCGGAGGTGCCGCTCGTGCGCCAGTTGTCCGCCCCAGGCCGTCTCGCCGTCTGGATCGTCACGTCCCTGGCGGCCCTGTCCTCCGCGGGCTGTATGAGCGTCGGCGAGGACGCCGGGAGCCCGGCCCCGTCGCGCTCGCCGGACCGTACCGGCGCCGCCGCCGCGGAACCCGACGGCGGTACGGGAGCCGCCGCCGGAGCCGGCGGGTCCGACGCCTGGCCGGGCCATACGGAGAAGAGCGGCGGCGGTACGGGGCACGCCGAGGCGGGCGGCGACGCGAGGCCGGACGGCAAGGGCGGGGCGGGGGACGGGGCCCCGGCGGCCGGGCCGGGCAAGGGGGCCTCGCCCGCGGCCGGTTCGTCGGGCGCCCCCTCGCCGAGGCCGTCCACCGGGCCCGGTCCTGAGCCGGGGGAGGGGAAGCCGACCGCGCCGGGGAACGAGCCCGTACCGACCAGGGAGCCCACGCGCTCCGCGCCGCCGCCCGTACAGCAGCCCACGCCGTCCCCCGCGCCGGAGGACCCGGACCCCGAGCCGGAGCCGACGAAGCCGCAGGAGCCGCCGTCGGCCTCGCCGGCGGCGGGCATGCGGACGGGCGCGCTGTCCCTGGCGGACGGGGCGGGGATGCTGACGGAGCCGTCGGCGTCGGCCCAGCCCGGGCCGGTGTGAGAGACGCGGCCGGGGTGATGTGCGCGCGTTCGTGCGGCGGTGTGCCGACGCGCGGGTGCCGCGGGTGTGCTGACGCGCGGGTGTGAGGCGCGTCTCTTTCGCGTTTCCGCACCTCGGCGGCGGGGGCCTGGTTTGCCTAAGTGGGGGGTGGGTGCGTATGGTAGTAGATCGTTTGATCATTGCCCGGCGCCGACACAGAAGAGCGCCGCGTGGCGCGTACTCTCCCTTGCCGTGGCTGACCGCATTGAGGCGGTCGATTTGCGAATTTCACGGAGTTTGGGCGCGTGCCGAGACTCCGGAAGGTTTCGCATTTCGCATGTCCATTTCCAGTACTGACCGCGCCGTCATGCCCGAGAGCGTTGAGGCCGAAGAGGCCGCTGTCTCCGCCGATGTGGCGGAGCTCACCGAGACACCCGAGGTGGCCGAGGCCGAAGGGGCCGTAGAGGCCGTAGAGGCGATCGAGGCCGCAGAGGCCCCCGGGACGACCGAGTCCGACGAGGCGTCGGAGAAGGCTCCCGGCATCACCTTCGGCGACCTGGGCCTGCCCGACGGCATCGTCCGCAAGCTCGCGCAGAACGGCGTCACCGCCCCCTTCCCGATCCAGGCCGCGACCATCCCGGACGCCCTGGCCGGCAAGGACATCCTGGGCCGCGGCCGTACCGGCTCCGGCAAGACCCTCTCCTTCGGCCTGCCGCTGCTCGCCACGCTGGCGGGCGGCCACACCGAGAAGAAGAAGCCCCGCGGCGTCATCCTCACGCCGACGCGTGAGCTGGCGATGCAGGTCGCGGACGCGCTCCAGCCGTACGGCGACGTGCTCGGCCTGAAGATGAAGGTCGTCTGCGGCGGTACGTCGATGAGCAACCAGATCTACGCCCTGGAGCGCGGCGTCGACATCCTCGTCGCCACCCCGGGCCGGCTGCGCGACCTGATCAACCGCCGCGCCTGCTCGCTCGACCAGATCCAGATCGCGATCCTCGACGAGGCCGACCAGATGTCGGACCTGGGCTTCATGCCCGAGGTCACCGAGCTGCTCGACCTGGTGCCGGCCGGCGGCCAGCGCATGCTCTTCTCCGCCACGATGGAGAACGAGATCAGCTCGCTGGTCAAGCGCTACCTGACCGACCCGGTCAGCCACGAGGTCGACAGCGCCCAGGGCAACGTCACGACGATGACGCACCACGTGCTCGTCGTGAAGCCCAAGGACAAGGCCCCGGTCACCGCGGCGATCGCCGCCCGCAAGGGCCGCACGATCATCTTCGTACGGACGCAGCTCGGCGCGGACCGGATCGCCGAGCAGCTCCGCGACTCGGGCGTGAAGGCCGACGCGCTGCACGGCGGCATGACGCAGGGCGCGCGGACGCGGACGTTGGCCGACTTCAAGGACGGTTACGTCAACGCCCTCGTCGCCACCGACGTCGCCGCCCGCGGTATCCACGTGGACGGCATCGACCTGGTGCTCAACGTGGACCCGGCCGGGGACCACAAGGACTACCTGCACCGCTCGGGCCGTACGGCGCGGGCCGGCAAGTCCGGTGTCGTCGTCTCGCTGGCGCTGCCGCACCAGCGCCGGCAGATCTTCCGGCTGATGGAGGACGCGGGCGTCGACGCCTCGCGCCACATGGTCGGCGGCGCCGGCGCGTTCGACCCGGAGGTCGCCGAGATCACCGGCGCCCGTTCGCTCACCGAGGTCCAGGCGGACTCCGCGAACAACGCGGCCAAGCAGGCCGAGCGCGAGGCCGCCGACCTGACCAAGCAGCTGGAGCGCGCCCAGCGGCGCGCCGCCGAGCTGCGCGAGGAGGCCGGCCGGCTGGTCGCCCGCGCCGCGCGTGAGCGGGGCGAGGACCCGGAGGCAGCGGTCGCCGCGGTGACGGCCGAGGCCGAGCGCGCGGTCGAGGAGGCCGCCGCGGCGGCGTCCGTACCGCAGCAGGCGACGCCGCGCGACGAGCGCGGCAACTTCGGCCGCCGGGACGACCGGGGCGAGCGCAGCGGCCGGGGCGGCGCGCGGGGTTACACGCCGCGCGACGACCGCGGTGGCGACCGTGACCGGGGTGGCGACCGCGGCGGTGACCGCGGTGGTTTCCAGCGCCGTGACGACCGTCCCGCGGGCGGCTTCCGCCGCGACGACCGCCGGGACGAGCGGGGCGGCGACCGCGGTGGTTTCCAGCGCCGTGACGACCGGGGCGGCGACCGCCGTGACGACCGTGGCGGCTTCCGCCGGGACGACCGGGGCGGCGAGCAGCGCGGCGGCTTCAACCGCGACCGCGGCGCGGACCGCCGGGACGACCGGGGCGGCGACCGCCGTGACGACCGCGGCGCCCGTCCCTTCGAGCGCCGTGACCACCGGGGCGGCAGCGACCGCCCGTTCAACCGCGACCGCCGCGACGACCGCCCCTCCGGCGGCTTCCGCTCCGGCGGCCACGACCGCCCGGCCACCCGCCGCGACGACCACCGCGGCGGCACGACGGGCACCGGCACCGGCTCCTTCGGCCGCCGTGACGACAAGCCCCGCTGGAAGCGCAACGGCTGACCGCCGCCGCTCCTGACCCTCCACCAGGGCCCGTGCCCCACCCCCAGGGTGGCCGGCACGGGCCCTGGCCCGTTCCTCCGACCGCTGCCCCGGCGGCACCCTCTCCCCGCGCCTGCTCCGCGTCCGGTGGGCGTCTGCTCCGTGCCACGCGACATCCCCACAGGGGATACCCGATCGGCGCAGGCTCCCGGGCGGGCTATGCTCGTGTGTGTTGTGTCGAGGGCCGTTAGCTCAATTGGCAGAGCAGCGGACTTTTAATCCGTTGGTTGTGGGTTCGAGTCCCACACGGCCTACCGACAGCAGGGCGAGGAAAATCCCTTTGACCTGCTCTTCAGCGCCTCGACCGGCTTCGGCCGGCCGGGGCGCTTCCTCGTACCTGGCACGTGCGTGAGCGGCGGATCACCAGCATCGTGTCGTCTGCGGTGACGAGGACGGCGCGGACTCTTTCGGTCATTTCGGTTCGTCTCCTTGCTCGTTGACTGTCTCAGTGCAGCAGCCAGCCGCCGTCGGCGTGGACGGACTGCCCTGTGATGAACGAGGCGGAGGGGCCCACGAGAAACGCCACGAGGGCCGCGACGTCCTCGGGCCGGCCACGGCGCGGGACGCACTGGCGCTTGATCTGGTCCTCCGGCCGCGCACGGTGCTGGGCGGGAAGGGCGTTCTCGGCCTCGACCTGGATGGCCCCGGGCATGACGGTCATCGGCGCACTCATCTGCCTGGCCGGTATGGCCGTCCTGATGTACGCACCCCGCGGGCACTGACTGACGGCCGGAAGTCTCGCGCCCCGGCCCGTTCGGGTGGACGCCTCCTTGTCGTCACGGCGTGAGGGCCGGGCGGATCACGCAACGGGCGGCCGACACGCCGGAATCGGTCTCCACGCGCAGCCGCCCGCCCTCGCGGTGCACGCCCCGTGAGGGCACCGGGGCGGGCCACCGTGGTCAGAGCCTCGGCCCCGGCGCAGACCGTGCATCAGTACTGCCTCGCGGGGGTGGTGAGAGCCGTGGCGGTGAACTTCTTGCGCCAGGCCAGGGATACGTGGACGAGCCCGATCAGGACCGGTACCTCGATGAGCGGGCCGACGACTCCGGAGAGTGCCTGGCCGCTGGTGACGCCGAAGGTGGCGATGGCGACGGCGATGGCCAGTTCGAAGTTGTTGCCCGCCGCGGTGAAGGCGAGGGTGGCGGTGCGGTCGTAAGCGAGGCCGAGTGTCTTGCCGAGCAGGAAGGATCCCGCCCACATGAGCGCGAAGTAGACCAGCAGCGGCAGGGCGATGCGGGCCACGTCCAGCGGCTGCGAGGTGATCGTCTTCCCCTGGAGCGCGAAGAGGATGACGATGGTGAAGAGCAGGCCGTAGAGGGCCCAGGGGCCGATCTTCGGCAGGAACTTCGCCTCGTACCCTTCGCGGCCCATCTTCTTCTCGCCGAGGCGGCGGGTGAGGAAGCCGGCCAGCAGGGGGACGCCGAGGAAGACGACCACGTTGAGGGCGATCTTCCACATGGAGATGTCCAGGCGCTGGCCGTCGCCGAGGCCCAGCCAGTGGGGCAGCAGGTCGAGGTAGAGCCAGCCGAGCAGGCCGAACGCGACGACCTGGAAGACGGAGTTGAGCGCGACGAGGACGGCGGCGGCTTCGCGGTCGCCGCAGGCGAGGTCGTTCCAGATGATGACCATGGCGATGCAGCGGGCGAGGCCGACGATGATCAGGCCGGTGCGGTACTCCGGTAGGTCGGGGAGGAAGATCCAGGCCAGCGCGAACATCACGGCCGGGCCGACGATCCAGTTGACGACCAGTGAGGACACCATCAGCTTGCGGTCGCCGGTGACCGCGTCGAGCTTGTCGTAGCGGACCTTGGCCAGGACCGGGTACATCATGATCAGCAGGCCGACGGCGATGGGCAGGGAGATGCCGCCGATCTCCACCTCGGCGAGGGTGTCGTTGAGTCCGGGGACGAGGCGGCCGAGGCCGAGTCCGAGGGCCATGGCGATGAGGATCCATACGGCCAGGAAGCGGTCGAGTGTGGAGAGTTGCGCGACGGCCGAGTCGTCTTCCGGCCCGGCGGGGGCTGTGGTGGCCGGTTCGGTGCTGGTCACGGACAGGCCCTCTTCGTGTCGGCCGCCCGGGTGGCGCGGGCGGCCGTGGCCAGGTCGGTGAAGGAGCCTGCCAGGGCTTCGATGACGTCCGGCCGGAGTTTGTAGTAGGTGAAGCGTCCGCAGGGTTCCGTCTCCACCACCCCGGCCTCGCGCAGGACGCGCAGGTGGTTGGAGAGGTTGGTCTGCTTGGCGCCGGTCTCCTCGACCAGGTGCGTGGTGCAGAGGGTCTCGTGGGCGAGCAGGGTCACGATCTGCAGCCTGAGCGGGTCGGCGAGCACCCGGATCAGGTCAGTGTCGACTGACGTCATCATGAGCTGATACTTTCACATCAGTGGCTACTGATGCCACCTGGTGCTGATGTCATGTGCGCCTGATTTCCTCCGTGTGACTCGCGAGACAAGAGAGATCGTCTGATGTCCGGAAAGCCTTCCGTGCTGTTCGTCTGTGTCCACAACGCCGGCCGTTCCCAGATGGCCGCCGCCTGGCTGACCCACCTGGCCGGCGACAGGGTCGAGGTCCGTTCCGCGGGTTCCGCCCCGGGCGCCAACGTCAACCCGGCCGCGGTGGAGGCCATGCGTGAGGTCGGCATCGACATCTCCGCCGAGGTCCCGAAGATGCTCACCGTGGACGCGGTGAAGGAGTCGGACGTGTGCATCACCATGGGCTGCGGCGACACCTGCCCGGTCTTCCCCGGCAAGCGCTACCTCGACTGGACGCTGGACGACCCGGCCGGCCAGGGCGTCGAGGCCGTACGCCCGATCCGCGACGCGATCAAGAAGCGCGTCGAGGGACTGATCGCCGAGATCGCGCCGGAGACCACGGCATGAGCGAGATCCGCAACGTCGTCGTCATCGGCTCGGGCCCCTCCGGCTGCGCCGCCGCCCTGGACGCCGAGCGGTACCTTGCCGCACTCGCCGACGGCGACGTCACCAAGACCATCGTCGGCGCCAAGCCGGAGGCCGCCCTTGAACGCGACCTTGCGGACTTCATCAGCTAGCCGCGGTTGGTGGACGCTGGACGTGAGGGCCCGCAGGTCACTGCCCGTCGCAGCATCCGTCGCCGCGGAGCGCGGGATTCACCACCGGCAGTGGGTTGGCCGGGCGAGGGTTCTGTGCCGGGACCGTCTTGACCAGGGTTGGCTGTTCGACGTGGGCCGGCTGGTCCGTCGCGCAGCCCGCGCAGCAGCCTGTCGCGGGTTCCGGGACCGCCAGTGCCTCCCGCGGTGTCTCGGCCGCCGGTTTGGTGCCTGGGGCGATCAGGAGCGTGGAGAGCGCGGCGGGCTGTACGGAGGGCTCGGCAGGTGCGGTCCGTCGCACGGTGGTGGCGAGGGCTGTCGTGCCGGGCAGGGGGGTGGCCTTGGCGGCGCGGAGGGCGTTGGCGATGACGACGACCTCGGCGAGTTCGTGGATGAACACGACGGTGGCCAGGCCCAGGACGCCGAAGGCGGCCAGCGGGATCAGTACGGTGATGATGGCCAGGGACATGCCGATGTTCTGCAGCATGAGCGAGCGGGCTCGGCGCGAGTGCCGCAGCAGCAGGGGCAGGTGGCGCAGGTCCTCGCCCATCAGTGCCGCGTCCGCGGTCTCGATCGCGACGTCGGTGCCCATGGCGCCCATCGCGATGCCGACATCGGCGGTGGCCAGCGCGGGGGCGTCGTTGATGCCGTCGCCCACCATGGCCACGCCGCCCCGGCCGCCCCGGGCGCGCAGCTCGGTGACGATCCCGGCCTTGTCCTCCGGGCGCAGGTCGGCGCGGACGTCGTCGATACCCGCCGCGGTCGCGAGCGCCTGGGCGGTGCGGGCGTTGTCGCCGGTGAGCATGGCCACCTCGACGCCGAGGCGGCGCAGTTCGCGTACGGTCTCCGCCGCTTCGGGCCGTAGCTCGTCGCGTACCGCGATGGCGCCGATCAGTACGTCGTCGCGTTCGACGAGGACGACGGTCGCGCCCTCGCCCTGCAGCCGCGCCACCTCCGCCGCGAGGCCGCCGGGTTCGATGAAGCCTGGGCGGCCGAGCCGTACCCGCGTCCCGTCGACGTCACCGCGCAGACCGTGGCCGACGACCGCGGTCACCTCGGCGGCTTCGGGGACTTCGTCGGCGGCGGCGGTGATCGCGGCGGCGAGGGGGTGTTCGCTGCGGGCCTCCAGCGCGGCGGCCAGGCGCAGCACCTGCGTGTCGGTCGCGCCGTTGGCGGTGAGGGTGTCGATGACGCGGGGCTCGTTGCGGGTGAGCGTGCCGGTCTTGTCGAGGGCCACCGTACGTACGGTGCCGAGCTGTTCGAGGGCGAGGCCCCCCTTGACCAGGGCGCCGGTGCGGCCGGCCGCACCGACGGCGGCCACCACGGTCAGCGGCACGGCGATCGCGAGCGCGCACGGGGAGGCGGCGACGAGGACGACCAGGGCCCTCTCCAGCCACAGCAGCGGATCGCCGAGGATCGCGCCGAGGGCGGCGATCAGCCCGGCCAGCGCGACGATGCCCGGCACCAGCGGCTTGGCGAGCCGGTCGGCCAGCCGCTGGCCCGCTCCCTTGCGCTCCTGTGCCTCTTCCACGATGTGCACGATGCGGGCCAGGGAGCTGTCCTTCGCCGGCGCGGTGACCTCGACCTCGATCGCGCCGCCGCCGTTGATCGCACCCGCGTGCACGGCGTCCGTGGGGCCGGCTTCGACGGGCATCGACTCACCCGTGATCGCGGACAGGTCCAGGCTCGTGCGGCCGGAGCGGATGACACCGTCGGTGGCGGCACGCTGTCCCGGGCGCAGCAGCATCACGTCCCCCAGGGCGAGGGCGTCCGGGGCGAGTTGCACCTCGCGGCCGTCGCGCAGCACCGAGGCGGTGTCGGGGACCAGGTCGAGCAGTGCGCGCAGGCCCTGGCGGGTGCGGACGACCGCGTAGTGCTCCAGACCTTCGGCGACGGAGAAGAGAACGCCGAGCATGGCGGCCTCGAAGAACTGGCCGAGCGCCACCGCCCCGATCGCGGCGATCGTCATCAGCGTGCCCACGCCGACATGCCGGTGCTTGAACAGATTGCGTACGGCCGCCGGGACGAAGGCGGCGGCGCCGACCGCCACGGCGGCCAGTTCCAGCACCGTCTGCGGGACCTCGGCCCCGGCACGGCCGGTCAGCCGGCCTGCCAGCAGCAGTGCGCCGGCGGCCACGGCGAACCGCAGCTCCCGTACGTGCCACAGCCGCTGCGGCCCCTGTTCGTGTTCCTCGGCACCGGCGGTGGCGTCCGCCTCGGCCGGCGCGCAGCATTCCGCACCCATCGAAATCCCCTTCCCCTGCCCTTGTCAGATCTCCATGGCGGCATTGACGTCGTCGCCCAGGAGCACGCCCAGCAGCACCCGGCCCTGCTCGGTGAGCGCGTACATCACCAGTCGGCCGTCCCGGCGGGATGTGGCCAGCCCCGCGGCGCGCAGCTGCCGCAGGTGGTGCGAGACGAGGTTCTGCGCCTGCCCGACGATCCACGCCAGATCACAGCCGCACAGCTCGTCTCCGGCCGCCAGCGCCGCGGCCACGTTCAGCCGCGTGGGGTCGGCCAGGCCCTTGGCCGCCGATGCGGCGGGCTCCAGAGAGGCCGGCGAGGGCAGGCGTCGGCGGATCTGTTCGGCGTGCGGCAGATCCAGGCAGAGCAGGTCGCAGGAGTCGATTCGATCGTCGGTCATATCAATATTCTAATGTTCATTGGTATGTCTGGGTAGCCGCAGGTCTCGCTCATGGAGTGGCGGGGGGGGGGGCGGGGGCGCCCCCCCCCCCCCCCCGCGCCTCAACCCCAGACAGAGGGCCCGGTGGCCCGCCCCCCCCGCGCCGCCCGAAGGGGAGC